>CAYPLG010000119.1:0-6278 GCA_964411535.1 uncultured Oscillospiraceae bacterium
AAATGAGGGCGAGAAGGTCAGTCCAGCCCAATCCGGCCCTTCCCGTGCTCTTCCGCACGGCGAGCAGAAACGCATAATCCTGATCGGACAGCCCCTCCTGATCGTTCTTCTCGCCCGCGAGCGCCGGGTCGCTCTTCTTCTGTTGTCGAGGATCAAATAGATCATGTATGTTAACACGAGACGAATCTTCATCTGGGTAATAACGATCAAGAAGCCAAATCTGCAGAGAATCGTCGTCGCGGGTGCCCATCAGCTCCCGGATCTCTTCAGCGGGAATCCCCCATTTTTCTGCCAAATAGTCGAAAAAAAGCTTACATTCACAGGAAGCATTAACCTCTAACAGCACATTCCACCAACTGTAATTCGGGTTATTCAGGCTCTTCCGTATGGCGAGCAGCAGCGCATACTCCTTTTCGGGCAGCCCCTCGTTCTCCTCGCCCGCGAGCGCCGTGCCGCCCGCGCCCTGCGCCAGGTTGGCCGGATAGGAGATGTATCGCCCGTCGGAGGAAATCCGGATATGCGGCATTCCCTCCGTCAGCGCCTGGAGCTGCGCTGCCGTCAGCGCCTGAATCTGCTCCTGCTCCTCCGTCAGCGCCTGCATCTGCTCCTCCGACAGCGCCGCCGCCGTCGCAAGCGCGCCGGCGCTGATGAGCGGGTTGCCCTTTGGCCCGAGCACGGTTTCGAGGTCAACGCCGTTGATGCTAAGCTGGTCGCCCTCTTTGAGCGTAAGGGGCAGCGCGGTGCGCTTGTTGGGGTTTGAGCTGAATTTGACTGACAGCTCCGGCAGTGCTTCGCCCGTTCCCTCCTCCGCGAATGCGGCAGCGGGCAGCAGGGTTAGTAGCAGCGCCAGCGCCAGCAGCGCGGCCGAAAAGCGAAAGGTATTTCGTTTCATATGCGTTCCCCCGTGTCGGGGCTCCTCTCCATAGATTTCCACCTATAGTTTAGCGGATTCCGGCACGGTTTGTCCTCACCCGAAAAAGGCGAAAAAAGAATAGGGTATTATGGCAGGGTTTCGCCCTCCAGCGCGATATAATTGGCAAGCGCCGTGCGGCTTTCGGCGCCCGTTTTACCCACCGCCTCCGCGATATACCGCTTGACCGTGTTGACGGAAACGCCCATGCGCTCCGCAATTTCGGCGTTCGTCAGCCCCTTGGCGGCGAGCTTGGCCGCGTGGTGCTCGCGCGGGGTCAGGTCGCGGGCATAGGTTCTCCCCTTCAATGCTTCCTGCAAGGCCGACCAGCCCGTCATCAGGCGCTTTTGCAGTTCCCGCACGGCGCGCGCTGCGTCCTTGTCCGCGCGTGCCAGCCGTTCATCGAGCAGGATGCCGAGCTCGCCGCGTTCCTCCGCAAGCGGCGCATAGAGCCGATCCGGCAGGGCGAGCGAAATAGCCGCGTCGATCAGTTCTGCAGCGCGGTCGTTGTCCCCTCTGTCGTGGAAGCCAATGGCGGTAAGCAGCCGGCAGTAAATTTCGGCAAGCAGCGCGCGCTCCAGCCTGCATTGCGAGATTAGCGGCCCGCACATGACCGATATGCCGGGGTCGCCTCTGTCCAACAGCAGGTACTTTAAGTACAGCATCCGCGCCAGCGGGAAGCAGTCCCCCGGCAGGGGGCTGAAATCTCCCCGCTGAAACCAGACGGGAACGCTGCTTTTGTCGTATAGGCCGCTGTCCACATTAGCCAGCAGAAAATCCCGTAACGCCTCGTCCGCAGCGCTTGCGCAAGGGATACTTTGCAGCATGGCATAGGCGCTTGCCCAAGCGTCCGCGTCGCCCGCATACATGGCGGAAAGGCACAGCACAAAGCCGCAGCCCAAGCGCACGTCCGCCGCGTTGCTTTCCAAAGCGAGTTCTCCGGCCATTTGCGCGGCTTCCTCGGTTTTACCCCGAAAGTAGGCAAGCTGCGCGGCGAACAGCCTCTGTGCCGCCGGGTCGCCCGCAAGGGATGCCGTCGCCAGGTCACCGCTGCCGGGCGCGCGGTAGAGCGTGGTCATGACGAGCACGGGGCATTGGCGAGGGAGGGTAAACGCAGTCAACTCCGGCGGCTGCTTCTTCGCTTTGCGCGGGTCGATGGGCTTTTGGCTATCGGCAGGGATGAGCCAGTAGTAGCCGTATTTCTTCGCGCCCGCTATACGGCCTTCGGATAGAAGCCGCTGCACGTTGCGCGGCGACATGCCCCACAGTTCTGCCGCTTCGTTGACCGAAATGAAATCCATCGTCGCCCTCCTCACAAGTACTACTTGCGCTTATTATATGCGACTATACGCATACTTTCAAGCGCGCTCTATCGAAAGCTATCGAACGGCCGCATCAGGATAATAAGAATCCCGCCATGCAAGCATTACTGCGAGGAATGCGCAACGGAATGCGTATGCAGGTTACCGCGAAGGGAAGAAATGCGGATAGATATGGTATGCTCTAAGCAAGTGCGAACGGCGACTTGCCGGTAGAAGGAAGCGCCCGTGGTTGTTGGGCGCTTCACACACACGCAAAATGCGGTTGGCAAATAGGCGTTATGCTGATTAATAGCTTAGATCGCCCTTTTGAAAGGTACCCTGGATTTTTAGTACGTCCGAAAGAGCGGCTTTTGCACAATCGGTTCGCGCTTTTCCGGTTAGCGAAAGCATATCAAAGTAAGCTTGTCTTCCCCGCTGAATCAATTCCTTGGGCATCGAAACAAGCTTCTCCGCATATTTCATAACGGTGGGCCAGAAATCTTCCTGTGAAACCACCTGATTGACCAGATGCATTTCCTGCATCCAGCTTGCCGGATAAAGCTCGCCAAAGTAACAGGCTTCGAGCAATTTCTTTTGCGGAATATAATCGAGCGCTGTTTCCATGGCCATAATCGGGAATCCGCTGCGCAGGATTTCGGGGTAGCCGAACCGCGCCGTATCGACTGCAATGGCAAAATCCGCATCCAATACGGAGGACATTCCCCCTGCGACGCACAGGCCGTTGATTGCAGCAATTTTCGGAATGTTGCGAAGCTCCAGCTCATCCTTGGCCTTCAGGAACTGCGCAATGCTTTCCTGATACTTTCGGCATTCCTCCGGGTCCTTTGCGTTGAGCTCGCCGCCGGTGTCGAACCATTCACCCGTTCCGGTGATGATGTAAACGCGAAGATCGTTATCTTTGGCAAGCTGTGCATACACTTTTGCTCTGCGTTCAACAACGCGGTAATCCGTTCGGTTTTCCGATTCGGGACGATTTGTGCGCAAGACTGCAATCTCGCCATGTTCTCCCAGACGTTCAACGATAAATACGTCTTCTCCCTGTGTCATTTCTGTCCTCCTATATTACTAACACGATTCTATTTTCAGCCAATTACGGTTCCTTGATGGCAGACAAAACCGGTACGGCTGCTATTGCATAGAGCAACAGCAAGCATGCCGGCAGCAGGTAACTCCCTGATCCCGTTCGCAGCACGCCGACCATTGTTGTGCCAAGCAGTGAGGCGCTTAGGCCAACCAGGTTGATAAACCCATAGTTGGAGGCAAAGTATTTTTTGCCATAAAATTTTCGCACAAACGACGCGCCAATCGGTGTTCCGGTTCCGTACGATGCTGCCGCCAGCACGGAGCCGGTCAGCAGAACGATTGGTTGCCGCAACAGAACGCCCAGAACTACGCCTGCGCCGCCTGCAATGTTGAGTGCTGTCGCCAACCGCATGACCTTTTTCCAACCAAGTAAATCCCAAAGTGCGCCTGCAAAAAAGCGTGACAGGCCGTTTGTTAGCGAAATCGCGCTTACGCAAACTGTGGCCAACGCCGCTGTGCTTCCGGTCTCTTCCATAATTTGCAGCCCTTGCCCAATCACGCTCAATCCGCCGGAAGCGGCAAAGGTTCCCCAGAGCAGATAACGCTGCGCCGTCTTTCGGCGAATCATCTCCTTTGGCGGAATGTCCAGCGTAGCGCCGGATGCCTGCACGTCGATATTGGACGGGGCAGCCTTTTGCTCCGATTTCTCCGGACGAAAGACGAAAAAGGAGGCGATTAGCATCCATGCGGCGGAAATGCACCCGATTGCGATAAACACATGCCGCCAGGCAAACGTTTGGAGGGCTGCACGCACAAGCGGGCTAAACAGCATGGAGCAGAAGGCATACGCCATAAGCAAAATGCCGTTGCACAGCCCGCTCCTGCCTGGGATGCAGTCGGCGAAACCGGCCATTGTCGCGTTGTATGCCATCCCCAGCCCAATGGAAGCGGCAATGCCGTAGGCGATGAAAAACAGCGTGCTGCTGTTGATTAGAACCGCCGTGCAATATCCGCCCAGCGTCAGCGCGCATGCATAGCACAGGGTAACGGAAGGGCTGCGCCGGCCGGTAATGAATCCGCCAAGGATTCCGCCCGCGATGAGGCTGATAATGGACGCGGTGAACACCATGGAAGTTTGCGCCCGCGTCCAGAGGAATTCACGCTCGACTGCCCCTGCAAACAAGCTCCATAAATACGGCGTGCCAATCATTAACATTGTGATAATGGCGATGATTATTTTTCCGTAATGAACGCGCTCCAATAGCTTTGACACCGTTTGCTCCGCCTTCTTATTAAAGTAATGCTTTGTTTCCGGTTTCCTGCGTATCAGCCAAGCCGTCTGGCGTAGCGCGATACTGAAAATCGGCTGCTTTATGCCAGGATGGAAAGAACCGGCAATACGTCGTCAAGCTCTTCAAGATGCGTCAGCAGCGAGCAAAGCTCTTCTGATTGCGCTTTTCCATAAAGGGAAGCGGCGGTTTGCCGGAATTTTTCGACGGCTTGCGCCTCCGTAAGCGTTGCCGCGTCCAGCTGTTCTTGAAAAAACGTCTTTCCGTTTTTCAGGATAACTGTGATGCCGATTACTTGATGCGCCTGCTGAATGGCCGTATACTCCGGCTTGGCGACAACGGCGCAGCGTTTCATAAGGTCGGTAACCTCCGGCGAATAGGGAGGGGCCCACTTGATATGATCGCAGTCACCGGTAAGCAGCGTTTGCGCGACCGTGAAAGGAATGCTCATTGCGGCTTGAATCAGCGTTTTTACATTTGTATTGTCGCCGTTTGGCCAGTCCTTGCCACCCTGCGTAGCGTCGATTCTGACGGAGGCGATATCCGCAGCGGAAAAGCCATCCATTTTACTGATCGACTGTGCAATCTGCGCAGCGTTCTGCACGTTCATGCAGGCAGGCAGCTGCTTAAACTTTGTGTCGAGCAGATAATAGGTTTCGCCCAGGCTGTCGGTTAAGTCGCCAATCCATGGTTGCAGGTCGTAGGCGTTTAGGAAGCCGTGCCGCCCTTCGATGACGGATGGTGCGCCGCTTACGCCGCTCTTCGCAAGCGCGGCGCATAATACGCCGTTTCTTGCGGCCCAACCGTTCTGAATGACGTCCTCGCCGGTTCCGGCAGTGGCCCATTCGTTAAGTCCGGAGGCGCAATTGAAGGCAAAGCTTGCGGCGGAGACGATAGCATCGACGGAAAGCTCCTCCGCCTTCGCGGCCGCAAAGGCGGCCCCAACCGGGCCAGTAAACCCGGTTGGGCGGAAAGTAAAGGGAAAATTGGCGTGCCCCAGCATAGCGCCCATACGAATCATTGTTTCATATCCGGCGATAATGCCCATGAGGGTGCGCTCGCCGGACAGGCGGTACCGCTGCGCAACAGCTAGAACCGTTGGGATTACAACCGATCCGGGATGGCCCTTGCCGGCGATGCTGATATCATTTCGATAGGATATAGCGCCGCTTACTGTGTTATAGAATGCGGCGTCGGCAAGGCCGGCACGCTGCTTTGTTCCATAAAGCGTGCAGGGCAGCCCGTCGCCTTTTTCTATCGAGGCCAGGGCCCCCGCTTTTCTGGCGTCACTTTCGCTGGAGATGCAGCATTCCAGCGCATCCATAATACATACCTTGGCATGGCGCAGGACGTCCTCCGGAATTTGCTCCAGGCGCATGTCGTGCACATATGTTGCCATCCGTTGCAGAACGGTCGTTTCTTTCATGGGAATTTTCACTTTCTTAGTCGTTTCTTGTTGTATCCTCTTCGCACTTAAGGTTATAAGCCGTCTGGATGGAGGCGTTGAACTTTTGCGCGGCTCCCATCCATTCATGAACGCCGAAAAGCCCAAACATCTCTATTGGCGGAATGCCCGAACGGGTCGCATAAAAGTCCGAACGGTCCTGCATCGTGCGCTCCGCAAACTCCGTGATGCCCTTGAAAGCGCCGCCAAACGAAACGGTGGGGGCGGTGACCAGCTGATAGCCCATGTCGCTTAGCTCGTCAAATGTAATCAGCGGGCTTGCACCGTTG
>CAYPLG010000120.1:0-6246 GCA_964411535.1 uncultured Oscillospiraceae bacterium
CATAGCGGTCTCCAAAACCGTTCTTGAGGGTTCGAGTCCTTCTGCCCCTGCCAAAGCAACCAAAGCGCCCGTCCGGGTGCTTTTTTGTTGGGCGGCCGGAAGGGACGCGGAGCCTCGGAGAAAAATAGCGCATCGTACCGTTTTGCAGCGGGGAAAGCGGCGGCAGGCGCGTGTCCGTCTGCCGGGTGCAGCTGCCGTGCAGCCGCGAAAGCCGTTGATATAAACCGGCAATCGTGATATGATCGCATAGATGCATAACGGTTGGCAAATCGAATTACAGATTGCCTGTCCGAGGCTTATATTGGATGGGAGAAGAGAATACATGAAGAGATATTGGAAACGAACATTGTTGTTTGCGCTTGCGCTTGCGGTGGCGCTGCTGCCCGCGCTTGCGCTGGCGGATGCGGAAACGGACGGCGCAGGAAACGTGTTTGCGACGGATGGGTCGGCTTCCGGCATGACGATTGCAGGCGATCTGTACGGCGCGGGACAGCAGGTGGATGCTTCCGGCGCGAAAATTGCGGAATCCGCGATACTTGCGGGCCAGTATGTTTATGTAAACAACAGCACGATCGGCGGCAGCCTGCGCGCGGCGTGCTATACGCTGTCCGCCGCGGATACGGCGGTAGACGCGAACGCCACGCTCGCGGCGCGCAGCATCAGCCTGGGCAGGGAGTTCAGCGCCAAGGGTATCTACATTGCCGCGCAAACCGTTGATTTTGCGGGCGAGTGCGACACATTGAACGTGATGGCGCAGACGGTTACCATTTCCGGTATAGTCAACGGCGACGCGAACATCAGCGCGGAGACGGTTACTGTTGCGGATACCGCCGTGATCACCGGCACCCTGCATGTGACGGCGGACAGCGAGCCCGTCGTTCCCGCCGGTGCGACCGTCGGCAGCGTGCAGTTTACAAAGGGTGAATCCTATTCCGACGATGCGGTCGATTCCGAAAGCGCCGTGTCGGTGGCAGCGGGCGCAGTGGTTTTGCATAAGGTGCTGTCGTTTGCAAAGTCGCTGCTCGGCGGGCTCGGTCTGGCCGTGCTGTACTATTTCATTATCCAAAAGACAATCGAGGACGCAGCCGCCATGGTGAAAACGCGTCCTGCCGCAATGCCGGTTTCCGGCTTTATTACGCTAATCAGCCTGCCGGTTGCCGTGATCATCCTGTTTATCACGGTTGTCGGTGCGTCCGCAGGCGCGCTGCTGCTCTGCCTGTACGGGCTGGCGCTGGGGTTCGCGTCGAGCTTTGCGGGCTGCATGCTCGGTAAGCTTTTCTTCCCGAAGCTGCATACGCTGCTGGCCTATATCATTGGCGTTGCCGGAATCTCGTTGCTCAAGGTGATTCCTTTCCTGGGCGGACTTGTGACGCTGGGCTGCATGATCTATACGCTGGGGTATTTCATCCAGAAGATCTATCTGGGCTTTACGAAGAAGAAGAGCGAGGGCGGCGAGCCGGTGCAGGCGGTTGCCGAGGCGGAGCCGCAGCCGGAAACGGTGTAACGCGGAGCCAGAGCAAATAATCATACGGTGATGAAGCGGGCGGTTCCCAGTCGGGAGCCGCCTGTTTTGTGTTCATTTTTCCCGGTTTGCGTATCCTTGCAAACCTTTTTGTTTTATTTTGCATATCCTGCGGCGGTATGGTATACTTTTTCTCGATTGCGAAAAGGAGTGGAATGGGTGTTACAGGCAGATAGAATTATGGACGCGATTGCGCTTTCATTAAAGCAGAACCATCAGGTTACGTTGCAGGAAGCGACTACCGCGCAGATACATGACGCACTTGCCAGTGTGGTTATGGGCGAGATTGCGGATACATGGTACGAAAGCCGTCACGCGCACGAGCGTACGCGTGAAGCATATTATTTCAGCGCCGAATACCTGGTTGGACGGATGGTATACAACAATCTGTTCGTGCTGGGCATTCTGGACGAGGTGCGCAAGGCGTTTGCGGAGCATGGGCTGGACTTTGCCATGTTTGAGGATATTGAGGACGCGGCGCTGGGCAACGGCGGGCTTGGCCGCCTGGCGGCATGCTTCCTCGACTCGGCGGCGACGCTTGAGTATCCCCTTGACGGCTATGGCATCCGCTACAAGTACGGGCTGTTTAAGCAGTCCTTCCGCGACGGGTTCCAGTTTGAAACGGCGGACGACTGGCAGCGGCAGGGCGATCCGTGGAGCCGCCGCCGCGATACGCACGAGGTGCTGGTTACGTTTGCGGACATGACCGTGCGCGCCGTACCGTACGATATGCCCGTGATCGGCTATAAGACCAATAATATCGGCACGCTTAGGCTTTGGCAGAGCGAGGCGGTGCAGGACTTCGATTTCAAGCTCTTTAACGATCAGGAGTATGCGCTTGCCGTGCTGGAGAAAAACGCCGTGGAGGATATTACGCGCGTTCTGTACCCGAACGACACGACGGAGGCGGGAAAGAAGCTCCGGCTCAAGCAGCAGTATTTCCTTTCGAGCGCATCGTTGCAGGATATCCTGTTCCGGTTTAAGCGAGAGAACCGGCCGATCGATTCCTTTGCAGAGCATGTTGCTATCCAACTCAACGATACGCACCCGACGGTCAGCATACCGGAGCTGATTCGCCTGCTGATGCGCGAAGGCATCGAGTTTGAACGGGCGTTTGCCATTACCTGCGCAACATTTTCCTATACGAACCATACTGTGATGGCGGAAGCGCTGGAAAAGTGGGATGTAGACCTGTTCAAGAGCGTGCTGCCGGAGGTTTTCGACATTATCTACAGCATCAACGCGAAGCTTTGCGGCGAGCTTATGGCGCGCGGCATGGACTGCTCGCATATGGCGATCATCCAGGGCAAGACCATTCACATGGCGAATCTCGCCGTATATTGCTCCCGTTATGTTAACGGCGTTGCGGCCATTCATTCGGAGATTCTTAAGCACGACGTGCTGCGCGATTGGTACGCGCTGTATCCGGAGCGTTTTTTGAACAAGACCAACGGCATAACGCAGCGCCGCTGGCTGGGCCTGTGCAACCCGGAGCTCTGCCGCTTCCTGGATGCGCGCGTATCGGGCGATTATCTGAAGGATCTATCGAAGATTGCGCAGCTTAAGGCGCATATGTCCGACGGGGACGTATCGGAGTTCAACCGCGTCAAGCGCGTGAAGAAGGAGCAGCTTTCCGCCTATATTGCAGCGCATGAAAACGTGACGCTGCCGCCGGATTTCCTTTTTGACGTGCAGGTCAAGCGCATGCATGAGTACAAGCGGCAGCTGCTGAATGCGTTTGCAATTCTCGATACCTATTTCGGTTTGCAAGACGGCCGCATCACGGAATACGTGCCGACGGCGTACATTTTCGGTGCGAAAGCCGCGCCCGGCTATATCCGCGCGAAGGCGATCATCAAGTTTATCAATGAGATTGCGCGCCTGATCAACAGCGATCCCGCCATGCAGGATAAAATGCGTGTGGTGTTCGTGCAAAACTACAATTGCACCTATGCCGAGCATATCATTCCCGCAGCGGATATATCCGAGCAGATTTCCCCCGCCGGTACGGAGGCTTCCGGCACGGGAAACATGAAGCTTATGCTAAACGGCGCGGTCACGCTCGGCACCTTTGACGGCGCGAATGTGGAAATCGTCCATGAGGCGGGCGAGGAGAACGAGTATATCTTTGGACACAGCGTGGAGGAGCTCAACGCCATGCGCGCCACCTATGTGCCGAAGACCATTTATGATTACGAACCGCGCGTGCGCCGCGTGGTGGATACGCTGATCGACGGAACGTTTTCCGACGATAACAGCGGCGCGTTTGCCGACCTGCACAGGGCGCTGCTGTTCGGTTCCGACTGGGAGAAGCCGGATCATTACTTCGTGCTGCTGGAGTTCATGGGCTACTGCGAACGGAAGATGCAGGCGAACCTGGAGTATCGCGACCGCATCGCGTTCGGGCGAAAGTGCATGATGAACGTAGCAAGCGCGGCGAAGTTCTCCTCCGACCGCACGATACGCGAGTATGCAGAGGAAATCTGGCATATCGAACCGCTGCCGGAGATTACGACGAATAAACTGTTTTAGAAAGCAGGGACGGATATGCAAAGGCACGGAGCGCGTTTGGCGGTAATACTTACGGCCGCGGCGGCGCTGCTGTGCCTTTTTGCCTGCGCGGCCGCGGCGCCGGTTGCGGGGCCTGTGCAAACGCCGCAGGCGTCCCTCGTACCGACCGCAGTGTCCATGCAAACCCCCGTTCCCACCGCCGCGGTGACCGATACGCCCGCGCCATCCGCCGCGCCGGTGACGCTGATCATCCGCTTTGCAGGCGACATTATGGTCAGCAAGCCTATGATCAACGGCGCTGCGCTTCCGGACGGCGGTTATGATTTTGACTATATCTGGGATGCGATTCGCCCGGAGCTTGCCAAGGCTGATCTGATGATCGGCAATTTGGAAACGTCGGTTGCCGGCTATGAGAACGGCGGATTTACCGGATTCCCGCGCTTCAACGCGCCGGACGAATATCTGTACGCCGTAAGGAACGCCGGTTTCAACGTGCTTACCAATGCGAATAACCATCTGCTTGACAGGGGCGTCGCGGGCGCGTTGACGACGGTGCGCAAGATCCGCGCGCAGGGGTTTCTGCATACGGGCGTATATCTTTCCCCGGAGGAGGAGCGCATCCTGCTTACGGACGTGCGCGGCGTAAGGGTGGCGCTGCTTGCGTATTCCTACCGGCAGGCGGACAAGGAGCAGCCCGGCGACGAGGACGCGATGCAGTGGCTAACGAACTTCAACGACCCGGCGCAAATGGCGCAGGATATCGCGTCGGCGCGCGCAATGGGCGCGGACGTTGTGCTCGTGTTTACGCACATGGGGATGGAGGGCACGTATGTGCCTTCGCGACAGGTGCGGGCGATGGCGCGGCATCTGGCCGACAGCGGCGCGGATGCGGCAATCTTTTGCCATTCGCATGCCGTGCAGCCGTTTGACCGGCTGGAAACGGCGGACGGGCGGCGCGTGTTTGTCGCTTATGCGCTCGGCAACTTTCTTTGTGACGGCAAGTACCCCATGAGCCGTTCGGGCATGATTCTCGAACTGCCCGTTACGTTTGACCCGGCAAGCGGCGCGGTATCGGTCGACAACGTGCGCTACGTGCCGACGTATTCGCACGGGGAGGGGGACGAGCGCGAAAAGCGCTTTACCCTGTTTGCGGCGGGCCTTGCCATGGAGGATGCGGCGCTGCCGCAGCGTACGCGGAATCTTGCGCGTATTTCCTGGGAAACGGTGACGGATGTCGTCGGCGAGGAATATGCGGCCGCGGTCAAGTCGTTGCAGGAATAACCTGCGCGGCGGATGGAAACGAACAAATTACGAACGGGAGAAGAGGAATCACATATGCACGCAATTGTAACGGTGGTTGGCAAGGACCGCGTCGGGATTATCGCGGGGGTCTGTATGGCGCTGGCGGATTTGCAGGTCAACGTGCTGGACATTAGCCAAACCATTCTTGAAGGGATGTTCACCATGATGATGCTCGTGGACCTTTCCGGCGCGAACGAGGAATTTCCGGCGGTGGCGGCGAAGCTTAACGCGGCGGGCGAGAACCTTGGCGTAAGCATTCGCATCCAGCGGGAAGACGTTTTCGACGCGATGCACCGCATCTAGGGAGGGCCGTTATGCTGAATCCGAGGGAGATTACCGAAACGCTCCATATGATCGATAACGAGCATCTGGATATTCGTACCATTACGATGGGCGTATCGCTTCGCGGCTGCGCGCATCCGGACGCAGCCACGGCTGCAAAGCGCATGTACGAGCGCATTGTGCGCGCGGCCGAACGCCTTGTCCCGGTCGGGGAGGCGCTTGAAAAGGAGTTTGGCATTCCGATCGTGAATAAGCGCATCTCCGTTACGCCGATGGCCATCGTGGCGGAAAGCAGCGATACGGAGGATTACGTACCGTTTGCCGTCGCAATGGACCAGGCCGCAAAGCAGTGCGGCGTGGACTTTATCGGCGGTTTTTCCGCGCTGGTGCAAAAGGGGCTTACGGCGGGCGACCGGCGATTGATCGCCGCCATACCGGAGGCGCTGGCCGTCACGGACTACGTATGCGCTTCCGTCAACGTGGGAACTACGCGCGCGGGCATCAACATGGATGCGGTGCGCCTGATGGGCGAGACGGTGCGGCAGACTGCGCTTCGCACGGCGGAGCGGGACGGTCTGGGCTGCGCAAAGCTTGTAACATTCTGCAACGCCGTGGAGGACAATCCCTTT
>CAYPLG010000121.1:0-6224 GCA_964411535.1 uncultured Oscillospiraceae bacterium
TACGGTCTGTACGGCCGGGATTATTATATCGATCGCACGCTGGACGAGCAGGCGGCTTACGAAATACTCAAGAGTATGTGCCTCCATCGTGACGCCTCCGGCTCACTGCGACAGGTCAACGAGTCCGCGCTTCCCGCGCTGGCAAAGCTTTGCGGACAGAAACAGGGCGATTATTACGACCTGTTTGTCGCCATGCTTGAAAAGGCTGCGGGCGAGCTGCATATCGATCCGTTCGCCATCGTAACGGATGCCGAGCTGTACGACGCTATTCGCAGACGCGGACAGAGCCTGCAGCCGGATGCGGCGGGGCCTTTCATGCGGTATGTGCCCTGTAACGAATAAGCGGATATAAGGCGGCGCGCGTGCGCATGCATGCCGCGCCAGTTGAGCTGCTTTTCTTATTGTACCACCAAGGTGAAAATATGGTATACTTTGTGGACGACCCGTTTACGGGCCGTCTATAACGTTATCATGGGGGCAGCATGGATCTTTCTACACTCAACGACAAACAACGCGAGGCCGTTGTAACAACCGAGGGCCCGCTGCTGATTCTTGCGGGCGCTGGCAGCGGGAAAACGCGCGTGCTTACGCACCGTATCGCATACCTGATCGGGGAAAAGCAGGTATCGCCGTATCATATTCTTGCGCTAACGTTTACGAACAAGGCCGCCGGGGAAATGCGCGAGCGTGTCGAGCGGCTCATCGGCATACCCGCAAACGACATGTGGGTCATGACGTTTCATTCCTGCTGCGCGCGGATGCTGCGGCTGGACATCGATAAACTTGGTTACGAGAAAACGTTTGTTATCTATGACGATGCCGACCAGCAATCGCTGCTGAAAAAGATTATCAAGGAACTGAACCTCAACGACAAGGTATTCACGCCGCGCTCCCTTTCCTCGCGCATATCGGAGGCAAAGAACCACGCGACGGACGCGATGGCCTTTCTTCGCGACGCGGGGGCAACGCGGGAAATTGTCGCGGTCTATCAGCTCTATCAAAAGGAACTGAAAAAGAACAACGCGCTCGATTTTGACGACCTGCTGTTGAAAACGCTGGAGTTACTTTCCACATTCCCGGAGGTGCTGGATAAATATCGCAGAAAGTTCCGCTATATTTTCGTTGACGAGTATCAGGATACCAACCTGGTGCAATACCATATCGTACAGCTGCTTGCAAAGGAGCACCGCAACATCTGCGTGGTCGGCGACGACGACCAGAGCATCTATGGCTGGCGCGGCGCGGATGTGCGAAATATTCTGGAGTTTGAAAAGGATTTTCCAGGCGCGGGCGTCATCAGGCTGGAGCAAAACTACCGCAGTACCGCCGCGATATTAAACGCCGCGAACCGTGTGATTTCGCATAACCGCGGCCGAAAGGAAAAGAGCCTTTGGACGGCGAAGTCCGGCGGCGAGCCTATCGACCTGTACGAGGCGATGGACGAGCGCGAGGAGGCCAACCGTATCTGCAACCGCATTTTACAGGGTGCGCGCTACGGCGACCGCAGCAACAGCGATTTTGCGATACTGTACCGCACGCATGCGCAGAGCCGTGTGCTGGAAATGTATCTGAAAAGCTATGACATTCCGTACCGTGTCTATGGCGGCACATCGTTCTTTCAGCGCGCGGAGGTAAAGGATATCCTCGCATATCTGCGACTGATGCATAACCCGAACGACGATATCGCGTTTTTGCGCGTTGTCAACGTACCGCGCCGCGGCATCGGCGACGCGGCCGTCGCCGCACTGCAGGAGTATGCGGACGGACAGGGACTTTCGCTCTTTCCCGCTGCCATGATGCTGCCTGCGGATGCGTTGCCGCGCTACCGCGAAAAGTTTACTGCGTTTGCCGGGATGATGCAGGACGTCTACATGGGCCTTGGCAACGCGACGCTCGCGGACGTAACGGAAACCCTCCTTGACCGTATCGGATACGATATGTATTTGCGGGAGGACAAGAAGGAAAACTATGAAACGCGCGCGGAGATCGTAAACGAGTTTGTCGGCTATATCCGCGAATTTACGGAGAACATGAACGAGACGGAAATCGACGCGTTGCAGGCTTTCCTGGAAAACGTCGCGCTGTTTTCCCAGGCGGATACGATTGACGAGAACAATGGCCGCGTATCGCTTATGACGCTGCATTCCGCAAAGGGCCTGGAGTTTCCCGTGGTGTTTTTATGCGGCCTGGAGGAGGGGCTGTTTCCCTCGTCGCAGTCCATGTTTGAACCGGAGAAGCTGGAGGAGGAGCGCCGGCTCTGCTATGTCGGCATCACGCGTGCCATGGAGGAGCTGCATCTAAGCTTTGCCCGGCAGCGCATGCTATACGGAAAAATTTCCGGCAGCATGCCGTCGATGTTTATCCGCGAGCTTGGCGACGCCATCGAGCAGCCGGAGCAGCCCAAGCCGCGTACGGCTGCCGCAATTGCGCCGCAGCCGGCAACCTCCCATGTGCTTATGCCGCAACAGCGTAAAAACGCCATTCCGCACGTACGCCTTACGGGCAACGAACCGCCGCGCCAGCCTGCGTTGACGGGTATCGAAACGGGGCTGCGCGTGCGGCATAGCTCCTTTGGCGACGGTACGGTGCTTTCTTCCAACGGCGCAGGCAACGCGCAGATTATCGAGATTGCCTTTGACAGCGGCGTTAACAAAAAGTTTGCCGCAGCTTATGCGCCCTTAACAAAGATTACGGAGTGAACCGCATGAACAGGCAAGAGGAATTAACGAAGCTTCTGAACGAATATGGCGCCGCTTATTATTACGGCGACGCGCCGCTCGTTTCCGACAAGGAATACGACGCGCTCTATGACGAACTGCTGCAACTGGAAAAGCAGAGCGGTACGGTCCTGCCGGATTCGCCCACGCAAAAGGTGGCGTCCGATGCGGCGGATGTCCGGGAGATAGCGGAAGCAGCTGTGCCGATGCAAAGCGTTGCGCGCGCGGCAAAGGGCGCAGGCGGTTTTCCGCCGCATACGCATATTGCGAGGCTGTACAGCCTCGACAAGGTGCGCACGGAGGCAGATTTGCGGGAATGGGCCCTGCGTGTAGAAAGGCTGTCCGAAGGGATGCGCCGCCCGGAATTCGCATTGGAGTATAAATTCGACGGGCTGACCGTCAACATAACGTATGAAGGCGGAAAGCTTGTTCTGGGCGCAACGCGCGGAAACGGCGTTACCGGCGAAACCATTACAGAGCAGATCAAGACCATCCGCGGCATTCCGCAGCAGATTCCTTTTACCGGCAGGATGGAGGTGCAGGGCGAATGCATTATGCGTTTGAGCGTGCTTGCGGCATACAACGAACAGAGCGACGAGCCGCTGAAAAACGCGCGCAACGCCGCAGCGGGCGCGCTGCGGAACATGGACCCGCGCATCACGGCGGAACGGCATCTGGACTGCTTCTGCTACAACATCGGCTTTATTGAGGGAAAAACGCTGCATAATCAGCGCGAAATGCTTGCATTCCTGCGTGAAAACGGCTTTCCGACCAGCCCGTATATCCGATACTGCGACAGCGCGGACACGCTCATTTCCGAAATTGCGTTTGCGGAAAAGACGCGTGGAACGCTTGACTTTTTAATTGACGGGATGGTGGTAAAGGCAACGGATTTTGCGCTGCGCGATGCATTGGGCGCAACGGAGAAGTTCCCGCGCTGGGCGATGGCGTTTAAGTTCGCTGCGGAGGAGACGACCGCGACCGTGCTGGACGTTACCTGGGAGGTTGGCCGCTCCGGCAAGCTTACGCCGCTTGCGCACCTGACCCCGGTGGAGCTTGCGGGCGCAACCATCCAGCGCGCGACACTCAATAATTATGACGATATTTTGCGAAAACGGGTCGGCGTCGGCTCGCGCGTATTCATTCGGAGGAGCAACGACGTCATTCCGGAAATCCTCGGCAGCGTGCCGGGCGACGTGCCGGAGCGGCCCGTAACGAAACCGGTTCGCTGCCCCGAATGCGGCGCGCATGTTGAGCAGCGCGGCGCGCATCTGTTCTGCACGAACTCCCTTTCCTGCAAGGCGCAAATTACGCTGCGTATTGCGCACTATTGTTCGCGCGATGCGATGGACGTCGAGTCGCTTAGCGACAAAACGGCGGCGCAGCTGATCGAGGCGCTGCATATTTCCACCATCCCCGAACTGTATGAGCTTACGCATGCGCAGCTTGTGGAACTGGACCGCTTCGGAGAGAAGAAGGCGCAGAATCTGCTAAATGCGCTTGCGGAAAGCAAGCATCGGCCGCTTTCCGCCTTTCTCTTTGCACTCGGTATTCCGAATGTCGGGGTCAAAACCGCGCGCGATCTCGCCAAACGCTTCGGTACGCTGGAAGCGGTGCGCACCGCTACGCGTGAGGAATTGATAGCTATCCCGGACGTCGGCGAAATCGTTGCGGATAGCATCATAGGCTTTTTCTCCGATCCTTCGATTGCCGCGCAGGTGGACGCGCTGCTGTCGCTTTCCGTTTCCCCTGTTCCGGAGGAGACTGCCGGCGGCGATTCGCCTATCTCCGGTAAAACGATCGTCGTTACCGGCACGCTTCCGACGCTATCCCGTCGGGAAGCGGAGACCATGATCGAGCGACACGGCGGCAAGGCAGCGGGCAGCGTCAGCAAGAAGACGGATTATGTGCTTGCCGGCGAGGCCGCAGGCAGCAAGTTGACGAAGGCGCGCGAGCTTGGGGTTACGGTGCTGGATGAGGCGGCTTTCCGGGCGTTGCTTGCAGAATAGCGAGGAAAAGGGGATAATGTGTTCGAATTAACGGAATCATAACAAAATTGTTGCGCTATAAACCTTTAACCTGTTTCAAAAATGTGATAAAATGCGACAAGTGATCTTGTGGCAATAGCTTGGCCGGTTCCGGGAATCATGTATGCTGTGACCGCGAACGCATAGGAGGGAGGGCGTTACATGCTAAAAAACGAACTTTTACGCCTTCTCCATGTCGGTTTTGAAAGCAACGTTTTTGTTGCGTACAAAGCAGAGGTTGACGACGCAAATCTGAATAGTCTGAAAAACCTTTCGCTCACGGGCACCGTTATCGGCGGCGTCATGTTCCTGATAAGCAATTTGCCTACATCGACTCTTTCCAGCTTTATTCCTGGTTACGCAATGCTTGTGCTCGCGATGGGACTTACCTATATCTGCACCAAAACCGTTTTGAAACGGTATTTGCACGCAACGCGCTACGTCTGGTATGCGCTGTTGATCCTGGTATTTATTGCAAGCGCGCTGATCGGGACCGTATTTCAGCCGGAAACCAACGCGGTTACCATGATCGTGTTTATTGTTGCGTTGCCGCTGTTCTTTATTGATCAACTCCCGGTCATCTACGGGTTGACGGGTGCGATGTGCATAGTTTTTGCCGGGATGTCTTATCTCTGTAAGGATCCCTATCTTGTCCGGGTCGACGTCATCAACATCAGCATATTCTATATTTGCAGCATTGTAACCTATTATCAAACCGTGCGCGCCAAGATGCGCGATATTGTTAGCCGCAACCAGCTGTGCAGCCAGCGTGACACAGATGCGCTCACTGGCTTGCGAAACCGGCGCTCCTTTGAAATGGAGATAAACCGCTGCATTGCCGGCGGCGTAAATGCGGCGCTGTTTCTAATGTTTGATATTGATAACTTTAAGTCCATTAACGATTGCTTTGGGCATGATACCGGAGACCGTGCGCTTATGGATGTAACCGCTGCGCTGCATAAGCATTTTCGCGCATGCGATATCATCGGTCGGCTTGGCGGGGATGAGTTCGTTATGTTCCTGCCTTCGTGCTCCTACACCGCCGGTATGCAGCAAAAGCTATCCGCCCTTATTAAGGACATTGGCTTAATCACGGCCGGTGAGGACGTCAAGGTGCATCTTGGCATCAGTGCGGGCGTGTCCCGTTATCCGGAGGATGGCGCGACCTTCCAGACGCTTTATAAAGCCGCAGATATTGCGCTTTATAAGGCGAAGCGGAACGGCAAGGGACGGTTTGCCGCGTATTGCGAAAAGGCAGATGCGTGACGTATGGCTTTGCATACATCGGAAAAATTTCCGGCGCTCTGCTGCCTATTTGCAAGTATGGGACTTCTGGCAAAAAACGTTGATATTTGCGCAATTGGGGATTGACACAATTGGACAGCTTTGGTAAACTAACTGGTGTGCCGTTTGTGCGGAAATTGCCACAGCCCCGGCAAGTTCATGCGTAAGCTGCATATCGGAATTCAAAATTATGTAT
>CAYPLG010000122.1:0-6181 GCA_964411535.1 uncultured Oscillospiraceae bacterium
CATAGCTGCCTCCTTACTCCTGCCTGGGGTCAATCACCTTGACGGCTTCCGCGAAGCGGCCATAGGTGCCGACATTCTTCTCGTATGCTTCCTTCGGATCGACGCCCTTCTTGATCGCATCCATCATCTTGCCAAGGCTTACAAACTGGTACCCGATGATTTCATCGTTCTCGTCGAGGCCAACCTTGAGCACGTAACCTTCGGCCATTTCAAGGTACCGCGGGCCCTTCACCTTTGTACCGTACATGGTGCCGATCTGCGAACGCAGGCCTTTGCCAAGGTCTTCGAGGCCGCCGCCGATGGAAAGGCCGTCGTCGGAAAAGGCGCTTTGCGTGCGGCCGTATACGATCTGCAAGAACAGCTCCCGCATGGCGGTGTTGATTGCGTCGCAAACGAGGTCGCTGTTGAGCGCTTCCAGAATGGTTTTGCCCGGAAGAATTTCCGCTGCCATTGCGGCGGAATGCGTCATACCGCTGCAACCGAGCGTCTCTACGAGCGCTTCCTCAATAACGCCGTTCTTCACGTTCAGCGTCAGCTTGCACGCGCCCTGCTGCGGTGCGCACCAGCCTACGCCGTGTGTAAAACCGCTGATGTCGGAGATCTGCTTGGCCTTAACCCACTTGCCCTCCTCCGGGATAGGAGCGGGGTCATGCGCTGCACCCTTGCGTACGCATACCATTTCTTCTACGTCTTTGGAATATTGCATAAATGGAACGCCTCCTTTTATTATCTTTTGCCATATTCACACAAAATATAGTATAGCACTATGGCGCGCGGTTCGCAACGGGTAACCTGCATTGCGGAATGGTTTTGTGCCCGGCTGCAATATATCCCAATGGGCCGGCTTATTGCGAAAAAGCAAATTATACTGTATACTTACACAAAATCGTCGAATTATGGCATATGGGAGATTGAGAAATGAGAGCGGACGGAAGACGGGTCAAGGATGCGGACCCGATGTATCAGGTTGCGGCATATATCATGGACAAGCGTTATGACGCAATGAACATGATTGAACTGAATATACCGATCGCGCCGATTCAGGCATATTTGAACGAGAAACGTAAGCAGGGATATCGCTTTTCGCATCTTGGCGTAGTATTGGCGGCATATTTGCGCACGGCGGCGGAGTATCCGCAGCTCAACCAGTTTATTGTCAACAAGAAGCTGTATCAACGCAATGAATTTGCCGTCGGGATGGTTGTGCTCAAGCCCGGCGTGCACGACGGCACGATGAACAAGATGTATTTCCAAATGGAAAACACGATATTTGACGTACATCGTATCATGGATGAGTATGTTGAACAGAACCGGCAGCAGGGGGATACGAACAAAACAGACGATATGATCAAGTTTTTGCTTCGCGTACCGGGTCTGTGCAATTTTGGCGTAGGCTTGTTTAAGCTGCTGGACCGCTGGGGATGGTTGCCCAAGAGCATTTTGCAGGCCAGTCCGTTTCATACCAGCCTTCTTATGAGCAATCTTGCCAGCATACGAACCAACCATATTTATCACCATGTGTATGAATTCGGCACGACCAGCATCGCCATAACCATGGGCAACATGCGCGAGGTTCCGAAACGCGTACATGACGAAATCGTATTCGAACGCTGCCTGCCGATGGGTGTCGTAATGGATGAACGCATCTGCTCCGGCAGTTATTTTGCGGAGATTTTCAGCAGACTGCGCGGTTACCTGATGAATCCGGCACTGCTGGAGGAGCCGCCAACGGTCGTTAACACGCATCTTGGATAACGAAAATCGAACGAAAGGTGCAACCGGGCATGCGCACATATTGTCATTACAACGGCGGACATACAACGCTGCGTACAATCCGGAATTTTAACCTACCATGCAAAAGCTAAGGGACAAAACCGGATCAGCGTTGCTTTTGATTCTGGACGTGCTGTCGCTTACGGTCGCGTTCGGTATGGCGTATCATGCGCTGAAAGCGGGACTGCATACAATACAGACCTATACGCCGGACGAAATGCAGACCTATGTACTGGGTCTATATGTCAGTTTCCTGCTTGTGAATTTTGCGCAGCAATCCACAGATTCGCTTTTTACAAACACATGGCAAAAGGAAGCGTCCCGCATTTTTCGCTTTTATGTCCTCTATGCACTTGTGTTTGCGCTGTTCCTGTTTTTGATCAAATCGCCGGTTGTGGACTCCCGTTACCTGTTTGTGATTACGATGGGTCTTGGCGCCGTGCTAACATTTGTATTGCGCATGCTGTATAAGCGGATGATGCGCAAAGCGTATGCGGGCGAGAAAGCAGCTACATTGATAGGCGTTGTAACGACGAGGGAACGTGCAGCGCGCATTATCAGCGATCTGCGGGAGGATTGGACGAGGAAGGTTGCCGTCATTTATCTAAACGATGCGGATGTTTCGGATTCGGACGCGGAGATCTTTCAGGTGCCGGTAAAAAGCGTTGCAAACGGGCTTGTCGAAGCGGTGCGGCACGACGCATTGGACGAGGTGCTTTTCCATATACCGTACGAATCCTTATTGGGGATGAGCAACGATATTGAGGAAATCAAATCCATGGGCGCGACTGTGCACCTGTATGTTC
Source organism: uncultured Oscillospiraceae bacterium (assembly GCA_964411535.1). GTDB lineage: Bacteria > Bacillota > Clostridia > Christensenellales > CAG-138 > CAYPLG01. The sequence continues at coordinate 2,580 of CAYPLG010000122.1, forward strand.
CGCTTGCGGAATCCTATGCAGGGACGGAGCGTTCCGTCGCCATGATCGGCGAGTGTCCCGTTGTTTCCATTGCCGCAAAGACGCTCGATCCCAGCCTGTTGACGATCAAGCGAATCTTCGACGTACTGCTTAGCGCGGCCGGTCTTTTGCTTTCCGCACCGATTATCCTGCTTGTTGCGCTGCCGCTTGTAATCGAGTCGAAAGGGCCGCTGTTCTTTTCCCAAACACGCGTCGGTCTCAACGGGCGAACGTTCCGGATATTCAAGCTGCGCTCCATGTATGTTGATGCGGAGGCGCGCAAGGCGGAGCTTTTGGACCGCAACGAAATGTCCGGGCCAATGTTCAAGATGAAAGACGACCCGCGCATTACGAAGGTCGGGCGATTCATTCGCAAGACAAGCATTGACGAGCTGCCGCAGCTATTCAACGTGTTGCGAGGGGATATGAGCCTTGTCGGGCCGCGCCCGCCGCTGATGGAGGAGTTTTCCGAATATGCCTCGCGCGATAAAAGAAGGCTTTCTATGCGCCCCGGTATAACGGGCATATGGCAGGTGAGCGGCCGCAACGAGGTGCCGGACTTTGACGAGGTCGTGCGCATGGATTTGCAGTATATCGACAATTGGTCGCTGATGCTCGACGTGAAAATCCTGATGAAAACCATTGGCGTTGTGCTAAGCTTAAGCGGGAGATGAACAGCATGGGAACGCTTCCCTTCGTAAATATTCTTGGCACAAACGTAACCGTGACCGACCCGGCTTCGGCGCTTGCCCTTGTGGAACGGAACCATACAAAATGGCGGGGACGCTATATCGTCGCCTGCAACGTACATGCCGTCGTTACGGCGCTTGATAACGCCGCGTTTTGTGCGGCGGAGAACGAAGCGGTTCTGGCGCTGCCGGACGGGAAGCCGCTTACCATCGTACAGCGCAGAAATGGACACCCGGATGCGGGACATGTCCCGATCACTGCGCTTATGGAGTCGATTCTGTCTGTTTCCCCGTCGCGCGGTTACCGCCATTATTTCTACGGCAGTACGGAAGAAACGCAAGCGCTCTTGCAGGAGCGATTGCAGCAACGCTATCCCGGCATACAAATCGTCGGGAGCAAGCCTTCCGTATTTCGCCCATTGACGACGGAGGAAAAGGAATCGCTATATGCAGACATCAACGCTGCCGCGCCTGATTTTCTGTGGGTTGGTCTTGGCGTGCCGCGGCAGGAGCTGTTTATGTCCGAAGCTGCGGAACGCGTACATGCTCTGATGCTGGGGGTAGGCGGAGGATTTGACGTGCTCTGCGGCAATGTGCAGCGCGCCCCCGTATGGATGCAGAGGATGTGCCTGGAGTGGCTCTACCGGTTGCTGCAGGAGCCCAAACGGCTTTTTCGCCGCTATTTTATTACGAATACACGGTTTCTATGGCTGTTAGTAAAGGAGCGCCGGAAATGAAGCAGAGCGTACTGATCGTACATAACGATTACCAGCTGGCCGGCGGAGAGGGAAACGTTGCGGAGAATGAAGCGCGCATGCTGACTGCGCATGGGCACAGCGTGACTTTTTACCGGCGCGATAATGCGGAGATTGCCTCGTACAATGCCTTGCAAAAGCTGCGTCTTGCATTTTGCACGTTCTTTTCCTTTCGAACCTATCGCGAAGTGCGCGCCGCAATCCGAAAGGATCACATTCAAATTGTGCATGTACACAACACGGTTCCGCTGATCAGCCCTTCCGTGTATTATGCGGCATGGGCGGAGCATGTGCCGGTTGTGCAGACGCTGCATAATTACCGGTTTGTTTGCCCAAACGGCATTCTGTACCGCGATGGACACGTTTGCGAAGCGTGCCTGCATGGCGGTCTTGGTTATTCGGTTTTGCACGGATGCTATCGTCATTCACGCGCGCAGACGCTGGTGCTTTCGGGTGCAATGCAGCTGCATCGTTTGCTGCGTACGTATAAGCGCATTGACGCTTATATTGCGCTAACGTCCTTTGGCAAAGAAAAGCTGGGGCGGAAGCTGCCGCAGGAGCGCGTTTATGTAAAGCCGAACATTGTGCATGTGGACAATACGCCGGTTCCGTATTCCGCGCGCAATGATACATATGTTTTTTTAGGCCGTCTGGATGCGGAAAAGGGCGTTTGGACGCTGTTGCATGCGTTTGCCAAACTGCCGGAGAATAGGCTGATTGTTGTTGGCTCCGGCCCGGAGGAGATCCGCATGCAGGCGTATATTACAGATAACAAGCTTTCCAATGTGACAATGACTAGACAGCTTTCGCATGCGGAAGCGATCCAGTACGTTGCGCATGCACGCGCATTGGTTATGCCAACGCAGCTGTACGAGGGAATGCCGTTAACCGTGTTGGAGGCATTCGCTTTTGGCACACCCGTCATAGGGTCGCAAATCGGCACCGTTGGCGCAATCATTAGAGAGCATGGGGGCGGCTTTCTATTTGACCAAACCGATGCGGATGCGCTTGTCTCCTGCGTGCAAGGCTGCACACAGGCGCGGCTTGCAGCCGCTTCCGAACAGGCGCTGGCGGCTTCCTGCGGCGTATATGACGCAGAACAGAACTATCAATTGCTTTGCTCAATTTACGAAAATGCTGCCGCATACCGGGGACAGAGAAAATGAATACGCAAGAGAATCGGAAAATTGCGAGCAGGCTTTCCAACAGAAATTGCAAACGCATACTTGCAATTGCGTTGCTAGTCATGCTGGTTGTTTCCCTGCTGCCGCTGTATACCGCAGCACGGTACAGCTATGCAGGCGTCGATGATTATCGATACGGCCGGACGACGCATGCGGTGTGGACAAGTACGTATTCGGTATTCGAAACAGTTGCGGAAGCGGGGCGTGTAGCGGCCGCAACGTATACCGACTGGCAAGGGTCGATAGCCGCTATATTTCTCATGTCGCTGCATCCCGGCGTGTTCGGCGATCACATTTACGGCCTTTCCACGGTGTTTCTTTTAACCGCTCTCGTGCTGTGCGTTCTGTACTTTGTCCAGACTGCGTGCCGGCACATCTTCCGCGCGGAAACGGACGACTCATTTATCGTTGCATGTATCGCGGCGATCTGCTGTGTGCAGTTCGTTCCGTCCCCGGTGGAAAGCTATTACTGGTTTAACGGCGGTGTGTATTATACGTTTTTCTTTTCACTGTCGCTCTTCGCCGCGGCGATTTTGATTCGCCGTACACGGCAAAGGAACGCGTGGCAATGCGCGGTACTGGTTATTACGGCGTTGCTGCTGGGCTTTGGGAATCTGATTACCGGTCTGCTGTGCTGCGTGCTTCTTGCGCTTTATGCAGCCTCGACTGGCCTTCTGCATCGGCGCGATTTGTTTTTATGGGTGCTTCTGGCCGTTCTTGCCGTCGCGTTTGCATGCAACGTATTTTCCCCCGGCAACGGCGTCCGGCAGGCTGAGAACGCGGAGAAGGCAAAGGATGTGCTTCCGGCTGTGTTTTCCGCCGTGCAGGATGCGTTTGTGTACATCGTTCAATGGTTACAAACGCCCGCGCTGTTTGTTTGCCTGCTGCCGGTTCCGCTGTTTTGGCAGATGGCGGAGCGTTCCCAACTCCAATTTCGCTTTCCGATCCTTGTAAGC
>CAYPLG010000123.1:0-6181 GCA_964411535.1 uncultured Oscillospiraceae bacterium
GGTTTCGGCGGCGGTCAGCGCGGTCTGTATGGTGGTAAAGTCGCGCATCTCGCCAAGCAGGATGACGTCCGGCGCCTGCCGGAGCGCGGCGCGCAGGGCGGAGGCGTAGTTTTCCGTGTCATGCTCAATTTCGCGCTGGCTGACGATGCTTTGGTTGTGCGGGTGGATGAACTCGATGGGGTCCTCGATGGTGATAATGTGGTCGCGGTAGGTGGCGTTGATGCGGTTGATGATGCAGGCAAGCGTCGTGGACTTTCCGCTGCCCGCCGGGCCGGTGACAAGCACGAGGCCCTTGCGAACGTCCGCAAGCTGCATCACGCCCGCCGGGATATGCATGCTGTCCGGCTCCGGAAGCTTAAACGATACGACGCGCAAAACCATAGCCATGGAGTTGCGTTGCTTATACGCGTTGCAGCGGAAACGGCCGAGCTTGCTTACGGAGAAGGAGAAATCGTCGTCGCCGGTGGTCATCACGCGGTCGTCGCTGCGGTTGTCGAGCGCATAGATTTCGGCAAGCAGCCGCTGCGTATCCGCCGGGGTAAGCACGCTTTCCGACAGGGCGGCGACTTCGCCGTTGACCTTCACGGTGGGGCGCGCGCCGGGAATAATGATGATGTCGGAACCGTTGCGGCTGATGGCGTCCTTCAGGATGGAAACGATCTGTGGTTCATTTTGGCTTTCCATGTGCGCATCTCTCCTTATGCATCCGGCAGTGCCAGGTGGAATTCGTCCTGCCCGGCCCAGTCGGTGAGCTGTACGAGTTTGTATTCGAGGACCTGCGCGCGCTTTGCGCCGGGCGTAATCCGTACGACAACCCGGATGGCGCGCGCGTCGCCCGTTTCACAAAGGAAGCAGTAGGCGTCCGGCGTATCGTCGAGTCGGACGAGCGCTGCAATGCCGGAAGGATTGCCGCCCGACAGCAGCGTTTCGTCAATTTCCATAAGCTTTGCCTGTGCGGCGGCGTCCGCGGTATAGTAGGCGCGGGCGGTGTCTGCGGCGCGCGTGGTAAGGCGGCTGTCGACCCGTGCGGAAGCGAGCGTAAGAACGCCGAATGTGGTCAGCGAAAGCACGACGATGATAAGCAGTATGCTCGGCGCGCCAACGCCGGTGTGCGGCCGCGTGCGGCTCATGGCGTCACCTCCGCAAGGGGAACGTAGCGCGCGGTGGAAAGCGAAATAAGCGCGGTTGTTCCGGAAAGCGTGTCCGCCGTAATGGTATAGTAGCTGCCCGCGGGCGTCGATTTCTTGGTAACCGTACAGCGGAGGGTGACGCCGTCCTGCTCCCGGCTAAACGTGCGGGCGCCGGTTTCGTCAAATTGTCCGTCGCCTTCCGGGTCGGCCTTGGCGGATTCGAGCGCGTCCTGCGCAAGAATCAGCGCGTGGCTTTCCGCCGTGGCCGCGACGGAGATATCGCGCGCTTTTGCGATAAGCTGCATCAATACGGAGGCGGAGAGCGCAAGAAACAGCGTGACGACAAGGATTTCCATCATGACGGGGCTTACCTGCGATTCCTTCTTCATGCAATCGCCTCCCCGTTTGCGGATTGGAGGCAGAGGGACAAGGTCCGGCTTTCTCCGGCGGCGTCGGTAACGGTTACCGTAAGAAGGTTACGAGACAGGGCGAAGGAAAGGCCCGCAGCGTCGACAATTCTGTCGGAAAGGGCCGTCTCCGGCGCGCGGTCGGCGCGGGTGAAGCACTCGTATATACCGCCGTCCATAAAGTAGATGTAATTGTTGTAGCGTACGCCGGAAAGCTCCTCGCCAAGCACGAGGGCGTCGCGGCCGTCCACGGTGGAAAGCGCAATCATGTCCGCCGCGTCCGTGGCGCGCACCTTGCCCGCAATATAGCACAGCACCGTTCGCGACTGGTTGTTCAGCATGGAATCGTTGTCGATGGTGCGATATACCTTTGCGCCCATGACGACGATGAGCAGCGAAAGTACGGCGAGGCCTGCAAGCAGCGCAAAGGAAAACGCGCCGACGAGCGCCTGCCCCGTGGAGGCTTCTTCGTTTCGTTGTATCATTGCCCCACCTCCCCTTGATAGATAACGGTGATATCCGGCATCAGGTTCTCCGCAAATGCGTCATAGCGCACGGAGTACCGGCTAAGGTCCACCATAACGCCGTACTGGTCGATTATATAGTCGAGGTTGGCCGGGTAGCGGCCCTCGACAGCGTAGCAGGTGACGCAGGCGCGGCGGATGGCGGTTTCGAGCTGCGTTGCTTCCTCCGTCAGGTTCCGCCTCTGCGCTGTCCGAAGGGCAAGAAGGAAGGCGACGAGCAGGCAGCAGGACACCGCCAGCGTAACGACCAGCGCGCGCGTGGAGCGGTTGGGTTTAACCTTGTAAAGATGCGCCTGTTTCATGCGTTTCCTCCTTTGTCAGCCGATGGCGGAAAGGATGGACAATAGCGGCAGCGTGACCGAGAGCAGTATGCCGCCGACGACAATCGTCAGCACGCTGACAAGCGTCGGCTCGATTAAGGAAACCAGATGCGAAATGCTGCGGTCGGCCTCCTCCCGATAGATGGCGGAGAGCTTTTCCATAACGGTGTCAAGCTGCCCGGCGGCAGCGCCGAAGCTAAGCATTTTCTCATGCACTTCGGAAAAAAGCCTGGCCTTGATCACGGCGGAGACAAAGGTTTCGCCGCCGTGCATGGCGTCGGCGCAGGCAAGAATCTTCTCCCGGTAGGCGGTGTTGGAAACGACCGTCGGGGCAAGCTCCATCGCCGCTTCCATGTTGTAGCCTGCCGTAAGCATAACGGAAAGCACGTTGGCAAAGCGGCCCGTTGCGATCTTTTCCCGCGCGCGGCCGATGAAAGGCACAATCCGGCCAAGGGCGTCGAGCACGCGCTCGCGGTTCTTCGTACGCAGCAATATGGAAACGATAACGACGATAACGAGGAATATGCCGACGGCAATCAGCACGCCGCGGCCGAGCCCGACGCCGAAGCGCATGGCGGAAGCCTGACTGGAGCCCATGGAAAGGCCGAGACTTGCGAACACGCGGGAAAACACCGGCAGCACGGATACAACCAGTATCGTAATCACGGCGGCAAGCATCAGCACCAGCACAAGCGGATAGATTATCGCGTTTTTCACGGAGGTTGCAAGTTCGTCCTCGCGGTGATAGTACAGCGCAAGCGCGTTCATAACCTCGTCCAGCTTGCCGGTCTTCTCGCCGATCTTGGTCATGGAAACGAGGTATGGCGGAAAGAGGGTGGATTGCCGCAGCGCGTCGCTAAGGCTGCCGTTTTGCAGCAGCGCCTGATAAATCCCGGTAAACGCAGCGCCGTTAGGGTCGCTGCCGTAGCTTTTGGCAAGAGATTCCATGCCGTCATACAGCGGGATGCCGGCGGAGAGAATCATGCCGACCTGCTCGCAGAAAAGCGACAGTTCCTCCGGCTTGAGATAGTGATTGGTCTCGTTTGCCATGCGTACCTCCTTCAAATCGTCCGGGTCAATAGATCCGTTCGGGCTGATAATTCTTTATATCGCGGTTCTCGCGCGCAAGCGTCGGGTCAAAAAACACCCAGCGTCCGTCGACATACGCCTCGTTCCAGGCGTGGTAAAGGTTGTCCGGCGCAACGTGGCCGATAACGAGCCGCGCGGGTATGCCCTGCACGCGCAGCATCGCCGCAAGCAGCGCCGCATAATCAAAGCAGATGCCCTTTTTTGTTGCAAGCGTTTCGTCCGGAACGGGCAGATACCCTTCCTGCACGGTCGCGGCTTTCTCATAATCGTAGGAAATCGAGTCCCGCACGTAACGATAGAGCGCGTCCGCAACAGCGGCGTCGCCGGATAATCCCTGCGCGATGGAAAACGACGCGGATACAGCCGCATCCTCCGGCGCATAGGGAACATATTGATTGGGATACAGAAACGGCGAAAGCTCGCTTGTGAGCGCAACGTCGATGTCCGTTGCGAAAACGCGCGCGTACCGGTCGCCTTCGACCTGTTCGAACGCCTGCACGCTGTATGCGCCGTCGCCCATTTGCAGGGGATAGGTTTCATAGGAATTGTCCGTAGGCTGGCGATAATGATAGGTGTTGCTGTCGCCCGCAACGCGCGTGACGACCGCCTTTTCGTTCGGCTCGCTCGCAACCATGACATAGCCGTCGTCGGTGTTGGAGGCGTCAAGGGTAACGCCGCCGCCGGTTTGCACATTTTCCCCGGAGGCCTCCGGCATGGGGATGCTGCCTGGGTCGAACGATACGGCGGGCAGCGCCTTTTCGGCGGTCAAGGGGAAGTTTGCAACCGGATCGGCGTTTTCGCCGGAAGCCGCGCTGGATGCGCCTTCGCACGCGCATAACAGCAACGCTGCGCAAAATGGCAGTATGGCGAGGAACCGGTATAGCGTTTGCGTGAAACGCGGATTCTCCATATCCTATAGTATAGCACACACCGGCGGCGGTTGCGCAATGTATTATCCATACAAAACAGGGTCATTCGAAAGGAATGACCCTGCCAGATATAAGCGGGAATGTGCAAAAACGAAATCAGTCGGCGTCCTTCGGCGTTGCGGTGGGCTCGTCGCCGTATAGCAGCGTGGTCAGGCGTTTCTTTTCTGCCTTGGCGTTGACCTCGACATACTCAAACTCCTCGCCGGTATCCTCGTCCACAACGCGCTTGACAATTACGTTCTCCGGTACGCGTACATAGACGATCTCCGGGTCGTTTGCCATGATCTTGCTGCCAAGCTCCAGCAGCGTGTCCATGGAAATGTTGGTGGTCATCCATTGGCTGGCGTACTGATACATGCTCCAAAGCTCTCCGAAGGCCAGATTCTGTGACATGATCTTCTTGTAGAGCGTTTTGATCAGATACTGCTGCCGCGCAATACGGGAAGCATCGCCGCCGCCAATCTTCTCGCCTTCTTCGGTATAGAAGTCGCTGTAACGGTCGCGGCAATACCAAAGCGACTGCTCGCCGCGAATATTCTGCGCCTTAATGCCCTCGTAATCGTCCTCCAGAATGCTCTTGTTTTGATCGGTAAGCATCTGCTTGTAGTTGCGCTTGTCGTCCGCCTTGAGAAGGCCTGCGCAGCGCCAGTTGATGCGGTAGGCTTCGTCGGCGGTCATGTTGACCGTTACGCCGTCAAACCCGTCGATCAAGACCCAGAAGCCCGCGAAACCGACGGAGATATATTCCTGAATGTCGAAGTCAAAGTTATAGTTGAGGGTATTGATCAGCTCGCCAACGCCGCCGTTGCTGTACGAAGCGTTGAGCTTGCCCTTGAATTTACCCTTCTCCGTGATGCGCGTGATATAGGAGTCACGCATGAAGGAGACGAGCGTGACCTTGTTGTCCGCGATGTTGTAGCTTGCCAGCATCATGGTGTCCGAACGTCCCTCCGCGTCGTTGGTAACGGCGCGCGAGTCCGTACCGACAAGCAGAATATTGTATACGCGGTTGTCCTTCGTGTCGGTTTCGTAGATCGGTACAGGCGTGGGCGTTATGGCGCCGAGAGAGACGACTTCCGGCGTTGCGGTCGGCTCGCCGCGGAGCTCCTCAATCGTCGGCTCGGTTTGTGCGACCTCGGTCTCGTCCCAGAAATCTTCGGGCGCTTGCGCGGTTGTGACGGACCCTTTTTGCAGGTTTGCTATCGTGTACCAGGCAAAGCCGCCGACGCCGAGCACCAGCACCAGCAGTATAATCAATACGATCTTCATTGGTTTACTAAGCATAATTTGCGTTCCCTTTCCCTTGCTAAAAGCTTGGCTATCATATCATAATCGGCGTTCGTTTTCAACGAAATCGCGCATCGTTCACCAAATTACCATATTTTCGACCGCCGATAAAAACTATGGATTCTGCTTGCTATACCGCACGCCGGGCACGGGCCCCGTTTCCGAGAGGGCAAGCAGCTCGCTGACGGTTACAAGCTGATACCCCTGCTCAATCAGCCGCGGCACCATGATGCTTACGGCCTCGATCATTCTTGCGTTCGTATCGTGCAGCAAAACGATGTCGCCGTCGGCGAGCGTTTTGCCGTTGACAATCTGCCGCTCTACATTCTCGGCAATTTTTTTCGGGTCGGTTTCAAACACGTTGCCGCTCTGCGCCCAAAGGATGATGGGCATACCGAGGCGCTCGGCATAGTAGTCGACGTTGCCGTTGACGTTCCCGCCCGGCGGACGCAGCAGCGTTGGCGTATATCCCGTGATCTCGAACACCGCGTCGTT
>CAYPLG010000124.1:0-6039 GCA_964411535.1 uncultured Oscillospiraceae bacterium
GCGACAACATCAAGATGACGATCAAGCTGATCACGCCGATCGCGATTGAGCAGGGCCTGCGCTTCGCTATCCGCGAAGGCGGCCGTACGGTTGCATCTGGCGTCGTTTCGAGCGTTATCGAGTAAGCACCAATACGGGCAAGGGCGTTTGCGCAGCCGCGCAAACGCCCTTTTTTGCAATTGATACGCCGTTACTCCTGAAACGATCTAAGGGCTGCAATCAGCGCGTCCACTTCCTCCGGCGGCGTTGCCCAGGAGGTGCAGAAACGTACCGCGTCATGCGTTTCGTCGATCGGCTGCCAGTAGGAGTAGCCAAACTTACCGTTAAGGGAGGCGAGCAGCGACTTTGGCAGGATGGGGAAGACCTGGTTGGTGGGGGAATCGGTCAGGAAGGAATAGCCGAGGGCGGCGACGGCGTCGCGAATCCGCTGCGCCTGCGTATTGGCATGCTGCGCGAGCGATTCGTAAAGGCCGTCCTTAAAAAACTCGATGTACTGCTGCCCCAGCAGCCGCCCCTTGGCGGTAAAGGCGCCATGCTGCTTCTGAATATACCGAAAATCCGTGTTGAGCGAAGGATCGTTGATCACAAGCGCTTCGCCAAAGAGCGCGCCGTTCTTTGTGCCGCCAATGGTGAACGCGTCCGTACAGCGCGCCAGATCGGCAAGCGTGATGTCGCAGCCCCTGGCCGTCAGCGCACAGCCCAGTCGTGCGCCGTCAATGTACAAGCGCGCATGGTATCGGTGGCAAACCTCGTAAAGGGCGAAAAGCTCGTCCTTTGAATAAACCGTGCCGACTTCCGTAGGGAGGCTGATGTACAGCAAAGCGGGCTGCACCATATGCTCCGCAGTCGCATCGGCATAGTGATCGGCAAATACGCGCGTTACGTCGCTAGCATACACCTTCCCGTCGGCGGACGGAATGGTAAGCACTTTGTGACCGGTTGCTTCAATTGCACCGGATTCATGGACGTTAATATGACCGCTGCTTGCGGAAATGACGCCCTGATGCGGGCGAAGCGCAGCGGCGATCAATACGAGGTTTGTCTGCGTACCGGCTGCCAGAAAATGTACGGCGCTTTCCGGATGGTTGAGCCGCTGTAGAATCAGCGCACGGGCCTGCTCGGAATAATCGTCCAGTCCGTAGGTGCCGGACTGTGTACGGCAGGTTGCGGTCAGCGCCGCAAGGATGCGCTCATGCCCGCCCTCGCTGTAATCATTTGCGAAGTTATACATAGCTTGATTTGTCTCCTGTTTGTAGTATAATTCATGTTGCCAACCAGTATAGCACAGCGCTGCAAGGATTGCCAGCGTGCGGTCGTCGCAATGCATGGTGGATGCACCGCCGGCGGTATTGGAAATATTGCGAAAAAACGTATCGATTTTACACGAAAAATTATGTTGACAGTGCATACGGCGTATGATATTATTCATGGTTTTGTTGACATCGGCTGTATCTATCCGCTATAATCGAAAAGGAGTGTAATGCGGAAGGAGGAAGCCTCAATTGTTTGCAATCGGCGACTTGGTATGCTACCCGATGCATGGCGTCGGCGTTGTGGAATCGATCGAAGAACAGACGGTGCTTGGCGAGAGCGCGCAGTATTATATGCTCCGCTTTGTGATGGGACGCATGACGGCGATGGTGCCGGTTGCTTCGGCAAAAGCCGTCGGTTTGCGTGCGCTGTCCAGTAAGGACAGCTGCGAACAGGTAGAGGCGTTTCTTCGGGAGGATGGTTGCGCTACAGAGAGCGACAATTGGAATCAACGCTACCGCGACAACCTTGACAAACTTCGGGAAGGCGATATTTTCGCCGTGGCGGACGTGGTGAAGTGCTTAATCCGGCGTGACAAGGAAAAGGGTTTGTCCGCCGGGGAGCGAAAGATGTATTTAACGGCAAGGCAGGTGCTTGTCGCCGAGCTTGCCGCGGCAAGTGGAAGGGAGGAAAGCGAATTCCTGCCCCTTGTGGGGGGAGAATAGCAAGAATAGGAATACGCCAATCATTGCATGCGTAAGGTACTGCGATTTGTACTTGCGGTGGTCGGCCTTGGCATAGGCTGCGGGGTTGTAGCGTTGGTGCTTTATAACTTCCGTTTCCCCGGCTATCAATATGTCATGCGCTATACCACCATGACGGCCGTACTGATTGCGCTCTATGTATCCATTGGATTTTTATTCGGACTTATATTTTATGTGTTATCACCAGGGATCATAGACGGGATCAGCGGATTTTTCAGGCGATTTGAGCAGCGTTTGACCGAAATGCCCGCGATGGATATTTTATTCGGCGTGGTGGGCATGATTATCGGCCTGCTTTTTGCCTTTCTTTTGAGCCTGCTTGTGCGTACGCTCAATATTCCGGTGGTGCCGGAAATTATCATGCTGCTGCTGTATTGCGTGTTGGGCTATTATGGCGGCCGTATCGGCATTACGCGGCGCAAGGAGTTTATGGAAGGGTCGGAGGCGAGGCGCGCCCGGCTGAGCAGCGGCGCTCCGGCCGACGGCAGTGCGCGGCCCAAGGTCCTCGATACGAGCGTCCTCATAGACGGGCGAATATTTGATGTATGCAAAACCGGATTTGTGGAAGGAACGCTCGTAATCCCTGCATTTGTGCTAAAGGAGCTAAGGCATATTGCGGACAATGCCGATGCGCTCAAAAGGAACCGTGGCAGGCGGGGGCTGGACGTAATTAAAGCCATGCAACAGGAGCTGTCGCAGCCGGTGGAGATCAATGAAACAGATTATGACGACGTGGATGAAGTGGATCTAAAGCTTCTGCGGTTGGCTTCCGATATTGGCGGGATGCTCGTCACTAACGATTATAATCTATATAAAGTTGCCGCCGTACAAAATACGCCGGTGTTGAACGTAAACGACCTTGCCAACGCGATACGCCCGGTGCTTTTGCCGGGTGAAAATCTGAAGATTGCGATCGTCAAAGAGGGCAAGGAGCACGGACAGGGCGTAGGATATCTTGCCGATGGGACAATGGTTATTGTGGAAAATGGCAAGCGCTGCATCGGCGACGAGACGGAGATCACCGTTACAAGCGCGTTGCAAACATCTGCCGGGCGTATGATATTTGCAAAGCTGCGGTAACGGCCTGCCCGGAATGTGAAAAGTGGTGCATACGCAGGAATTCTGCTTGACATTGCGCGGCAAATTCTACTATAATAGCAAAGGCTATTAACGTGAGGGCGAATGCTCATACGGTAATATAATACAACGGGCCAGGCCCGTTTCAATCTAATTGGTAAGAGAGGTGAAATGGGATGGTACGGACTTATCAGCCCAAGAAACGGCAGCGCAGCAAGGTGCATGGTTTTCGTAAGCGCATGAAGACGGCGGACGGACGCAATGTACTCAAGAGAAGGCGCGCGAAGGGCCGCAAGGTTCTTAGCGCATAATGCATCTGCAATCGATGTTGCTTTGCACACAAGCGCTTGCGGCGGGCATTTGCTTGCCGCATATTTTTTTCCGGTCTTAGCGGGGGGCGAACGGATACTGTGAAACGCAGCGACTCCCTCAAGCGGAAGAAAGAATTCCGCTATACGTATCGCGCAGGAAAATCACACGCATGCAGGCTATGCGTGCTGATTGCGGCAAAGAACCGCACTGCGGACGTCAGGATCGGCTTTTCAGTGAGCAAGAAAATTGGCAACAGTGTGGTGCGCAACCGGGTGAAACGCCGGATGCGCGAGGCGATGACGCCATTAATCCCGGCGATGCGCAAAGGGTATAACTACATTTTTATCGCGCGCGAAACGGTTGTGGACGCGCCATTTTCTGATATCTGCACTGCAATGCGACAATTGCTCTTGCGTGCGGAGTGTATGCAGGAAGAGGACCGGCCATGAAGAAGGTCCTGCTTGCGCTCCTCCGGTTTTACAGAACACAAATTTCACCGGCGTTCCGGCCCTGCTGCCGGTTTACGCCAACGTGCTCGCAGTATGCCATCGAGGCGATTGAACGGTATGGCGCGTGGAAGGGGTTCCGCTTGGCCTGCTGGCGTGTGCTGCGGTGCAATCCATTCTGCAAAGGCGGGTATGATCCCGTACCATAACATGTCTCATATTCGAGAGGAGGGAATTCCTTGGCAGGCGATTTCTTTTTAACACAATGGGCGTTTCTCGGTATGCGGTGGCTGTATGAGTCGCTGACGAACGAGAGCATCGTGCTGACAATCCTGATTGCGACAATCGTGATTCGTGGCCTATCTGTATTTGGCGACATCAAGTCGCGTAAGTCTTCGATGCGTATGCAGGCGGTGCAGCCGCAGTTGCAAAAAATTCAGAAAAAATACGAAAACGACCCGCAGAAACTCAATATCGAGCAGCGCAAGTTCATGCGCGAAAATAACGTAAGCATGTTCGGCGGTTGCTTGCCGATGCTCATTACCATGCCGTTGTTCTTTATTTTCATTGCGGCATTCCGGCAATGGGGTAATGAAATGACGGTGAAGCTCATTTTAACGCTGGAGGAGAATGAACAGGCCGGCATTGAGATGTTCGAGAAGTTCAAGTTCCTTTGGATCAACAACATGTGGCAGCCGGACAGCGGTTTTAAGCCGGTGATTCAGACGGCGGCGGAGTTTTTCAGCAAGGCGAACGAGACGCTGCCGAAGCTGTTGTATTTTGAAGAGCATCCGGAAGCGCTGACAAAGTTTGTCGATTTGGGCTTCTTTACGAAGTCGGGCGACGCGTACGCGCTTGCGCAGGTCAGCGAAGCGCTGACCGCGCGCTATGACGCGATTGTCGCGCCATGCCATGATTTGTACGCGGGGTATAACAACGGTTCGTTTATTTTGCCGTTGCTTGCGGGCGGCACGATGTTTCTTTCCAGCTGGATTATGCAGAAGGGGCAGCCAAAGGCGGATCCGAACAATCCTGCGGCAAGTTCCAGCAAGCTTATGACCTATCTGTTCCCGCTGATGTCCGTTTGGTTCTGCCTTTCGTACAATGCGGCATTCGCGCTGTATTGGACGTTTAGCAGCGCACTATCGATCATTACAACGTTCCTGATCAACCTTTCGATGAAGAAAGAAATGGCACAGGCGAACGGCGTGATAGAGGTAGCGCCGGAGAAGACTAAGAAAGAGGTGCGTAAGCAATGAGAAGCATGGAGTTTTCCGGCCGTACCGTTGACGAAGCAATCTTTATCGGCTTAAACGAGATGGGCGTAACGATCGACGAGGTGGAGATCGAAACGCTGCAATCCGAGACGAAGGGGCTCTTCGGCCTTGGCGCAAAGCAGGCGCGGATACGACTGACCGAACGCGACGTGCCGCTGGTAATGGAGATGGAGCAGGTCTTCCGCAAGGAGGAGGCCGACGCCAACCGGCGTAACCAGGGCTCGCGTCCCCAGCGTGGCGGACGCGGCGGCAACGACCGGCGCAGGGACGACCGAAGGAGCGACTATCGCGGGCAACGCGAAGGGTATCCGGAAGAGGATGTTCCGCAGGAGAATTATGATTTTTCCGAGGCGCTGGCCAAGGAGACGCCGTGCGCGGTATTTCTGGCGGAGATGTTGGAGAAAATGGGCATTTCTTCGCAAGTGCTGGCCGCCAACACGGAAAACGGGCTACGCCTTCGCATTGATTCCGAGACAATGGGCCTTTTGATCGGCCGCCGCGGGGAGACGCTCGACGCTTTGCAGTATATCGTGTCCCTGGTTGCGAACAAGAACCGCAAGGAGGAAGGTTACCTCCGTGTAACGCTGGATACCGAGGGATACCGGTCGCGCCGTGAGGAGACGCTGCGCCGCCTTGCGCGAAAAAACGCCACACAGGTGCGCCAGACGGGCCGCGCGGTTGCGATGGAGCCTATGAACCCTTACGAGCGCCGCGTGCTGCACAGCGCGTTGCAGGGCTTTAGCGGCGTATCCACGCACAGCGAAGGCGAGGAACCAAACCGCTTTGTAGTGATCACGCCGGAGCGGTAAGCGAATGTAAACCGACATGGACGAGCAGGTTTGCCCGTCCATGTTTTCTGTATGGACTTCAGTCAGTGCCGCCGCAGGCGGCGCAGAAACCCACCCGCTATGC
>CAYPLG010000125.1:0-4703 GCA_964411535.1 uncultured Oscillospiraceae bacterium
AGTCAGTCAACTCCGACTCCAAAGGCCAGAGGTTCGAATCCTCCCAGGCACGCCAACGCAAAAGCCACCCCACACGGGTGGCTTTTGTGTTGGCCATATATTCGGAAGGATTCGAAGCCCCGTGAAGAAAACAGTCCGGTGGACTGTTTTTAGGGGCCGCGGAGGGCAGCGGCGCATTGCGCGCTGTGCGGAGCACAAGCACCGCGCCGATAACCGCAGGAATCCTCCCAGGCACGCCAGCATGTGTTGCATCCTTCCCCCATGCTTTCGAAAAACGCGTTTCGCATATTATATAAAGGAGTCATCCCTTGCGTATCATGAAAACCCGGCCATCGAGCCGTTGACCGGGTTTCAACGGTATTTGCTTTCGATGGGCTATTCGTCCGCCATCAGCACGGAACCGTCCTCGCCGCTAATGAGAATATGCTTTGTAATCTGCTCCTCCCCGGCTGTATCGTAGCGCAAGTTAAGGCAGGACAGATCACCGGGGAACAGATAGCGGACGGAGAAGCATTCGCCGGCGTCCAGGCGGCTGACATAGGCAAGCGGGACGCCGTCTAGATACTGCGTGCCGTCATAGGTTGCCGCTAAAACCTGAACATTTCTAACCATGCCCTGCGCGGAGAAAACAAACTCGGAGCCGCTTGCGTCCATTTCCAACGAAAAGAGCGGTTGGAAGCTGCCGCAGTTTTCAGCATAGTCACAGGTAACCGATCCGTTCGCGTCAAGCTTGTTGGGCAGCCATTTGCTATCGATCATCCCGTTAAGCTCACCGTAGGGAATCGTAAACTCGAATCCGCCAGCAGCGTGCGTGCCGATATCGTAAGTATTATAGAGGAAGACTAAGCCTTCTTTGGAAAAATACCACCGTCCGTCGCAAATATTATTGGGAATCAACTCCTTATAGTTCTCGTAATATCTGCCGTCGCCCGCATCCCGCTCCGCCAGGGCGAGAACCTTCTCCGCGCAGAATCGTTGCAGCCCTTCCGGATCATCGCTAAGGGCAGTCAGCGATACCGTATTGCCGCTTCGGTCAAAGCAAAGGCTGCTTGTATAGCTGTTGGGGTGCGGACCGCCCAGATCGGTATACGCCTGCTGCAATATGCAGATAATACTGCAATCGAATCGGGGCAGCGTAAACGTCTGCTCCATGGCATAGGCCGGGCCGTCATAGCCCTGTTCACGCGCGCTCTTTGCGTCTGCCAGCGCAGCATCCACACTGATACGCTCTTCGCTTTCAGTATGCAGAAAGCGCTCTTTCAAATCACGCAGCGCGCTATTGATTCTCCCGGACGCAGCTTCATCATCAATCGTCACAACCGGCATAGCGTAGGATACGTGCAATAGCTCCGTAGCCCCGTCCTCCGCGAGAAAGGTTTCCTCGTAGTGATCCGCCGTTACAAAGCAGCGCTGCTCTGTTTCGGATGCCGCGAAGTTGGCGCTCGGCGCTTCGCTTTGTTCGGGCGCAGGTGAATTCATGGAAAGCGCGCTTTCGGGATTCATGCAGGCCGCTATAGAATACAGCATGGCAACTGCCATGAGAATCAGAAGTACCTTTTTAACTATCACTGTGTATCTCCTTGCTTATTTCGTGCCCCTATGGTACATCAGAATGCTAATCGTTGCAATCTCATTATCCATGCAAAAATTGGAAACGCTTTATTGCCTGCAAACACCGGCTTGATTGCTATTATGCCTAAGTTCGAGTACAATGAATTCTAAAATCATGATAATAGCGATTGCATTGGAACGCGGCAACAGCAATTATTTTTCGGAATAAAGGAGCGGAACTGGCTATGAAGAGAAATGGACAAAAGCATTCCAAATTGCGCATTGTACTGCTGAGCCTGTTGGCGATATGCGTATTCATCATACTCGTTTTCACATACTTTGGCGGGTTTGGCGTGGGCGAGAGCGCCGATCCAGCGGAGCTTGCAGTTTATGCGGGGACGCCTGCGGACATTGCTGTCCCGTCGAGCGCCCGCATTATCGCACTGGGCGAGGCCACCCATGGCAATGCGGAATTCCAGCAGTTAAAGCTTACCGTATTCACCGAAATGGTCGAACGTTTCGGCGTGCGCGCCTTTGCGCTGGAGGGCGATTACGGCGGATGCGAGCGGGTCAACCGGTATATTCACGGCGCGGAGGGAACTGCAAGCGAAGCGGCGGATGCGATCGGCTTTGACATCTATCGCACGCAGGAGATGGCCGATCTGATCTCCTATATGCGCCAGTATAATGAAACAGCCAAACCGGGCGAGGACTTGCGGTTCTACGGATTTGACATGCAGCGCTGCGCCGCCAGCTTTTCGTTCCTGGTAGAGGACTGCAAGGCGTTTAGCATCGATACAACGGCGCTTGAAAAACTCGTAGCGGGTAACGATTGGAGCGATGCATACGAGCCCGCCGTCAGAGCGGACATTCTCACGCAAATCAGGGCGGAGCTGCTGGAAAAGGAGGATGCGGCGCAGTCCGTGCATTTTGCGGATATGCTGCTGCAATATCTGGAACTCCAAGGCGGCCTGCAAACGGACGTATCCGCCAATGGCGACTACATTCTGCTGCGGGACAAAATGATGGCGGAGAATGTCCTGTGGATTGCGCAGCAGGAAGCGGCGCGCGGGCACGAGCGCATCTTCGTGTCCGGGCATAACGGCCATATCGCAAAGTACGGCAGCTACGACGCGATGGGAAAGCTGCTGGACGATCAGCTGGGCGACGGCTACTATGCCATTGGCACCGATTTCTATAAGACCGTCTGCAACATCCCCAACACGTCGAACGGCAAGCGCGTTAACCACACGTTTTACTCCCACAACCCGTTGGCAAACGCGGTGAAAAAAGCAGGATTTGCAACCTGCTGGCTGGACTTCTCCAAGGTACCCGACGCCTCCCCGCTCTTTGCGCAAATCAGCGGCTACTGCTATATGGGCAGCCTTGGCGAGGGCTTTGCCTGGTATATGCGTCTCCTCCCGCCGAGCTACCGCATTTTTCAGACGCCCGCAACGATGTACGACGGTATGCTATTTGTGGCCAACGCTACACCGACGGTCATTATGCCGGAATCATAAAAAAATTGTATGAAAAACGCACGGTCACAACGACCGCGTGGGTCGCTAAACCGGTCGGCAGATGCAACGACTATCCGGCCAATCGATTCGGATGCGCTGTTGTCATAACGCTTACCGTCGTTACATTTACGAATCCTGTGATACAGCCACAGAAACAGCCCGTACGCATGGGGGAAACGCCCCCAAAGCAAGGCTTTTTAGACATGGAATACAGGAAACGTATCGTCACGCAAACGCCCATGTTTAAAGCGACTCATTCATCTAGCATCAGCTTTCCCTCCATGAATGAACGGTTCCGATGCGGTTTGCGCTTGGAAGCATACCGCGCCATGCGTACCTTGCGTTATGATAGAAATAGGCTGATAACAATGGCGTCCCAGGCCCGGCTGGCGATCAATCGAAATGAATGGAGGTAGGCTATATGTGGCTTGCATGCGGTATAATAAGCGTATTATTCTGCGTTATGGCTTGGATTATGGTATGGAAGAAAAGTATTATGGCATGTTGGGCTTCTGCTTGTTCACTGGCATTTGTAACGTTGACTCTTCTAATGGAATACAAAATGTTCTTGGATTGGGTTCATAAAGAAGATTGGGCTGCTTTGCTTGATGTTGTACCCTCGATGTTTTCTATTTTGGTTGGATATGTTATTGTAATGTTTCTAGCAAACATAATCCCGATTGCTATGGTGAGAAAGCAACCATAGTTTCCTGTGTATTGATGCTCGAACCTGTGCCGTTGAAAACAATCTTTGGATTTCGCATCCATCTGCAAGCAACCGCGCGTTTGTAACGTAACGTCCGTTAGAAAAGGGTTTTATTCGGGCATACGCGTTCGAATTGCGTCCATTTTTTAATCTTCTGCTAATCAGGGGGCTTGGCCTCGTCTCTTTTTCCGGCAGCGGACCGTTACGAGCATTTCAAAAGCAACATGCAACCTGCCACATGTTTAATGCAAACCTTGGCGTCTATATCCGTTTGCTGTATTTCCAGCCGCAGAAAACCCATTCGAGCGCGGTTAGCATTTTCACCAAAAAGATTTCGTGTGCAACATGTGGTATAATAAAGAAGATTTTGGAAGCAAACCAGCGATAGCGGCATGCCGATTACCATGCGTTACGCAAAAAATAGAATTCGAATCTGTCGTTGCTTCCAATCGCAGGAAGGATTTATGGAATATGAAAAAGTATAGATGGATATGGATTACCTGCGCTTGCACGGTTGCCATCGTGGCCGCCGCTCTGATTGTCAGTAAACCGGCGCCCAAAGGGATTGATTATGCCGCGCCGGAGAACTGGGCTTACAATGGAATCCATCCCGAAAAGCCAGCTGACCTGTTCTTGATTTGTCCCACTGTGGATATGGGGCGCGACAATAACACGAACATGTCCCTATCAGATGAAAAAACCAAGGCGAATTTCCTTGGCGCGCTCAACATGGAACGCGGGCTCTACGAGGAAAGCCTTACGCTTTACGCGCCCTATTACCGGCAGGCTGCCTTTCCCGTCTATTCGATGCCGCAAGCAGAAAGCGCGCCTTATTTCGATATCGCGTATACGGACGTGCGCAGCGCGTTTCTTCATTACATGAAGCACAGTGATCCGGAACGCCCGTTTGTATTGGCGGGGTTTTC
>CAYPLG010000125.1:4713-6030 GCA_964411535.1 uncultured Oscillospiraceae bacterium
GCGCAGATATGGTATTGCGGCTACTCGAAGAGTTTTTTGATGATCCCGCGTATCAGGAACGCCTGATTGCCGCCTATTGCATTGGATGGCGCGTTACCGGCGATGATCTCGCCAGCTTTCCGTGGCTAAAGATGGCAACGTGTGCAGATGATACCGGAACGATTATATGCTTCAACTCCGAAGCGGTCGGGGTAGCGGATTCGCTCCTCGTGCCAAGCGGTACAAAAACATATGGGATCAACCCGCTTAACTGGAAAACCGACGCAACCCCCGCAACCGCTGCGGAGAACCTTGGCGCTTGCTTTACCGACTACAGCGGCGCGGTCACAAAAGAGATCCCGCATTTGACCGGCGCTTATCTGGATGCGCAGCGCGGCACTTTGAAAGTTCCGGATATCGCCCCGGCGGACTATTCCAATTCGCTCTTTCCGGATGGTGTTTACCATCTGTATGACTATCAATTCTTTTACCGTAATTTGCAGGCAAATGTAGCGTTGCGCGTGCAGACATATTTGGAATCTCTTGCGCTGCCGGATGCGGCGTAAAATGCTCTCGCGCGCTGAAAGAGTACGTAGTGGTCTGCATCCCAAATGAAAAGAGCCGGTGCTATTGCACTGGCTCTTTTCATTTAGATCCCGGCGGCTACCTACTCTCCCGTTATCCGCCTGCGGGCGGGACACTGTATGTACGGCAAAGTCCGCAAAGCGGACGTTTGCTCTCTCAATTCGGAATCGGCGCAGCAGGGCGGGGACGAATCCCCGCCCTGCCGCTTGTTCCTCATTGGGGCTCCGTCTCGCTGTATCCGCCGCTGGCGGCGCTCAACTTCGCCCCTCCATGCAAGTACCATCGGCGTATGAGCGCCGAAGGTGAGCGCCCGCTGTGCGGGATGCAGCGAACCGGAGGCGGCCCGCAAAAGGGAACGGAAGGAGCGGCTTTAGCCGCAACGCGCCGCGACCATTTTGCTGGCTGAGTCTCGAATACGCAGATGACCTTGTGTGGAAATGTGCCGGGGATATGTTGCTGTCGCGAAGCGACTAAAAAGCACGAGACCCATCTTGGGTCTCGTGCTTTTTAATAGATCCCGGCGGCTACCTACTCTCCCGGCACGTCTCCATGCAAGTACCATCGGCGTATGAGAGCTTAACTTCTGTGTTCGGAATGGGAACAGGTGGAACCTCTCAGCTAAACCACCGGAAATATGTGGCGTCCAAACGCCTTGAAAACTGCATAATCATAATTCGCTTTGATCAAGCCCTCGACCTATTAGTATCGGTCAGCTTCATGCATTACTGCACTTCCACCTCCGACCTATCAACC
>CAYPLG010000126.1:0-6019 GCA_964411535.1 uncultured Oscillospiraceae bacterium
CCACTTGGCAAGCTGGTGCTGCACAACCGTTTTGCCGCTGCCGAACGGGCCGGGAACCGCCGCGACGCCGCCCTTGGCGACCGGGAACAGCGTATCAATCACGCGCTGACCGGTAATCATCGGCTCCTTCGGCGCAATCTTCTCCGCATACGGCCGTCCGCGGCGTACCGGCCAACGCTGCAACATCGGCAGCTCCGTGACCTTGCCGTCCTTCTCCAGCTTTGCAATCGGCTGCACAATATTGGCGTCGCCGCTGTAAATCCAAGTAAGCTTGCCGGAAACGTTCGGCGGCACCATCACGCGATGCTCCACCGCTTCGCTCTCCTGCACCGTGCCGAGGATGTCGCCGCCGATTAGCTCGTCGCCGACATTCGCCTTCGGCACAAAATGCCAAAGCTTTTCATGATCGAGCGAGTCGACCATGATGCCGCGGGTAATGCGGTCGCCTGCGCGCGCGCGCACAACGTTAAGCGGGCGCTGGATGCCGTCATAGATGGACTCGATCAGCCCCGGCGCAAGCTCCACGGAAAGCGGCGCGCCCGTGCTCTCCACCGGCTCGCCGGGCCCAATGCCCGTCGTCTCCTCATAAACCTGTATAGATGCGCAATCGCCGCGCAGTTCGATGACCTCGCCGATCAAATGCCGGTCGGATACGCGCACCACGTCGTACATCTGTACGTCCGCCATGCCGTTGGCCACAATAAGAGGTCCCGAAACCTTAGTGATCGTACCTTGCATGATTTTGCCCTTCCCTTAGTTGTTGAATAGTATATCGACGCCGACCGCTTTTTCCACGTTCTGCTTCAATTGCTGCATGCCCACGCCTGTCGTTCCCGCACTGTCCGGTATCGGAATAATCGCGGGATACGGCTCGCCGGAAAACTCCGCAATCGTTTCCCCGCACGCCGGGTACAGCGCCTCCGTTACAAACACGGCGGCGTATCCCTCCCGCGCAAGCCTGTGCAGCGTTCGGTTGGCATGCTCGCCATCCGTCTCAAAAAATACATCCAGCCCGACAGCTTTGAACAGCAGCACCGAGTCACGGTCGCCAATAACACCAATCTTAGCCATATAATGCACGCAACCTTTCCGTAATCACGCCGTCGTCCAGTCCGTTGCGTTTTACGCTGATCAAAAGCCGAATTGCCTTTGCTTCGCGGTCGCGCGCAAGCCAGTATCCGACGATGGGGAATATCGTCATGGCATCGTGCCTGTGGTCGTTAACAAGCGACAGCAGATAATCATCGCGCTCCTTTTCCAGAACGCCAATATTCCCGCTGCCCGCCATGGCGCTTAGGCCTTGGTTAAGCGCATCCCGCGCAACGCTGTCGGAAAGCACCTTGTTGAGCGCGTCAAAAGAAAGCTCATAGGCGGCAAGCAGCGTTTCATGCCGTATGCCCCCCTCCGGCAGCAGCATGCCCTTGAGATCCTCCCGCGCAGCGCCCATGGCACGCATGCGGAGGAACGTGAGCACGTTGTCAAAGTCGCACAGCGCCGCAAAGTATTGCCGGATAAACGGCTCCTTGCTGTGCTGCACAACGGAAAGCGCATGGGCAAGATAGCCGTAGTCCAGCATTACGCTCACGGTCTGCGGCTCGACGGCGATTTTCAGCCGCCGCTCCATCTCGTTGAGCGCTTCCGCCAGCTTCTCCGGCAGCTCGCGGTAATTCTGCGTCTGCACGGCTTCCGCAAGCAGTTCGCGCGCGTAGAGCCCTCCCTCGGAGGTAACCGCATCCGCGCTGCCCAAAAGGCGCGCCTTGACCAGCACCTTCAGATTCTGTACGTCCGTTTGCAGCAAAAACAGATCCGTGAGTTCCGGTTGCGGGGAAAGCTCCCGTATCGTGTTTGCCGTCTGTATGCGCTCCGTCTCGATCATACGTTCGCAGTCGGACGGCTGCGCGTCCGGAATGCCGCCGTAACGCACGTCGGCAAGGTGCCGCATCACGTCGTCGAGACTGCTCTCCGCAAGCCGCAGTGCGATCGATCCGCTCAATATGCTCTTTTCGAGCGCACTGATGCGCGCGCACGCATAAGCATAGCTTGGCTGTGGCACTTAGCTTTGTCCTCCCTCGCTCGTAAATAGCAGCCTGGCTACGGCGGTTTCCTCCTCGCCGCGCAGCTCGCGCAGCAGGGACTGGAAGGAGCAATCCTTCTCATAGCCCGCGTTCACCAGCATGAACCCGCCGTCAAGCGGCGCATCGTCCGGCCCAAGCGTAACCTTTGCGCCCGCAAAGCCGTTCAACACCTTGGTAAGCAGCGCGCGGTCCGCCTGCGCGGGCACGACTACGTCGCCATCCTCGGCTTCGGCGGCAAGCATCGCACCAAGCACCGCTTCGCGTGCCGAACCGGACAGCGCAAGCAATGCACTGTACGCACGGTTGAACACTTCGTCGATTACGGCGCGTTTTTTGGTAAGCGCCTGTTTCCGGCCGTCCAGCTCCGCGCGCGTTTTGCAGCCGTCAAGCACGCTTTTGACAGCGGCCTCCCGCTTCGCGGCGAATTCCGCCTTTCGGAGGGACTGCGTCTTTTCGTTTTCCGCACGAATCTCCGCTATGCTCTCGTTCGCCGCCGCGCCGGTTTTCTCGGCGTCGGCGCGCGCATCCTCTATGATGCGTGTGGCAAGCTTCATCGTGCCGGTCACTACCTCTGTAGCCATCATGTTCTCCTTACGGCAGTCGCAATAGTTTTGCGTCAAACGGCGACGCCGTTGACAAGCAGGAACGAGATGAGCAGTGCAAGCACGGCGTACGTCTCTACCATGACCGTCATCAGCATGGCCTTACCGGATTCCTCCGGCTTCTTTGCGATCATGTTGATACCGGCGCAGGCAACCTTGCCCTGATGAATCGCGGAAAGAAGACCGCCGAACGCGATCGGCAACGCCGCCATGAGCAGCCACAGTCCCGCCGTAGGCGTAATCGTGGAGCCGCCGCCGAGCAAGCCGGCCTTGGTCGCGATAACAAACGCGATCAGCAGGCCGTAAATGCCCTGCGTACCAGGCAGAAGCTGGAGCAGCAGGCAGGAGCCGAACCGGTCCGGATCCTCGCTTACAACACCCGCCGCCGACTGACCCGCCATGCCAACGCCAATTGCGCTGCCAATGCCCGCAAGACCTGCCGCAAGTGCCGCACCCGCCGCCGCAAAAATTGTTCCCCACTGTAGTTCCATTTGTCGTTTCCTCCTAATATGATTCGGTTGTTGTTTTCTTATCAGAATATGAGCAGCATCGGCTTACTCGCCGGTGATGTTCACATGCTTTGTCTTGTAGCCGAGCGGCTTGAATTCCCGGCCGCCCGCATCGTAAAACTTCCCGTAGAATTCCACATACTGCAACCTTGCGCAGTGCACGAAAGCGCCGAGCGTATTGATGCCGATGTTGAACAGATGCAGCGCAATAAGCAGCGCGATAGCCACGATAATGCCCAGTATCCGCATGATGATGTTCGGCGAAGTCATCAGCATCGCGCACAGGCTGTTGAACACGGATGCGATAACGCCGGTTGCAATGCCGAGCGCGAACAGACGCGCATACGACAGTATGTCGGAAAGATAGCTCGTCACCTGATACAGCTCGCCCAGGCCGGACGTCGCGCGCCCAAACACGTTTTTCTTTTCGCGCCCTTTGAACAGAAGGATCATCAGCGCGCCGGCGCCGGCCATCACAAGGCCGATCACCTTCAGCGCCGGGATGCTGATAAAGCCCGCGCCCGCAAACGCGATCAGTCCGACAATAATGAGCACCCAGGAAAGATTGTCAAAGACCGCTGTTTGCCAGTCGCCGTCGCGGAAGGAAACCTTCATCTTGAGCGCCAGCCCAAACAGGATATGCAGCACGCCCAGACCGAAGCAGAGAATCAGCATCATGATCGGATCGGTCATCGGATCGACCAAAAGCGGGAATTTGTCGACCGTGCCGAACAGCGTGTCAAAGTCCATGCCGAAGAACGTGCCGACGAGCACGCCCCACACCATTGTGGACAGCCCGCCCCAGAAAAGTACCCGCATAATGCCGCCGAACATGCCTGTAGGCTTTTTCAGCTTGACATACAGCGCGCATAGAATCGAAAGCACGAGTCCGTAGCCTGTGTCGGAAAGCATCAGGCCGAACAGCAATACGTAAAACGGCGCCATATACGGCGTCGGGTCCATTCCGCGCGGGTCAGGCCGCGAATACAGGTTTGTAATCTGCTCAAACGGCGTGACAAAGTTGCTGTTCTCCACATAGGATGGCGGTACCTCGTCCTCGTTCGGTTCACGTGAAACGAACGAATATGCATCTGTTACAGACAGGATCGCCTCTTCCACAAGCGACAGCTTGTCCTCCGGCGTCCAGCCTTCCAGATGGAACGTTGCCGCCGTTCTGGCAAGTTCCGTCGCCGCAAGCGCACGGTCGCGCTCAATAACGGCGGCATCGAAAGCCTCCTCCACCAGCAAGCTGCTGCCGGACGCTTTCTCAGAAAGCTGCTGCGCAAGCTCGCTTTTACGCTCCGCAAGCGCACGGTTCGCTTCCATAAGCCGCGCGGACGCCGCCTTGGGCGTGCCGGAAAGCTTCGGAAAAGCGTAATCCGTCCAGTCGAGCGATTTTAGATAGCTGGCCACCGCCTTTTGATCGGCCCGGTCGCAGGCGACTACGCATGCGCGCAGCGTACCCTCGTTAAAGCATTCGTAATCGGTGCATGCATCGATGTAGTTCAGCTTGTCCACATCCGCCGCGCCAATCAGCCCGGTAAAGTAATACACGCGCTTGGACGTTTGATACGTCTGCATGTCTTCGGGAAAACCCTCCCACATGCGCAGCGCGTCCAGCAGCGACTCGTTCTTGTCAATTTCGGACTTGATACCGGCAAGCTCCCGCGATATGCTCTCCAGCGTTTCGGAAAAGGAAAGCGCCTCCGGCATGCGCGCGGTAATCTCTTGCACGGTTGCCTCCGGATTCGGGGCAAGCATTCCTTTCTTCGCGGCAAACGGACGCAGAATCGCAAGCGCGTCCGAAAGAACGCCAACCTTTTCTTCCGCGTGCGCAAGCGCCGCTTCATCCGTCGTGCCTTCCGCAGTGTCGATCACCTGCACGGCCCGCGTGGATTGCAGCGCCTTAAGAATTGCCTCTTCGTCACTCTTGTGCGCAATCAGCGTGATGCGCTTCATCTGAATGATCATGCTCTGCTCTGCACCTTTTGTAATAGATAGTCCTGCACAGCGTCAAGACGCGTTTGCGCGGCCGCGCACAGTGCGGAAGCTTCCGCCTCCATATCCTGCCGCATCCGCTCCGCCGCCGCTTCGCCGTCACGTTCCGCATTCGACAACGCTTCCCGCGTTATCTCCCGCTCCGCCTTGTCCAATGCGGCGAGCGCTTCGGACGCGGCCTCGTTTGCCTTGCCAATCCGCTCGCGCGCATCGGCCGTCGCCTGCAAACGGATTTCGTCAGCCTGTTGCTCCGCCGCCGCAATCTCATCAATAATCGATCGCATGCTTCTTCCTCCGTTATTTTGTTCCGAACAGCCGGTCGCCTGCGTCGCCAAGACCGGGGATAATGTAGCAATGATCGTTTAAGCCTTCGTCAATGTTGCCAACGTAGATATCCACATCCGGATGCGCCTGCGTCATAGCCTCCACGCCCTCCGGTGCGGCAATAAGGGAAACCAGGCGAATGCTCTTGCAACCGGCGTTCTTGATCAGTCGGACCGCTTCGATTGCGGTATTGCCGGTCGCCAGCATCGGGTCGACGATGATGACCTCGCGCTCCGCAATATCATTCGGCAGCTTGCAGTAGTAGCCCTTTGCCTCATAGGTATCCGGATCGCGATAGAGTCCGATGTGGCCCATCTTCGCGTTCGGAATCAGGTTCATGATACCATCCGCCATGCCCAGCCCCGCACGCAAAATCGGCACCACGGAAAGTTTGTCGTTGGCCAGTACACGGAATGTCGCCTTACACATCGGCGTATCGATCTCTTCCTCCCTAAGCGGCAGGTCGCGCGTGACCTCGTATGCCATTAGCATCGCCAACTCACTAACAAGC
>CAYPLG010000127.1:0-5908 GCA_964411535.1 uncultured Oscillospiraceae bacterium
TCAGGCGATCGAGAGCCCGCTGCTCGAAACCAGCATCAACGGCGCGCGCGGCGTGCTTATGAATATCACCGGCGGGCCGGATCTGAGCCTGCTGGAGGTCAACGAGGCGGCGGAGCTCATCGGCGAAAACACCGATCCGGACGCAAATATCATATTTGGTGCGGATATCGACGAAGCGATGGGCGATGCGCTGCGCATTACCGTGATTGCGACGGGCTTTGACAAGGCGGACGCCGGATTTGATCGCATGGGCGGCGGCTCGTTTGGCGGTTCGTTCCGCTCGCCGGTCAACCCCAGCAACGCGTTCGGCGGCGGCTTCGGCAACACCGGCCGTACCAATATGGGCGGGTCCGGGCGCGATATGGGCAACACCGGCCGCACCAATATGGGACGTGACGACCGTCGTGACCCCGGCCCGATGCCGTTTTCCTCGCAGCCCCCGCGCGAGCGTGACCGGGACCGCGACATGCGCGACGGCAGCTATAGCAGCGCGTCCTATTCCCCGCGCCGCCCCGTGATGGCGGACGAGCCCGTGGCCGCGCCCATTCCGCAGCAGCAGGAGCCCGTTTACGGCGAGGACGATCTGCGGCGCGACTATAACGAGAAGCCGCGCAACAAGCTGGACGTACCGGCTTTCCTGCGGAAGTAACAGGACGCCGTTCCCCGTAAGAAGCAGAGTTCGCAGAATGCATGCAATGAAACAATAAAGATTCCCGCCGATACATAATTGGCGGGAACCTTTCGTTTGTGTGCGCACAACGATTTATGCGGAATGCGCTGTTTGCTTATACAATCCGTTTCGGCTGAAATTGCAGGTAATCCCCGGCGACAAGCGAATACGCAACCCCGTTGTGAACGCCCTCGAAGGCGCCCTTGTGCGAAGCGCCGTGCAGGTGCGCGTACACGCATTGCGCAACATGGGCCTCCTCCAGCAGCGCGGTAAACGCCGTATCGCGCATTTGCGGGGTCAGCGGGGGAAAATGCATCATGATGAGCTTTGGCATGTCCTGCGGCATACCAAGAAGCGACAGCGACAGCCGCTGCGCTTCCCGTTCGTAAATCTTGCGGTCTTCTGCGGTAAAGCCGCTGGCGCAGGGCAGCGCCCAGCCGCGCGTACCGCCGATCGCGTAGCCGCCGACGGAGAGGAAATCGTTTTGAATGAGCTGCATGCCGGCGGGCAGAGCGGTGGACACGCGCGTTTTGGAACTCCACCAGTAGTCGTGGTTGCCGCGCAAAATGATCTTTTGCCCCGGCAGCGCGCCGATAAACGCGATATCGGGCGCAGCGCCCGCCATGGTCATGGCCCAGCTGATATCGCCGGGGATGAGAACGGTATCTTCGACTGTAACCGTTTCGTGCCAAGCCAAAGAAAGCCGGTTAACGTGGTCAGCCCAGCCTTCGCCGAATATGTGCATGGGTTTGGGATTTTGAAAGGATAGATGGAGGTCGCCTATGGCATAGATGTGCACGGGAGACCTCCTTAATTCTTATGCGTTGTCTTCTTCTTCGCCCTCGTCGTCGGCTACAACGGTGTCAAACTCCTCGTCGATCATCGCCGCGTTCTCCAGCTCGATCTGGCGCTTGTGCTCCTTTAGGCATTCTATGCAGAGCTCGCTTCCCTTGACCGCGGGCGCTTCGCCGCATTCGGTGCACATAAGCACCTCGCCGTCCAGCGTGTTTTCGTCGTCGTCGGAAATTTTACGGGCGGCGACGCGTTTCATCGTGCGCAGGCAAACGTCGCAGAATTCCGCATCATCCTTGATATAGTTGAGCTCGCATTTTGGGCATTTGCGCAAAGCCATGGTTATTGCTCCTTTTATATGCGCGTCCGGGACCGCCGGAGCGCCGTATGCTGTAATACCGTTGCGCAGATGTTACGCGCGGCATTACGGAGCATATTATGCGGAATACAGCTCCACATGTCAAGGGGGAAATACGCGAATTATGACAAATCGGGCGCTAATGTTTCCGAATCGGCTGATACGGCTGATAATGCGCCCGGAACGACCGCACCGCTGTCGCTTGCAATCTGCCCGATCCGGTCGAGCAGCTCATCCCGCCCGTCGCCTGTTTCCGCTGAAAACGGGATTGCGTACGGCGGCGCGCCGAGCGCCTTGGCAGCGGCGTTGGCGGCTTGCTTCCGCTTGGATTTGGCGAGCTTGTCGGCCTTGGTCGCGACAAGGGTGAACGGCACGCCATAGTATAGGAGCCAGGTAAACATTTGCTTATCCTCTTCGGTTGGCAAATGCCGGATGTCGAGCAGCAGGAAGAGATGGCTAAGTCTGCCCATTGCGAGATAAGCGCCCATGAGCGTTCCCCAGCTTTCCCGTTCCTGCTTCCCGGTCTTTGCAAAGCCGTAACCCGGCAGGTCGACAAAATAGATTTCCCGGTTAAGCAGGAAGTAGTTGATCATGCGCGTTTTGCCGGGGGTTGCGGAGGTACGGGCGAGCTTGCTGCGGTTTGTCAGGCAGTTAAGCAGACTCGATTTGCCGACGTTGCTACGGCCGACAACGGCGATCTCGCAGGGCCGCTGCGCGGGAAAACCGCCGCCAAGGCCAACGCTGGTTATGAACTCCGCCTGCTTAATGACGTACGGTTGCATGCGGTTCCTCCACGGGCAGCGTCAGGATGGACGGCGCCGCCGGGCGCGTCCGGATGGTAAGCGCAGCGGCAAGCACATCGTCAATATTCTCGGCAAACACGAGCGAAAGCCGATCCTTGATGGAGGCCGGTACGTCATAGAGACTGTCCTGATTCTCATGCGGCAATACCACGGTGGTAATGCCCGCGCGTACGGCGGCAAGCAGCTTTTCACGCAGACTGCCGATGGGCAGCACACGCCCGCGCAGGGTGATTTCACCGGTCATGGCCACGCTGGCCTTCACCGGGATGCCGGAGAGGGCGGATACGAGCGCGGTCGCCATTGCGACGCCTGCGGAAGGTCCGTCCTTCGGCACAGCGCCCTCCGGAACGTGGATATGAACGTCCAGCTTTTCCAGGAAGGACGGGTCGATGTCAAACTGCGCCGCATTGGCGCGTACGTAGGTCATGGCCGCATGCGCGCTTTCCTGCATGACGTCGCCGAGCTGGCCGGTCAGTTGGAGGTTTCCCTTGCCGGGGACGGCAAAGGCTTCAATTTCAAGCGTTTCCCCGCCGACGCTCGTCCAGGCGAGTCCGGTTACCACGCCGACCAGATCGCCATGGCGGTCGCTGTCGCGATGGTACTTGACCGGCCCAAGCCAGTCGGTCAGCTTTGCTGCCGAGAGCGTGATGCGCGTTCGGCCGTCCACGATTTCGCAGGCGGCCTTGCGGCATATGTGCGCAAGCTCGCGTTCGAGGGAGCGAACGCCCGCCTCGCGGGTGTAGCCTTCGATAATCGTTCCAATGAGCGCGTCGCTGACTTTCAGCGCGCTGCGCTTTAGCCCATGCTTTTCCATTTGCTTTGGCAGCAGGTGCCGCCGCGCAATTTCCACTTTTTCATCGAAAAGGTAGCTCGGCACCTCGATAAGCTCCATGCGGTCCAGCAGGGGCTTCGGTATCCGCTCCGCATCGTTGGCTGTGGTCAAAAGGAGCGCATGCGACAGATCGTACGGCAGCTCCAGAAAGTGGTCCGTAAACGCAAAGTTCTGCGCGCTGTCAAGCACCTCCAGCATCGCCGCGGAGGGGTCGCCGCGCATGTCGTTTGTCAGCTTGTCGATTTCGTCGAAAAGCAGCACGGGGTTGATGGAACCGGCGTTGCGCATGGAAGCGATGATGCGTCCCGGCTGCGCGCCGATATAGGTGCGGCGATGCCCGCGGATCTCCGCTTCGTCATGTACGCCGCCAAAGCTCATGCGGACAAAGCTTCGTCCCATAGCCTCCGCAATTGCGCGCGCAATGGATGTTTTGCCGACGCCCGGCGGGCCGACGAGGCATAGAATCTGCCCCTGCGGATTGCCGGTCAGCGTCTGCACGGCAAGGCTTTCGATGATGCGGTCCTTGACGCGCTCCATGCCGTAATGGTCGCGATCCAAAATCTCCCGCGCGTGCGCAAGGTCGAGATTGTCCTGCGTCTGCTCCGTCCAGGGGAGGTCCAGGATGCATTCGATGTACTGCTGCGTCATGGGCGCTTCGTGCGAACCTGCGGGCAGCTCGGCAAGGCGGTTGATTTGCTTTTTGAGCGCCTCGCGCACATTGTCCGGCAGCGTTTTTTCCTCCATGCGGCGGCGGTACTCCTCGACTTCGCCGTCTGCCGCGTCGCCAAGCTCTTCATGCACGGCCTTCAACTGTTCGCGCAGCACAAATTCCTTCTGGTTCTTTTCGATGGCGGCTTTGATTTTTGCCGCGATGCGGGCGTCGATCTCCATAACCGCCAACTCGTTTTCGATCATGGAAAGAAGTTCGAGCGCGCGCGGCTCGGTGTCCGGCAACTCGATGATCTTTTGCTTATCCTCCGCCTTGGCGGCAACGTGCATGGCGATGCCGTCAATGAATGCGGAGAAATCCTCGCGGCTGACAACGTCGTCGCGCTGGTCCTGCGTAAGGCGGTCGCGTTTTTCGGCATGCTGCAAGAAAGCAGCGGACAACCGCCGGCGGAGCGCTTCCACCGTCGCCGCGTCCGGCTGCGTTTCCGGGAGGTATTGCACCTCTGCGCGGAAATACTGCGCATCGTCGATAAAGCGCAGGATTTTTGCGCGCGCAACGCCGGTGACAAGCAGGTGCACGGTATCGCCCTGAATGCGGAACACCTGCCGGATGCGGCAGATGGTGCCGATGGCTTCGATGTCCTTCTCCTCGATATCGACGAGCTTCGGGTTTTTTTGTGTGGAAAAGAAAGCGAGTCCGTCGCCGGAAAGCGCCGCTTCCATGGCGGAAAGCGTCTTCTTTCGGCCGATATCGCAATGCATAATCTCGCCGGGCAGGACGCAAACGCCGCGCAGCGGGATGATTGGCAGATTGACTACCTTGATAATTGTGGTTTCCATATACTTTGTCTCCTTTATCATGTATCGGTGCGCGTATGTATACACCTCACCCATGATTGCTACATAGTATAACGGAAATTGATTTTCGGTGCAACGCAATTCGTGTGACAGCAATGCAAACTTCCGTTTGTATTTGCATGGCGAACTGGTTCCGGTTCATACAAAACGCGCCCGGTCAAGCGGAGCTTGTGCAGGCGCGTTCGTTCTTGGTTGGTATGGGGCAAATCCGTTATCTCGCTTTCCGGCAGGAGAACGAGGTACGGCCGCTTGTGTCTTATGCCGATTTCGTCTTCTTGGCGACGGCTTTCTTTTCCGGCTTGCCTTCGGTGAGCAGAGGAGGCGTTTCCTTATTGATGGTCTGCTCCGTAATACGGCAGGCGACGATGTCATCCCGACCGGGGATATCGAACATGATGTCAAGCATCACATCCTCCAGAATCGCGCGTAACCCGCGCGCGCCGGTCTTGCGGTCGATTGCCTTCTTGGCGACGGCGCGCAGCGCTCGTTCGTCAAAGGTCAGATCCACGCCGTCCATTTCGAAAAGGCGGCGATACTGCCGTGTCAGCGCGTTTTTCGGCTCCGTAAGGATTCGCACGAGCGCGTCCTCGTCCAGGTTTTCCAGCGACACGATGATCGGCATACGGCCGACAAATTCGGGAATCAGCCCGTACTTAAGCAGGTCCTCCGGCAGGGTGTTTTTGAGCACTTCGCCGATGTCCTTTTCCACATTGCTCTGCACGTCCGCGCCGAAGCCCATCAGCTTCTGCCCGATGCGCTTTTCGATGATCTTGTCGATACCGGAGAACGCGCCGCCGCAGATGAAGAGGATATCCGTCGTATTGATCTGGATAAACTCCTGATGCGGATGCTTGCGGCCGCCCTGCGGGGGAACGGAGGCGACGGTGCCTTCGAGGATTTTGAGCAGCGCCTGCTGCACGCCCTCG
>CAYPLG010000128.1:0-4339 GCA_964411535.1 uncultured Oscillospiraceae bacterium
GGTAAAACACAATTTCACCGATGCTGGAAAGCGGATGAATCATCGATGCAATCGCGCCGATTTTGTTGAGCGCATAGAAGCACAGCACGATCTGCGGGCAGTTCGGCATACACAGCGTAACGCGGTCGCCTTTGGTAACGCCAAGGGCTGCGAAAGCTTTGGCGACGACGTCCACCTGCTCGATCATCTGACGATAGGTGGTCTTTTTGCCCATGAAGGTGAACGCCTGATAGTCCGGATAGGTATTGGCAATACCGGTAACCACGTCCAGCATGGAACCGTCCGGATAGTCGAGCGTGTGCTTCACATCGCCGTAAAACTTGAGCCACGGCGCGCTGATATCGGTTAAGTTTTCAAAATTCAATGTTCAATGCCTCCTTGCAGGGTGTATCGAGCAGCTCCGGGTTGGCCAGCAACTGCTTTACAAGCTTGACTGTGCGGGAATAATAGTAGCCGTCGGCAATGCGCTCGTCAATGGTAAGGCCAAGCTCGATGGCCGGGCGTACGCGTACATTGCCTTCGCTGTCGTAAAAGGGCGTCATCTTCCGCTCGCCGATAACGACGAATACGCTGTTGCTGCCCCAGTTGGTCAGGTGGTGATAACCGGCGTTGAGCTTAATGGAGCCAAGGTTACTGAGGAACACAGTGCTGTTGTACGGGTCGTCCTTGGCCAGGCCCCAGGGCATGTGCCCCTTGCTGTCCAGCCAGGCGAGCAGGCGCATAAAGAAATACGTCATTCCGGAGGGCATCTTCGTGATAACGTTGATGCTGTCCGTCGTGCTGTCGGTTTTGTCATGCGCGCGAAGCTCGTAGGTAAACGCACAGAGCTTATCGTGCATTTCGTCAAGGCTGCTCTTTTCGCTTTCCGGGTCGTAGCGCAGGATGGCGATACCCTCTGCGCCGTCATCGGCGAAGGCCTTCTTGGCGATCATGGAGAACGTGATTTGATTGCGATCGTAGAACTTGCCGCCCATGATGAAACGGTTCATGCGGGGACGCATTTCGATGGCGCGGCCAAAAGCGGAAAGGATCACCTGGAACATGGTGTACTTATACTGCGGATTTTCAGCGTTCTTTTTTGCAACATAGGCGTCGATAGCCGTGGTATCGATGGTTTCGCGAATAAACGCTTCGTTATCGGTGCGATTCGGCAGCATGCCGGGAATGATCAAATGCATTCCATCGAGGTCGCGCACGCGCACTGCGTCCACGCGGTCGCCCCGATGCAGCCTTTTCGGCTTGTTTCCCATACTAAATACTCATCTCATTTCTTTACTATAATATCATATGAATACAGAACAAAATACACGAAAATTTCACAATTGTCAATACAGGGGAAGGCTGGCTGGGCGTGCCCTTCCGCCGGAATCCGGACGCGGCTAATGCATATGCAATGCGGCAATAGAAGGCCCCGGCCGGGATATTGCGGCCGGGGCATGGCGTTTAACAACCCTGCAATATGGAAGCATTTTGCGCTTATGGAAAAAGAAACAGCCCCGGCAGATCGAACGTATCCTTCGCTTCGCGGTAGTCGTAATCGTCTAGCCATGGCGAATAGGTCGTTACGTGCACATTGCCCGTTACGGGGTCGACCGTCAGCAGGCGAAGGTAACCGTGCCCGCCATCCGGCTCGTATTGATAGTTAAACAGGATTTCCTGCACAGTACGGTCGGTTTCGCCGTCGCCGTCGGTATCCGTTTCCCGCGCGTACCGCTGCGCGCCGGGCAGGTGGCCGCAGAGGACGAGGCGTACGCTTGCATTCGGCGCGACAACGCCGTTATACAGGATTTTTCCGGGCCCGGAAAGCTTCCATGTCGGCTGCATATAGCTATGCGTGCACACCACGGCAATGCGATCCGGATACTGCTTTATGATTTCGTTGGCCCAATCGACGCCCTGCTCCTCCAGACCGTAGCCAATGGAAAGGAACAGAAAATCCGCGCCGCCTGCGGAAAAGAGCGCATAGTGGTTGACACCGTTTTCCGCCCAGTGCGCAGGATCGAGATCGGTGTCAAAAATATAGTTTTTATAGGGGGAATAGTCCGCATTGGCGATGTAACCAAATTCGTTTTTCGTTTTTTTAAGGTCATGATTGCCGCAGACGGTCAGTATCGGCAGCGTATCCGGAAGCAGGTCAAACGCCGCTTCTGCGCGCAAGGAATCGTGGTCGGTGTAGGCGTTGTTGATCAGGTCGCCCGTATGCAGCAGGTACACGATGTTTTGTTTTTCTATGTTGTCCGCGACGTACTGCATCATGCTGTTGTAGATATCCGGATACGTGCTGGCATATTCCTGCGTATCGCTCATCCACACGATGGTGTAGGGCGTTGGCGCAGGGGTGGGCGTCGGCAAGGGCGTTGCGGTCGGTTCCGGCGTAGGGGGCGGGGAGAACGCCGGCGCTTCCGGCGGCGCGTCGGTTGCGACGGCGTGAATTTCGCTGACGGCTGCGGGCGCACAGCCCCAGACGGCTGACAAAAGCAGGACGAGGAACAGAGCGAGCAGAAACGTTTTCTTATACATATGTGTCACTTCCTGTATGCGGCGGTAACGTCGTCGTCAAGGACGACGGCAACGAGCATGACGCCCTTGCCGGCGCGCGGCTCTACGTGCACCATGCCGGTATGCAGATTTGTAATCGTTCCGTGCCGCTGCACGACGGAGAAATCGTACGGCTCGCCGACATACAGCACGGCGGCAATGCAGGTGCCGTTGCTTCCGTTTTTCTTCATGTCGAACGTACGCAGGCCTTTGCCGTTGCGGCCCTGCAAATCGTAATCGAGCAGCAGGCTGCGCTTGCCGTAGCCGCGATCCGTGATAGTAAGAATTTCGCCCTCCTCCGGCAATGCTGCCCCATAGAGCACGGTGTCGCCGCTGTCGAGCTTGATCGCCTTTACGCCGCCGGATACGCGGCCCATGGCGGGCACGGTGTCCCCGGCAAAGCGGATGGACATACCTTTTTTCGTAACAAGCAGAATTGACTGCGCGGTGAAGCGCTCGACGGCGATGACCTCGTCTCCCGCACGAAGCGACAGCGCCGCAGTGCGTTTGACGCGCAATTGGTAATCGCCTGCGGGGGTACGCTTTACGTTGCCAAGCTTTGTATAGAACAGGTAATCGCGGCTGTCCGTGTCGCCCGCCTCGGCAAGGAGGATGCGCTCGTTCTTTTCAAACGGCAGCAGCGCGGCAAGGTTCGTCGCGCGCGCGGCCGGACGTGTTTCCGGAATGTCCGACACGTTGATTTGCAGCATGGCGCCGAGGTTTGTGAAGATCCGGATGCGTTGATTCGTCTGCGTCGGCAGAACGAAGAGCGGCTTGTCGTCCGATATCTGCGAAAGATTCAGCTGCTTTGTCGGGCAGCGGCGGATTTTCAGGTCCTCGCAAAGCACAACGGTCGCGTCCTCGACAAAGGCAAGCGCCTCCTCCTCAACGGGGATTTCACCTTCCGCATCGATAAGCTGCGTGCGGCGCGGGCATGCGATCTCGTCACGGATCTCAACAAGCTCTTTTTTGATCAGATCCAGCAGCTTCTTTTCGGAGGCGAGGATGGCGGTAAGCGTCTCTATCTGCTGGAGGACAGCTGCATATTCCTCCTCGATGAGCCGCAGCTCCATGTTGGTAAGCCGCTGCAAACGCAAATCCAGAATGGCCTGCGCCTGTACGTCGGAAAGGCCGAAACGCTGCATGAGCGCCTCCCTGGCCTCCTTTGGCGACTTGCTTTTGCGGATGATACGGATCACTTCGTCGAGGTTATCCACCGCAATCTTGAGTCCGGAGAGAATATGCTCACGCTTTTTGGCAGCTTCGAGCTCATACTTCGTGCGCCGCGTAACAACGTCGCGCTGGTGGCGGATGTAGTGCGCAATGAGCGGCTTCAGCCCCATTTGCTGCGGACGCCCGCCTGCGATGGCGACGATGTTGACGCCAAACGTTGTTTGCAGGTCGGAATACTTGAACAGGTATTGCAGGATCTTCTCCGGGTCGCCGTCGCGCTTGACCTCGATAACGGCGCGCATACCGGTGCGGTCGCTTTCGTCGCGAATATCGCCAATGCCCGCAAAGAGCGCCTTCTTTTCCTGCGCAACGGCAAGGATTTTTTCGAGCGCCGCAGCCTTGTTGACGGCGTAAGGCATTTCGGTAACGACGATGTAGGTCCTGCCGTTCTTTTGCTCCTCAAAATGCGTTTTGGCGCGTACGGTCAGCTTGCCGCGCCCGGTGGTATACGCCTGCTCAATCTCCGGGGAGCGGAGCAGGAAGCCGCCTGTCGGGAAATCCGGCGCGGGAAGGATTTTCATGAGTTCGGGGAGCGGTATGCGCGGGTCGTCCATGACGGCGATGACCG
>CAYPLG010000128.1:4349-5899 GCA_964411535.1 uncultured Oscillospiraceae bacterium
TCGCCTCCACCGGGTTGTGGGGCGGGATATTCGTTGCAAGGCCGATGGCAATGCCCATCGCGCCGTTGACGAGCAGGTTGGGGAAACGCCCCGGCAGCAGATCCGGCTCCTTGAGCGTGTCGTCAAAGTTAAAGGAGAAGGAGACGGTGTCCTTGTCGATATCGCGCAGAAGCTGCATTGCGGCGGGGGTCATGCGCGCCTCCGTGTAACGCATGGCGGCTGCGCTGTCGCCGTCGACGCTGCCGAAGTTGCCGTGCCCGTCGACAAGCGTAATTCCCATATTGTACGGCTGCGCCATGCGTACCATTGCGTCGTATACGGAGCTGTCGCCGTGCGGGTGGTACTTGCCAAGGCAGTCGCCGACGATACGCGCGCTCTTGCGGTGCGGCTTGTCCGGCGTCAGGCCAAGTTCCAGCATCGTGTACAGGATGCGGCGCTGGACGGGCTTAAGACCGTCCTCCACGCGGGGCAGGGCGCGCTCCAGGATGATATGCTCGGCATAGGGCAGGATGGACTCGTGCATAACGTCGTCCATGTTCTTTTGTATGATGGTCTCCAGCCTTTGCTGGACGGGCGTTTTTTTGGCCATATGTTCAGCTCCTCAGCTTTTCGTAGGTTTCCGTGTTTTCTTTGTTGAAATCGGCAAAGCGGAAAATGTATTCCTTGCGGGATTGCACCTTGTCGCCCATAAGCACGGTAACAAGATGCTCAACATCCGCCGCATCCTCGATGCCGACGCGCACCATGACGCGTCCGTCCGGGTCCATCGTCGTCTGCCAGAGCTGCTCCGGGTTCATCTCGCCAAGGCCCTTGTAGCGCTGGATGGTATAGCCCTTGCCGACTTTCTTGGTTGCCTCGCGCAGCTCGTCGTCGTTGTAGCAATAGATGCAGGTTTCGCCCTTCTGCACGCGGTAAAGCGGGCTTAGTCCGATGTAGACATGCCCGTCCATGATGAGCTCCTTCATGTAGCGATAGAAGAACGTAAGAAGGATGGCCCGGATATGCGCGCCGTCCTGATCCGCATCGGATAGTATAATGATTTTGTCATAGCGCAGCGCAGCAAGGTCAAAGTCCTCGCCGATGCCGGTTCCGACGGCGGTGATGATGCTGCGGAATTCTTCGTTTTGCAGCACCTGATCGAGCCTTTTTTTCTCCACGTTGAGCGGCTTGCCGCGCAGCGGCAGGATGGCCTGAAAGCGCCGGTCGCGCCCCTGCTTGGCGGAGCCGCCCGCGCTGTCGCCCTCCACGATGAACAGCTCGTTTTTGCTGTAGTCGCGCCCGGTGCAGCTCGAGAGCTTGCCGACGAGCGGCGCATTTTCGAGTTTGTTTTTCTCGCGCGCGGTGGCTTTTGCCTTTCGTGCGGCCTCGCGCACCTTTGCGGCCTTGACCGCTTTTACTGCCGCTTCCCAAAGCCGTTTACGGATGTTCTCGTCAATCGCGGGACAGGGGGTCTCTTCGACCACCTTCTGCCTTCCGATTTGCAACGAACAGTCGCGCTCGCCGAGGCAGACGACGTTTCCGGCCTGATCGGCCAATATCTGCACCTCGAC
>CAYPLG010000129.1:0-5715 GCA_964411535.1 uncultured Oscillospiraceae bacterium
TGCGATGATATGGGCGACGAACGGGCGCAGTGCAAGGAACTGCTGCGCGAATATCTGCTTTGGCGCGGCGTTGACGCGGCGGTGACGGAGTACGACAGCGGCGAGGCACTGATCGAGTCCTTTACACCGGGCGCGTTTGATTTGATCTTGTTGGATATCTATATGAGAGACCTCGACGGAATGGAGACGGCGCGCTGGATTCGGGGCAGAGACTTAAACTGTCCTATTATTTTTGCGACGGCGAGCGCGGAGCGCGGTGCGGAAGCCTATGATGTGGACGCGCTCTACTATCTTGTCAAGCCCGTGGATCGGAGCAAGTTCTTTCATGTGCTGGACCGGTGGTATGAGCGAACGTCCGCGCAGCGACGCATTTTTGTCAAATGCGGCAGAGAACTGCGAGAGATTGCGGCGCGCGACATTCTTTATATTGAC
Organism: uncultured Oscillospiraceae bacterium; assembly: GCA_964411535.1. Taxonomy (GTDB): domain Bacteria; phylum Bacillota; class Clostridia; order Christensenellales; family CAG-138; genus CAYPLG01. Next base: position 433 of record CAYPLG010000129.1, read on the forward strand.
GTACAGGGCCGTTGCAGTACGGTGCATACGGCGGCGGAGGTCATCGAGAGTACGATGCCGCTTTCGGCCATCGAGGCACTGCTGCCAAAGAACGATTTCTGCCGCAGCATTCGCTATTGCATCGTTTCGCTCGAACAAATCCGCAGCGTGCAGGAAACCAGTCTGACGCTCACAAGCGGCGCGAGTGTGCCCCTATCCCGCAGGGAACGGGAGAATCTCAAGAAGATGCTTGCGACGTTTCGTCTGCGTCGGCTTAGGCAGAGGTAACCCATGGGCGGAGCACGGGGGTAGGGGGTCTCTACATCCCTCTTTATAAATCGAGATATTTCACTCCATTTGCTATTGGCTGTTCAAAGCGCATCATCCGTATCGGGCGGTCCTGCGTTCGACAGCCTTCTTTTCTATTATTCCGAGCATGCAAAATCGCTTGGCGCGCAGGTCGAAACGGACGTTGTTTTTGCGATCCCTCCGATGCTTTCCGGCCCGGATCTGTGCGTGCTGCCGGGCAATCTGCTGGAAAACGCGGTGGATGTACAGGCGTATGTGTTTATGGCAGGCGCCGTAATCGGCGTCTGAAACCGGGCAAAACCGTTCATGTCGACTTTGTAACCACTCGTGCAAAAGCGCTTGTTTGCGCCTTTTTTTTATGGTATTAAAAAAATGAGATTATCTATATTGTAGGTATATATGGGGAATATTGTACGTTTCTGTAACGCGCACGTTTCTCTGGAGGGAACGGATTATGTACACTGAATCTGGCTGTAACCGAAGAAAGAATATAGGGATATGCATTCTGTTGACGCTGCTGCTGGCGCTAACGGTTTTCCTTGCATTTCCCAGGGACAGCCATGCGGTGGAGACGGAAGCAGCGGAGAGCGCGGAAGCGGGCGGCGATATTGATACGGGTGCAGGCAGCGCGCTGCCGGGCGAGGCGCAGATTACACAGATACTGGAGAGCGCAGCGCCTGAGAGCACGGGCGAACCGGCCCCCGAAGGCGGGGATGCGGGCGAACCGGCTTCCGAGGGCGGAGATGCGGGTGACCCGGCGACCGTAGCCGTTACAGACGAGATTACGGACGTGGTTTTCACAAACGACGTTTTGCCGGAGGATCCGGTGAACGAAGCGGGCGGCGAAGCGCTGCCGGAAGCGCAGCCCTTCGATGTGGAGGCGAACAAGGGCGTCATTGAGGATCTGCTTACGACCACTACGGTGAGCGTGGATCCGCAGAACGCGATTCAGAAGGCCATCGATGAGGCGCTTTCGCGAATCGAAGCCGATACGAGGGAGATCACGGTTTCGGTTGGCGCTGGCATATACGAGGGTGATATCGAAATCAGCGCCACGCGCAGCATTGAAACGACGACGACAACCATATACAGTGACGCCGAGGGCACAGTGCTCGGCAATACGCAGGAAACCGCCGTCGAGGAGAAGAATTACGTCATACCGGAGGACTTCTGGCTGCGCATCGTATCCCGCGATGCGGGCGAGGACCTGCTTTCGGCGGATGACGGCGTGCAGATCAACGGCAACATCCGTATCAGCGGCATGAACGTGGTGCTTGCCGGTCTTTACTTTTCCTTAAACAAGCGCGTCACCGTCACGGGCGATGACGGCACGGCCGGGCCGAAGGTTGAAATCTACGGTACGAAAAAAGACGACACAATTCAAGTCTCCGCGGAGGGCACTTCCGAGAATCCGGCTGACGTTACCGTGCATGGCGGCGCAGGCAACGATACGATTGCGCTCGACGCCGGGCCAAGTGCGACCGCTACGCTCAACGGCGACGCGGGGGACGATCATATCAGTCTGACCAGTACATATCAGGCAAACGCAAACGGGACGAGCGAGGTCACGGTCAATGGCGGCGCAGGCAGCGACGTCGTCGATGTGGATGTGTCGATTGCAAACGTTGTCAAGGACGGCGAAGGCGTTACGGGCGTTACGGTCAACGCCAACGAGGCGTCTACCCCGGATGGCGATCCAGAGAAGGACCGGATGCACTTCACCGGCGCGCTTTCTACCGATGGGACAAGCACGGCTGTGCGCGACAGCGACACGCAGGCTTCCTTCACGCTGAAAAACAACGGCGGAGAGACAGTACGCGTCCTGGCGAAACAATTCGCAAGCTTTACGGATACTTTGCTTAACAAACGCACCGCCACGTTGGACGGAAGCGCAATGCATGCCGGCGATTTGTGCAACTACATCGCCAACCTGGATGATCAAGGCGGCAATATCGACCTGGCGCTCACAGGCGGCGGATTGCTGGTGAACTACATTATGCGGACGCCCGGCGATGTGACCATCGAACGGCTGCTGGCCGGCATGGCGAACGTCTGTATTTATGCACGCAATATCAACGTGACCGGCGCTGTCAACGCCGTTTCCTTCGTTGCGGAAGGGAAGTCCTTCACACTCGAAGGCAACGGCACGATGCATACGACCGGCGACGTGCTGCTCACGATGTCGGACGATGACGGGCAGTTTAGCACGAGGTCCATGCCCGTACTACAGGATATCGGCGTCGAAGCAGAAGGCAGCGTACTCGATCTGCTCGCGGCAAGCGGCATTCATATTGCCGGTGTGATCGAGGCGGGCGGCAACGTTTCTTTGTCGACGGCCACCGTACAGACCCGTTCGTTGCTGGATGTCTCAATTAATGGGCAGAATGTTGCCCAGCCAGTCAACTTCCTGAATATCAAAAGCGGAAATTCGGAGATCAACGTGCCGGGCTCGATCAATGCGGGCGGCGCCGTGACGGCAAATGCGAGCACGGCCATATCGTTTACGGTCAGCCCGACCGGTATCGCGGGCTTTACGGTGCCGTTGAGTCTTTCCATTGCGGTTTCGCAGGTTTATGTACGCGTAACCGGCAGTGTGATCGCCAATGGCAGCGTTGCCTTGCGCGCCGATTCGACCGTCGACATCAACACCACCGCGTTTGCGGGGAAGATTCCGGTCGCGATTGCGGTTTCCATCGCGGCGGTCGACTGCCATGTGCTTGTCGGGGCGGACAATGTACCCGGTACGCGCGTGGAATCGCGGGAAGGCGACGTTACGCTAAAAAGCAACGGCGTCACCTCCCTGATGACAAAGGCCAAGCGAGGCGCAGGCGACGCGGGTTCAACGAACCTGGGCGTCAGTGCATACTTTGCGGCTGGCGTTGGCGTGGTTGATGTTTCCGCACAAGTTATCGGAAACGCGAACGTACGCGCGGACAACGGCAGCGTCAACATCTATTCCGATTCCGAGGAACGCGCCGTGACGGACGCCGTGTCCAAACGTCCCGCGGCGGAACCGGCCGGAGCGGGCGACGGAGGGAATCCGTCCATCGAGTCCATTAAGAATTCGCTTATGGCGATCCTCGGCAGCTTTCGCACGCAGCTTGGCGGCAAGGCCGACGCGGTGATCGAGAGCGTTGAAGGCAAGGATTACGCCATTTACATTTCCGACACCGTCAACGGTACAATCTCCGCTGTCAACAAGGCCAATTCCGGGCAGGTCATTACCGTGACTGCCGCGCCCAACAAGGGTTACAAGCTCCAATCCATACAATATAAATATCTGCCTGCCGGTGCGACGGCGTATCAATTTGTACCTGTTTTGCCTGATGCAAGCGGCAAGTATGTTATCACCATGCCGGCGTTCGATATCAACATCGTCGGAACCTTTGTAAAGAAGACCGCCGCCGAGCTGGGTGTAAAGCAGGAAGATTACGACGATCTCTATGACGCCAGCGGACTGTTTAGCGGCGAGGACGAGGCTGCTTCGCCCGCCGATCCTTCGGGCGATGGGGACGAGGACGGGCTGGGGCTCACCGATTTGTTCAACGAGGGCGCAGGAACGGCGAAGCCGCTGGATACGGGCCGTATGACGGAAAACTCCACTGCGGCGGACGCCGTTACGATCAATGTTGCCGATGGGGTGAACAATACCGAAGGCGCGGTCAAGGGCGGCTCATTGCTGACGGTGGTGACCAAGGCGGACGCGGGACGTACGGTCGCCGTTACGGTGAACCCGACGAAGGCCGGTGGACTGGCGACGGGCAATTACCGGCTTAAGCCCGGTTCGCTCAAATTTACCTACTTAAAAAAGAGTACGGATGCAACCTCTGCGTCACCGGCGGCGCTTAAGGCGACGGTCGATATCACGGTGGACGAGAACGGCGAATATGTGTTCGTCGTACCGGAGGATATCTCCGGCACGGACCGGACGGTTACGCTGCATGCCGAATGGGAATTGATTCCGGAGGGGCAGACTCCGGCGGAGCCCACGCCGAAGGCCTCGGCGTCCGCACAGATTACCGGTGCGCTGAGCTTCAGCGTGATCATAAACCGCAACAATGCCGTTATCTCCACCTCCGGCGAGATTCGCGCCGATGAGGTGAATATCATAGCAAATGCCGTTACAAGCGCGAGCGCTACGGCGGACGCGACGGACGCGCTCGACCTTTTGGTGGAGGAAGGCGTTGTGCCGGGAACCACCGAAGCGGGCGCAACTGCGGCGACAGGCGCGCAGTGGGTTGACGGGCGCGACCGGCTCGTTTTGATCGAGACGATGGAGAACGGCTCGCTTGTGTATCAGAAAGACTTGTCGCTGAATACCAAGTACGTTTTTGCAATCGTGCCCGCAAATGGGTACGATATCGAAGAACGTCCGTATCCCAACGGCACGCAGCCTGCGCGCTATGCTACGCTGCATTATACGAAGCAGGACGGCACGGCGGGAATACAGTATCTGCTTACGAAAACCATAGATACAATTCAAACGGCGGTTGAATTCGACATTGCGGATGGAAATTCGCTGCCCGGTGGATATAAAAAGGGCACGACGCTTTCCATTGGGACCGTATTTATCGTAAAAGACCCGGCGATTGCGGCTTCCTCCGGCGGAACGGTCAACGCCCAATATGCCGGAAATGCAAACACGATTTTGATTGCGGGCACGGCGAACGGCACGGTCAGCTTTGCGTCTTCGGAATCGTCCCCAACTACCGGAAGGTATGCGTTTACGATCACGCCTGTGACGGGCTACCGCCTGGGCGAGATTGCTCCGGCGCCGTCGAGCGATCCTGCCGCGCCTGCCGCGACGCCCTCTATCAACTTTACCTATACGTATACCAAGGCGGCCGACGCAGCTGCCACGCCGCCCACATTGGAAGCGACCGTGAAAACGAGCCTGACGGTGGGCAGCGGCAATAACTACTACTTTGATCTTCCTTCGGACGCCAAGCCGGGCACGAGCATCGTAATCATGGCCGTATTCGTAGAGGATACGCG
>CAYPLG010000130.1:0-5658 GCA_964411535.1 uncultured Oscillospiraceae bacterium
AATGACCGGGCCCTTTTCGCATACCTGCGAGCAGATGCCGTTGTCTTCTACAATAATATAGTTGGTGCGCGTATCGCCGTCACTTTCCGGAACATAGAAATCGCAGTTGACGCCGTGGTCGATAAGCGAACGCAAAAAGATTTGCCCGGACGGGCCCATGGCTATACCGGTGGCGGTGCTGGCCATGCCGAGGTCGGCAAGGTTGAACGATACGTGCGCGCCTTTGCCGCCGATGCAGTTCTCGCGGCGATAGATACGGTTTGCATTGCCGCTGACAAATTCCGGGATAAACATGACCCGGTCAAGCGCCGGGTTGAGCGTAACGGTAAGTATCACGATGTTGCCTCCTGTTTGCATGCATTCTGCACGATGTTGCCGCGCTTATCCGTAAAAAAGCCGGAAAGAAGCCCGGCGCATTCCGCCTCCAGTATTCCGCCCCAGACGGGGATACTGTGGTAAAAGCAATGGTCGGTGACGTCGAGCATGGAGCCGCAGCATCCGGCCCGCTTGTCAAACGCGCCGAATACGAGCTTGCCGAGCCGTGCGGTCAGCGCGGTTCCCGCGCACATGACGCAGGGTTCGAGCGTGACGTAGAGCGTGCAGTCCGAAAGGAATCCTCCGCAATTGCGGACGCCCTCCGTAAGGCAGAGCATCTCCGCGTGCGCGCAGGGGTTGTGCTGCGTTTCCACAAGATTGTGCGCCCGAAAAAGTACCCGCTCCCCTTGCACAAGCACGGCGCCAACCGGTACCTCGTCCATTACACGGGCAAGCTGCGCCTCTTCGAGCGCGATACGCATGTACCGTTCGTGCTCTGCGGAAAGCTGTGCGCGTGCGGCGGCTTCGTTATGCGTGGTCATAATCTTGCCAACACCTCGTTCGTATCGAAGTCGGGGTAACGAACCCGCATAAGCGTCAGTCCCTGCGCAGGCGCGGTGGGACCCGCATCGGAGCGCTTGCCGGAGAGAAGCGCTTTGCCGACGGCAGTTTGATCATATTTTCCCTCCCCGATTGCGAGCATGGTTCCGGTCAGAATGCGCACCATGTTATATAGAAACCCTGTGCCGGTTACGTCGTAATACCAGCAGTTGCCGTCGATTGTCCAGTCGGAGGCAAGAATTGTGCGCACGGTGGTTTCGACCGCTGTTCCGGCGGACATGAACGCGGAAAAGTCATGCTCTCCAATGCAGTCGCGCGCGGCGGATTGCATCGCCGGAAGGTCGAGAGAAGTATGTACGTGCAGAGCGGTCATGCGTGTAAACACCCGCGCATGCGGGCCGAATTGCAGCGTGTATCGATAGGTTTTTTCCTTTGCGGAAAACCGCGCATGGAATGCATCCGTGGTTTGTTCGCTATGGAGCACGCGTATATCGCGCGGCAAATGCATGTTCATAGCGATTGCAAACTTGTCGGCGGGCATGCGTGCATCGGTATCAAAGTGAAATACCTGTGCGCGCGCGTGCACGCCGCTGTCGGTGCGGCCGGAGCCATGCACCTGTATGGATTCGCCCGTCACGTGTGCAAGCGCTTCATTGAGCCGCTGCTGAACGGATATGCCGTTTGGCTGTAATTGCCAACCAACGTATTGCGTACCCTCATATTCAACGATGCAGCGAATTCTTCTCATACGCGAAAAACGAGTCCCTGCAGAACGAGGATCGCGCCAAGCGTCAACAGCATAACGACGCCTGCAATCAGGTCGCGCGCGGCAAAATGCATTTCGCGCATATGGGTTCGTCCCTCGTCGCCGTGGTAACAGCGCGATTCCATTGCCATGGCGAGTTCGTCCGCGCGCCGAAAGGCGGAAATAAACAAGGGGACGAGGATGGGAATCATGCTTTTCGCGCGCTGAATCAGGTTTCCGCTTTCGAAGTCCGCGCCGCGCGCCATCTGCGCCTTTTGTATGCGCTCGGTCTCCTCCATAAGCGTCGGGATAAAACGCAGTGCGATGGTCATCATCATGGCAAGCTCATGCGCGGGAAAATGCAGCGCCTTAAGCGGCGTAAGCAGTCGCTCCAGCCCGTCGGTCAGCGCGATGGGGGACGTTGTCAGCGTCAGCATGGACGTGCCCGCAACGAGCAGGATCAGCCGGAGCGTGATAAAGACGGATTGTTGCAGCGCTTCGCTGGTAATCCGAATGAATTTCCATTGCAGCAGCACCGTTTCGCCGGCGGTAAAGAACAGGTTGAGTATAAACATAAAAACGAGCAGCAGCCGCATCGGCTTCAGCGAGGAGAAGAAATAGGAAGCCGGAACGCGCGCAAGGAGGAACATGATTACAAGCAGCAGCGCGGGCAGCAGGAACAGGGGCATCGACCGCACGACAAAGACGATAACGATGTACAGAATCATCGCAAGAAGCTTTGTGCGCGGGTCAAGCCGGTGGATGGGGCTGTTGCCGGGCAAAAACTGCCCAAGCGTAATGTTAGCCTGCATGGTTCCACCTCGCAATCACCCAATCGGTGAGTTCCTGCATGCGGCAGACGCCGTCCGGCACGGAAAGCCCTCTGCTCTGGAGGGCGAGAGCAAGCTGCGTTGCCTGCGGAATCTGCAAGCCCATCGCTGCAAGTGCGTCCGTTTGCATAAATACCTTTGCGGGAGCGTCCAGCATTGCCAGCGTGCCCTGCGAGAGCACGGCAATGCGGTCGGCATAGCGCGCAACGTCGTCCATGGAATGCGATACCATGACGATGGTCGTGCCGTGTTCTTTTCGAAGATCGTTGATGAGGGTCAGGATTTCATCCCGGCCGCGCGGGTCAAGCCCGGCCATGGGTTCGTCAAGAACCAGGTATTTCGGCCGCATGGCAAGGATGCCGGCAAGCGCCGCACGCCGCTTTTCGCCGCCGCTTAGGTCGAAGGGCGATTTATGCATAAAGGCGTCCGGGTCGAGCCCGACAAGGCGCATGGCGGAAAGCGCACGTTCCTGAATGTCGTCCGCCGGTAAATGCATGTTGCGCGGCCCGAAGGAAACATCGTCAAGTACCGTTTCCTCAAACAACTGGTATTCCGGGTATTGAAACACCATGCCGACCATAGAGCGGATTTGCATACGCAGTTTCTTGTCGAGCGTATCGAGCCCGTCGACAAGGACGCGGCCAGAGGTGGGCAGCAAAAGCCCGTTGAGATGCTGGATGAGCGTGCTCTTACCGGAGCCCGTGTGCCCGATAACGCCAAGGAATTCGCCCTCCGAAATGGTGAGCGAAACATCCGTAAGTGCAGAATGCGCAAGCGCGCTGCCGCTTAAATAGGTGTGATTTAGTTGTTCAATAACAATTGGCATATGGCCTCGCACATTTCCGTACAGTTCATAGGATTTCCGGCGATGGGCATACCGGCAGCTTGCAGCTTTTCGCGCATGCCGATGAACGCGGGCGCGGCAAGACCGTACTCGTCAAGCCGTCCGGCGTCAGAGAAAACCGCTTCCGGCGTGCCGCAAAGCGCAAGCTTCCCGCCGGACATTACGAATACTCGGTCGCAGTCCACCGTTTCCTCCATGTATTGCGTGATCATGATGACCGTCATGCCGAGATCGCGGTTGAGCCGGTGCACCGTGGAAAGCACTTCCTCACGCCCCCTGGGGTCGAGCATGGCGGTGGCTTCGTCGAGCACGAGCACCTCCGGCTGCATGGCCAGCATACCTGCGATTGCAATGCGCTGCTTCTGCCCGCCGGAGAGGGCATAGCTTGCGTTCTGCGCATAGCGCTCCATATTGACTTCCTGTAATGCGGCGTCAACACGGCGGCGGATTTCCGCCGGGGCGATACCGAGGTTCTCCGGGCCGAAGCCGACGTCCTCTTCGACGATTGTGGTAACCAGCTGATTGTCCGGGTTTTGAAAAACCATTCCAACACGGCGGCGAATCTCCAGCGTATTTCGTTCGTCCCGCGTATCGAGCCCGTCAATCGTAACCGTGCCGGAGGTAGGCAGCAGGAGCGCGTTAAAATGCTTGGCCAGCGTGCTCTTTCCGCTTCCGTTATGGCCGCAGATGGCGACAATCTCACCTTTTTCTATAGTGAGGCTGACAGCATCGAGAGAAGGCTGCGCCGCCTCTGGGTATTGATAGCTGACGTCGGTCAGAGTAATCATGCGAAACCTGCTACTTCCCTTTATAATTTCGATTCAGTATAACAAAACAGGCGGGCATATGCAAACAATTCGGATGCATTTTGCATACCGGGGAAAAAGACGGTTTTCTTCCTTTTGCAAACCATGTATAATGGTGGCAGGCAAAGGAGGGGTTCACCTTGTCAACACTGTTTCAAAATGTGCGCGCTGTCGTTACCTGCGACGATGCGGATTCCGTATTGCGCAACGTGGATGTGCTCGTGGAAGGACGGGAGATTCGCGCAATCGGCCCGGTTTCCGCTTCTGCGGACGAGGTTATCGATGCGCGCAACCTGATTCTGTATCCGGGTCTTGTCAATACGCATCATCATCTGTATCAGTATTTTACAAGGAATCTGCCTCCGATGCAGGGGTTGGCCCTGTTTGACTGGCTGACCGCGTTGTACGGCATATGGGCGCACCTCAACGCGGATACCGTGTACTATAGCTCGCTTTGCGGCATGGGGGAGCTGTTGAAATACGGCTGCACGACGTGCTTCGATCATCATTACGTATTCCCGGCCGGTGCGGGGGATCTGATCGGGGCGCAGTTCGCCGCCGCAGAAAAGCTTGGCATTCGCATGCATGCATCCCGCGGCAGCATGAGCCTTTCGAAGAAGGATGGGGGGCTGCCGCCGGATTCTGTTGTGCAGACGACGGATGAGATACTGGCGGATAGCAGGCGCTTGATCGAATCATATCACGACATGCGCGCGTTTTCCATGCGGCGGATGGTGCTTGCGCCGTGCTCGCCGTTTTCCGTGACCGGCGACGTTATGAAGGAGAGCGCAAAGCTCGCCCGGTCGTACGAGGGGGTTCGGCTCCATACGCATCTTTGCGAGACGAAGGATGAGGAGAACTTTACGCTTTCCGCGTTCGGCATGCGGCCGCTTGCATACATGGAGAGCGTGGACTTTGTCGGCAGTGACGTTTTCTATGCGCATGGCATTCATTTTAACGACGGCGAATTGCAAACGCTTGCCGATACCGGTACCGGCGTTGCGCATTGCCCTTGTTCCAACATGAAGCTGAACAGCGGCGTGATGCGATTGCCGGATATGCTGCGGCTTGGCGTGCCTGTCGGGCTCGCGGTGGACGGCAGCGCGAGCAATGACGCAAGCAATCTGCTGGACGAAATTCGTGTCGCCTATTTGCTGCACAGGCTTACATACGGGGAAGCCGCGCCGACGGGGTACGACCTGTTGAAAATCGCTACGCGCGGCAGCGCAAGCCTGCTTGGCCGGTCGGATATCGGGCAGCTTGCCCCCGGTAAAGCGGCCGATCTGTTTGCGATCCGTGCGGATCGAATTGAGCTTGTCTGCGCCGATGCGGATGAAAAGAACCTGTTTGGTACGGTCGGTTGGCATCTTCCTGCGGATTATGTGTTCGTCAACGGCAAAAAGGTCGTGCAGGACGGGCGGATTCTTACCTATGACGAGCAAGTAGTTGCGGAGGAATCCCGCCGCGAGGTGCGTCGCCTCCTTGATCACGCATGAAGCCGCGCGTGCTTGTACAATCTGCCGTGATTGCTGCAATCTACGTACTGCTTACGGTGTG
>CAYPLG010000131.1:0-4339 GCA_964411535.1 uncultured Oscillospiraceae bacterium
TTTAGACAAGCTATCCCTCCTACCGGTTCAGTTTATTGTTGTAGCCGCGGGCTGCAAGCGCTTTACGGATATCTGCGTCGCAGAGCGCTGTTGCCGGCTCCACAATCTCCTCCGCCCGCTGCGGCTCCATGCGTACATGCATAAGCTTTTTCTTTTTCGGCTTTTCGAGCTTCCTCGTCTCGCCGTCAACCAGCCATACATGCGCATCGTCCGCCCGGCCGATGATAATGAACGCGCGTCCCTTGTCGTGCCCTGCGCGAGAGGTAACGATCACGCCGTATTCCGGCTCGTTCATACGTTCTCCTCCCCGTGCAGCGTCAGTAAACGAGGTTCCCCTTCCGTGATGGCGACGGTGTTTTCGTAATGCGCACTCGGTTTCCCATCCGCCGTTACCACCGTCCAGCCGTCGTCAAGCTGGAAAACGTTCGCGGTGCCAAGGTTGATCATCGGCTCAATGGCGATCGTCATCCCCGGCTCCAGCCGCGCGCCGCGGCCATGCCCCGCCTCCCAGTAGTTTGGCACATCGGGCGGCTCATGCATCTCGCGGCCAATGCCGTGTCCAATCAGCTCTCGCACAACGCCGTATCCATGGCTCTCCGCGTGCTGCTGCACTGCGCTGCCGATGTCGCTGATGCGGTTGCCCGCTCGCGCCATCGCAAGCCCTGCGAAAAAGCATTCGCGCGTCACCCGTACAAGCGCCTTCGTCGCCTCGTCCACCTCGCCGACAAGAACCGTTCTTGCTGCGTCGCCGTGGAATCCATCGAGCTTTGCGCCAACGTCGAAGCTGACAATATCGCCCTCACGGATGCGGTATTTGCCGGGAATCCCGTGTACTACCTGCGCGTTGACCGAAGTGCAGATGCTCTTCGGATACCCGTGGTAGTGGAGAAACGACGGCTCAGCGCCGCAATCGCGTATGTAGGTTTCCGCAATCTCGTCAAGCTCGCTGGTGCGCATTCCGGCGCACACGGAGCGGGCAAGCAGCTTCAGCGTTTCCTCAACCACGCGCCCGGCGGCGTCCATCCGTTCAATATCCGCCGGCGACTTGATCGTTATCATTGGTCAAGCACCGCCAATATCGCGTTCGTCACGTCGTCAATCTCGTCGTCGCCATTGACGCTTGCAAGCAGGCCCGCCTTCTCGTAATACTCGATCAACGGCTGCGTCTGCCGCTCGTATACGGCAATCCGGTTACGAACAGTCTCCGCATTGTCGTCATCGCGCTGGTACAGCTTCCCGCCGCAGGTGCAGTAGTTGCTTTCATAGGTGTACACATGGTACGCCTTTCCGCAATCCGGACACATGCGCCGTCCGCTGATACGGTCGATCAACCGCTCCGCCGGCACGTCGATGTTGATGACGCAATCGATGTCCGTAATGCTGCGAAGCGCGTCCGCCTGCGCTATCGTGCGCGGAAAACCGTCGAAGAGGAATCCCTCCTTACAGTCTTCCATGGCAATACGCTTTTGCACCATTGCGATGATGACGTCGTCGCCAACAAGCTCGCCCCGGTCAATCACGGCCTTGGCGGCCAGCCCAAGCTCGGAACCCATGCGTATTTCCGCGCGCAACATATCGCCCGTAGAAATATGCGCAATTCCCTTTGCCCCGGCAATGCGTGCGGCCTGCGTGCCTTTTCCCGCCCCTGGCGGTCCTAAAAAGATCAGCTTCATTTCGCTTCTCCCTTTCTCACGCGCGCCGATATTCTCAATGCGGCCATCAGCTCAAAAAGCCCTTGTAGTGCCGCATCAACATATGCGACTCCAGCTGCGCCGTGGTTTCAAGCGCTACGCTGACCATAATCAATACGCTGGTCGCGCCGAATGCGGAGGTTTGCCCCAGCCCGCGCAGCGCCAACGTCGGCAGAATCGCGATTACTGCAAGGAACAGGGAGCCAAACATGGTCAGGCGGCTCGAAATCTTCGCAAGATAGTCGCTCGTCGGCTTGCCTGCACGGATACCCGTGATAAAGCCGCCGTTCTGCTGTAGGTTCTTCGACATCTCGATTGGGTTAAACGTAATCGAGGAATAGAAGTAACCAAACGCAATGATCAGCAACGCGTACACGATAAAGTATACCACGGACGTGCTGCCAAGGTACTTCGTATAGAAGCTGTAAAAGCCTCCGTCCGGCCAGAACTGGGCGATCATGCCCGGGAACTGGATGAACGTCATGGCAAAGATCAGGGGCAAAACGCCATTGGCGTTGGCCTTGATCGGCAGGTACGTGCTCTGTCCGCCATACATCTTACGGCCGACAACACGCTTCGAGTACTGCACGGGGATGCGGCGCTGCGCCTGATCGACGTGTGTTACGAGCGTAATAAGGCCGAGTACGACGACCATCAGGATTACGAACTTCCACCACGCCATTGTGCCGACTGCCAACTGCTGTACCCAGCCGATCAGCGTCGCCGGAACGCGGCTTACGATGGAGGCAAAAATCAGCATGGAAATACCGTTGCCAATTCCGTTCTCCGTAATGCGCTCGCCCAGCCACATCAGGAACGCTGTGCCCGCCGTGGAGCAAATACCGATGGTGGCATACGTCCAGAAGCCCGGATTGATTACTACATCCTGTCCCACCGCGGAGTTTTGCAGACCGACAAAAATGCCGATCGACTGTACCATTGCGAGGCCAATGCCGGTGTAACGCGTAATCCGCTCAATCTTCTCGCGGCCATCGTCCTCTTTGCTGAGCCGCTCCAACGCCGGGATGGCGATGGTGAGCAGCTGCAAAATGATCGACGCCGTGATGTAGGGCGAAATGCCCATCGCAAACAGCGTGAACTGCGAGAACGAACTACCGGTCAGAAGATCGAGGAAGCCCAGTATATCATACTGCTGCACGGCCTCCGCAAGCACCGCCGTGTTCACGCCAGGGATCGGGATGAAGCAGCCAAGTCGATACACCACGATAAGAAGCAGCGTGACCAGTATCTTCTTTCTGATATCCTTGATCTTAAAGGCGTTGATGAATGTCTGGAACATTATCCGATCACCTCAACACTTCCGCCGGCCGCCTTGATGGCAGTCTGCGCAGATTGCGAGAACTTTGCCGCTTTTACGTCCAGCTTCTTCGTCAGCTCGCCGCCGCCCAAGACCTTTAAGCCGTCCTTTTCGATCTTGCTGATCATACCCTGTTCTTTGAGCAGCTCAGCCGTCACTACGGTACCATCCTCCAACCTGTCGAGGTCGGAAACGTTGATAATCGTGTATTCTTTCGCAAAAATATTGGTGAAGCCGCGCTTCGGCAACCGGCGCGCAAGCGGCATCTGGCCGCCTTCGAAACCGTTCTTCTTGCTTCCGCTTCTGGCTTTTTGGCCCTTGTGACCCATTGTCGAGGTCTTGCCCATGCCGCTGCCGGTACCGCGACCGACGCGCTTGGGGGACTTTGTCGACCCGGGAGCAGGCTGTAATTCATGCAGTTTCATTGCACATGCTCCTCCTTAGACTTCTTCCACCGTCACAAGATGCTTCACCTTGAAGATCTTGCCGCGGGTGGCTGCGTTGTCCGGCTGCACCGTGGTGCTGTTCAGCTTGCGAAGGCCAAGCGCGACGAGCGTCGCCTGCTGATCCTTCAGGCTCGAAATCGGGCTTTTGACAAGCGTGATCTTGAGGCTTCCGGCCTTTTCAACTTTCTTCGTAGCCATATTTGCCTCCTTAACCAAGGATCTCGTCAACGGTCTTGCCGCGAAGCTTCGCTACCTGTTCAGCGGTACGGAGCTGCGTTAAACCATTGATCGTCGCCTTGACACAGTTACTCGGATTGTTCGAACCGAACGACTTCGTGCGGATATCGCGGATGCCCGCCATCTCCAGCACTGCACGGGCGGGACCGCCCGCGATAACGCCGGTACCTTCTTCGGCGGGGAGCATGCGGACATGACCCTTGCCGAACTTACCTTCCACCTGGTGGGGGATGGTCGTGCCGACGATCGGGATTTCGACCATATGCCGCTTTGCGTCCTCGACGCCCTTGCGAACAGCTTCCGGAATTTCAGCCGCTTTGCCGAGGCCTACGCCAACCTTACCCTTTTCATTGCCGACAACCATCAACGCGGTAAAACGGAAGTTTTTGCCGCCCTTGACAACCTTGGCAACACGGTTGATGGAGACCAGGCGCTCTTTGAATTCCGAAGGCTCTTTTTCAAATCTCCTGTTATTCTGCATTTGTTTCCTCCTTAGAAGTCCAGCCCGGCCTTGCGTGCGCCTTCTGCCAGCGCAGCAACACGCCCCGTATACAGGAAGCCGCCGCGGTCAAATACAACCTTGGTGACGCCCTTTTCAACCGCGCGCTTGCCGATCAGTTCGCCGACCATCTTGGCCTGCTCCACCT
>CAYPLG010000131.1:4349-5170 GCA_964411535.1 uncultured Oscillospiraceae bacterium
GGCGTCCAGCGTGGAAGCTGCGACCAAGGTGTTGCCAACGGAATCATCGATGAGCTGCGCATAGATGTGGCCCGTGCTGCGATACACATTCAGGCGGGGACGCTCCGGCGTTCCGATGATATCCCTGCGCTGACGATAGTGACGCGCAACGCGAATCGCATTCTTATCAACTTTCGAAAACATCTTTTGTCACTCCTTCCTGCCTTACTTACCGGTCTTGCCTTCCTTGCGGCGAACGAACTCGTTCTCATAGCGAATGCCCTTGCCCTTGTAGGGTTCCGGACTACGCACCGCGCGGATATCGGCTGCAACCTGACCGACGACCTGCTTGCTGATCCCGTGCACGACGATCTTCGTGGGGGCGGGCGTCTCAAAGCTGACGTCTTCGGGGGGATCGATCTCGACGGGGTGCGAATACCCAACGTTCAAGACCAGTTTGTTTCCTTGCATCTGCGCACGGTAACCTACGCCTACGATCTCCAGATTCTTTTTGAATCCTTCGGTCGTGCCCACCACCATGTTGTGGATGAGCGAACGGGTCAGGCCGTGCAGCGCACGATGCTGCTTGTCATCACTCGGACGCGTGACGTGCAGTACGCCGTTGTCCTCTTCAATCTTCATGTCCGGCGAGATCTTCTCCGACAGAGTGCCCTTCGGGCCTTTCACTGTGACGACGTTATCTTCGCCGACCGTGATTGTCACTCCGCCAGGAATACTGACCGGAAGTTTTCCGATACGAGACATGATTCCTTTGCTCCTTCAACAATTACTTTTGGCCAAATTCCGGTCTTACCAGACGTAGGCCAGCACTTCGCCGCCAA
>CAYPLG010000131.1:5180-5596 GCA_964411535.1 uncultured Oscillospiraceae bacterium
CCCTGCTTGCGGGCTTCGCGGTCCGTCATGATGCCGCGGGAGGTCGAAATAATCGCTATTCCCAGACCGCCCAGCACCTTCGGCAGATCGTCCTTGCGGGCATAGACGCGCAGTCCCGGACGGGAAATGCGCTTTAAGCCCACGATAACGCGCTGCTTGTTCGCACCGTACTTAAGAGCAATACGGATGTCGCTTTTGATGCCGTCGTTAACGACTTCAAAGCCCTTGATATATCCCTCATCTTGCAGAATCTGCGCGATGGCCTTCTTCGTGGTGGAAGCGGGCACATCCACGGTGGTATGCTTCGCAACAAGCGCGTTGCGGATTCTGGTGAGCATATCGGCAATGGTATCTGTCATGATTCGTTTCCTCCTTTACCAGCTTGCCTTGCGCACGCCGGGGATCTCGCCTTTGTA
>CAYPLG010000132.1:0-5554 GCA_964411535.1 uncultured Oscillospiraceae bacterium
GCGACGCAAGCAACTATGTCTTTGCGGAGGGAAGCTCCTTCCAGCAGGCATTGTTAACGGCCGGCAAGAAAGCTGGCGCGCGCGTCGTCCTCGACGCAAACGGAACGTCGCTTCGCGAAGGCGTAACATGCGCCCCCTTCATGATTAAGCCCAACGAGCAGGAACTCCAGCAGTTAACGGGTATGCCTACCGATACGGAGGATGCAATACTTTCGGCAATACACGCGCTCGACGCCTATGAAATCGGCGTTGTTGCCGTCACCCTCGGCGGACGAGGCAGCATTATCCGTTGCTTTGACGCGTACTATCGCGCAAGCGTTTCCGCCGCTACGCTGCATAACGAAGTAGGCTGCGGCGACGCGTTCCTGGCCGGATTCGTATTTGGCATTACGCAAAACATGCCGCCAGAGGATCTGATCCGCTTCGCAACCGCATGTGGCGGCGCGGAGGCGGAGAATCCGCTGACCGTCGGCCTGGACGCCAAGCGGGTGCCGGAGCTGGCAAAAACGGTCATTGTGGAAAAAATCCAATAGGGCGTCGGTTGGTTTTTTGTTTCACGCTGCATGGTTGTGTGCTATGCCTAGCGTATTGCTTTAGTATGCTGCGCCTCAATGCATTCCGCGAAAGCGCAAAACTTCCTCCATACGATGCTATTTCTTGCAATCCTACCGCGTTCCTCCCTCCCCTGCACGCTTCCACCCATCTCGTCATAGTATGCAGTAATCTTTGGTAAGGAGGATGCAACATGACGCAAAATAACTGTTCTGCCGGATGCGCGTGCCCAACGCCATGCACGCAGGTGGAAACCGAGTTAACGGATGCGACGCTTCGCACGGTGTCGGCCGGCGCCGTCTGCGGCGCGGAATGCGCAACGTTGGATGCACCGGTAACCGTGCAGTCGCTTGCGCAAATCCGATTCCCCATACAGCGATATCAAACCGGCTTCTGCCCTTGTGAGGCGCTTTCGAAAGGCACGCTGTTCCCCGAACTGGTCAGCCCGTATGCGAGGAGGTGCTGTATATGAAAGACGCGACGCAACAGGCAATGTTGCAGCGCATACGTGAAGGACGCTTCGCATGCATTGACCTGAACCTATATCTTGACACACATCCGGACGATACGGCTGCCAAAACAGACTACCTTTGCTATGCCGAAAAGCTCCAGACGTTGATCGACAGCTATACGGCGCAGTACGGCCCGTTGATGAACTTTGGCGCGACCCCTACCGAGGCCGGCAGCTGGGTGTTCCAGCCATGGCCATGGGATCTGTAAGGAGGCAGCGATATGTGGATTTATGAAAAATGTTTGATGTACCCCGTCCGTATCACCAAGCCTGACCCGCGCATGGCAAAGCTGCTTATGGCGCAATATGGCGGCCCGGACAGCGAGCTGAGCGCCGGCCTGCGCTATTTATCGCAGCGCTTTTCCATGCCGGATGACCGCGTAAAGGCAACCCTAACGGATATAGGGACAGACGTATCATCTGTGGCGCGGTTTTGGGCGGAGGGTGCAGGAACGCCTGCGGCCGACGCAAGCGTATAGCTCCATTTATGAGGCAGGAAATTGAGATAAACGTCGATGTGTTCCCTGTCGTGCACCACCATGCGGTCAAGGATGTTTCGGTAAAACTCGTCATCATACACAAGCCCGTTTGCAATCTCATCCACGGCTGCGAATATCTCTTTCAGCATTTCGTCTTTCTGGCTGACCGCCTTGCCCTGCTCGGTCACGCTCTCTATCGTGCGCTTGCAGTCGGCAATCTCCTTATCGCACTTTTCCCGCGCCGCCATGAACTCGTCCTTGGTGATGCTGCCTGACATATACAGGTCGATCAGGCGCGCCTTGCCCGCCTCCGTATCGGTTATCTTTTGCTGCAAGGCCGTCGTGTCCACGCAGTTCGAATCCTGCGATATCACGCCCTCAATAGCTTTTTTGAGGTTGTGCAGCACGCGCTCTTTATCCATTTCAAGGCTCTGCATCACCAGAAACATGATGTGCAGCGCGTCCTCGTTGCGGATGCTGTCCTGTGAACAGCCCTGCTCGTTTCCCGCCTTGTCGATGTGCTTGCCGCCCCGCCGGGACGATTCGCAGCACCGCCAGCATTTATATTGACTGCCGTCCTTGCGCTTGCGGGTCTTTGCAACAAAGCTCCTGCCGCATTTGCCTAAAGCCGAATAGGGAGGATTCAGAACGAAAGCATTTGCAGGAAATTTTCCCTTCGTTTTCCCAAATCCATAATTACCGTTAAAGTCCTTAAGCGAGTCCTTGTTGAGAATGTTTGAACTACCGTCTCCCATTAAAATCATGTTAAGAATAGCCAACATATACACATTGGAAAGTATTTCCAGTCCAAGAATCTGTGTCGCTTTGATCTCGGCTGATTTTTCCGCAAGCTGATCAGGCGATTTGATGCTCATCTTGGCATCTACAAGCATTTCGTTCATTGCTGCCACAAGAAGTCCTGCGGACCCCGTTGCAAAGTCCCACACATACGAATCCTTGTTTACTCTTGCCAGCCTCGTCCGTCAGTTCCTGAAGCACGTCGGGAAGTGCAATGTCATACCGCTCCACGATATCCTTGAAATAAACCTCGGTAAACAGGTTTTGCAGATAATTCATCTTCTCGGCATCGGATTTCTTAGCAAGCACCAAGGGCATACCACCGTAAAGAGCATATTCCTCATACGCATCGGATTTGTCACCACCCACATAAGAATAGTATTCCCTGAAGGACAGAGGGTAGATCTTGACCTCGTCGCCTCTGCCGCGAAACGCGGTCAGGACATCCTTGGTGAGCATTTTCGAGTTGCTTCCGGTGACGTAAATATCTATGTTCCGAAGCCGCATAAGGCCGTTGAGAACATTGTATAATCTGATATTCTCCGGATTCTTCAACTCTTCCTTGCTGATGGAATATTGTACTTCGTCGATCAGGATATAGTATTGATCCTTGGTCACGATCTTTGAGCGTATGTATTTTGACAGCTCATCGGGATCACGGTACTGAACAAAAGTGTCGTCATCCAGCGCGATCAGAATGATCTGTTCTTCCTTTACTCCGCTTTGAATCAAGTAATCGTAAAACAGATTGAACAGCAAAAAGCTCTTGCCGCATCTTCTGATGCCGGTAATCACTTTGATTAATCCATTGTTTTGCTTTTCAATTAGTCTGCTAAGATAGGCGTCTCGTTTGATGGTGTCCACATTCAGCCTCCGTTCGCTATGAACTTATGGGCATTGTTCCATAACTTCCAACTGCATTATACCATCTGCATGACTGAATAGCAAAGAAAACTTTGAATTTGTGCGAGAAGTGCTCTGACTCCCGAATGGATTCTTGACAATAAAGTCAATTTTTACAGGTTTTCACCGGCTATATAGTGGGAGCAAAAATAATCTCGCCTGACCCCTAATTTTTGACCTTTCTCACCGGCTATTAAGTGAGGGGTAAAAAAACTTCCGGACAACGTGGAGTTTTGACCCTTTCCACCGGCTATTAAATGGGGGCTCATGCACATTGAAAACAAAATGACCGTCCGAGCAGTCACCTTTCCGGGGAAGTATGCCAAGAAATGAGCGTACCAAGGGAGAGTAATACGACACAGCGCCAAGCGGGTTGCCTGTCAGGAAGCTGCTTTGGGTAGAACGGCAACGAGAACTTATACGGAGTATCTTCTCGAAACACGGTTTCCAAGAAAAATAAATAAAAAACACTTTTCATACCTCTTAAAGCATCGTTTTTTGGACGATAGGTGAAAGGGTGAATCGTGCTAACAGTGGCGAGTGTACATAAGTAAACAAATCGTGGACTCTCAGAAAAAGCGTGAGGTTTTAGCACTTCTCACCGGCTATTAAGTGAGGGGTATAAAACTTCTGGACAACGTGTAGTTTTAGCCATTCTCGCGGCCTATATAGTGAGAGCTTATGCACCTTGAAAACCAAATGACCGTCCAAGCAGTCACATTTCCGGGGAAGTACGCCATGAAACGAGCGCACCAAGGGAACGTAATACGACACAGCGCCAAGCAAGGCTGCCTGTCAGGAAGTTGCTTTGGGTAGAACGGCATAAGAAGCTCGCACAGGAGGGCAGGCTCGACGAGCGGACGATCAGCAAACTACTGACCGAAGAAAAGCCCAACCAGAAGGAACAGATCAAGCTGCAAACAGAGCGCATCAATCGGTTCTTCCCAAAGGGTTACACGCCCAAGCAAATGGAGGACACCATTATCAAGCTGCTTGCCGACTGGCAGCGCAAACGCGAGCGCAACCGAGACGAACAGGAGCGGTGATAACGGACAAACCGCAAGGAATATAAATGCTATGAAAGGGGGTGTTATAGCTGAAACCGCGGGCGTATGTCTACACGGGCGAGCTGGTGTCGAGGCTCGAAACGAAGGATAACGCGCCGTTCATGCTAAATTATCAAAAGTCCATACTGCGGTCGCTGATAAAGCGAAATATTCTGACTATATCACAAGCGGAACAGAGCCTAAAGAAACTTGAAGCCAATTCTTAATTTTGAATATTCATGCCCAGCTCACTGCTTGGCAATTACATACATGATGCCCCAAGAATGCGAGCCGCAGGCGAAGTATGATTGACTGGCAGCATGGATACATGCAAGCGCAGCGCGTCGGATACAGAAGCAGTCGCACCTTTACCCGAAATCCTTAAATTTCGGGTACTTCTAAAGGAGCTGTGTCAACGCTTTGCGTTGACACCTTGGTGCCGCTGCGCTTTCTTGTATAAAATCGAACCGAAAAGGAGCTAACATCATGACAAAAAACTATGAGGAACTCAATGCGATCCGCCTTATGCCGAGCGACTCAAAGGAAGGGGCAAAAAAGCGCGTTGCGGCATACTGCCGCGTATCCACCGACCGGGACGATCAGGCCAATTCCTTTGAAAGTCAGCAGCGCTATTTCAAACAGTATATCGAGCGCGAGCCAAACTGGGAGTTGGTGGAGGTGTTCGCGGATGAGGGCAAGACCGGCACAAACACCAAGAAGCGCGCAGCGTTCAACCGCATGATAGAAGCCGCAAAGCGCGGAGAGATCGACCTCATCATCACAAAGGAGATATCGCGTTTTGCCCGCAACACGCTTGACAGCATCAGCTATACGCGAGAGCTCAAAAAGCGCGGCATCGGCGTGCTGTTCATGAATGATGGCCTCAATATCCTGGATGCGGACGCGGAGCTGAGGCTCACTATCATGTCCTCTGTGGCGCAGGAGGAAAGCCGCAAGACGAGCGAGCGCGTCAAATGGGGGCAGAAGCGGCGCATGGAGCAGGGCGTGGTGTTCGGACGGAGCATGCTTGGCTACGATGTAAAAGGCGGCGTGATGACTGTTAACGAGGCGGGCGCAAAGATCGTGCGGCGTATCTTCGATAAGTTTGTAAACGAGAACAAGGGCTGCTTTGTGATCGCCC
Organism: uncultured Oscillospiraceae bacterium; assembly: GCA_964411535.1. Taxonomy (GTDB): domain Bacteria; phylum Bacillota; class Clostridia; order Christensenellales; family CAG-138; genus CAYPLG01. The sequence continues at coordinate 5,431 of CAYPLG010000132.1, forward strand.
GCGAGCTGAAAGAGGAAGGGGTTGACCCGATGCGCTGCAAGGAGTGGTCGAACACTGTAATTCTTCGCGTGCTTCGCAACGAAAAATACTGCGGCGACCTTGTGCAGAAAAAGACCTACACGCC
>CAYPLG010000133.1:0-5522 GCA_964411535.1 uncultured Oscillospiraceae bacterium
GTCACCTTCTGCAACGCCGTGGAGGACAATCCCTTTATGGCGGGCGCGTTCCATGGCGTAGGGGAGCCGGACGAGGTGATCAATGTCGGCGTATCCGGCCCCGGCGTAGTATGGCATGCGTTGCAGCAGGTGAAGGGCGCGCCGATTGACGTCGTGGCGGAAACGGTGAAAAAGACGGCCTTTAAGGTGACGCGCATGGGACAGCTCATTGCAAGGGAGGCCTCCGCGCGGCTCGGCGTGCCGTTTGGCATCGTGGATTTAAGCCTGGCGCCAACGCCCGCGCAGGGGGATTCCGTCGCCCGCATTCTGGAGGAGATGGGCCTTGCGGTCTGCGGCACGCACGGCACGACGGCGGCGCTCGCGCTGCTCAACGACGCGGTCAAGAAGGGCGGCGTAATGGCTTCGTCGCAGGTGGGCGGCCTATCCGGCGCATTTATTCCCGTGTCGGAGGACGAGGGGATGATCGCCGCAGCGCGGGAAGGCACGCTTACAATCGATAAGCTCGAAGCCATGACCTGCGTGTGCTCCGTCGGACTCGATATGATCGCGGTACCGGGCGACACGCCTGCGGAAACCATCGCCGCCATCATAGCCGATGAGGCCGCTATCGGAATCATCAATCAAAAGACGACGGCCGTCCGCGTCATACCTGCTCCGGGGAAGCGCGTGGGAGACGTGATCGAGCTTGGCGGGCTGCTTGGCAGCGCGCCGGTGATGCCGGTGCACGCAGCTTCCTCCGCGGAGTTTATCCGGCGCGGCGGACGTATTCCCGCGCCGCTCAACAGCCTGAAAAACTGATCGGACGGGCGGGCATGGCGGCGTTACGGACTGGCGAAATCCCGCAGTATTGAGTTGCCGCGCATGCAGCGGCTGTGCTATACTACTTATTTAGCAGGCGCGGGACGCGTCTTTGCGGCGCGTATGCCCGGCATGCGGCATACGTGCCGAACGGAAAGAGGTAGCAGAGATTATGAAAAAATGCAGCGTTGGCGGGCAGGCCGTTATGGAGGGCGTCATGATGCGCACGCCTACGGGCGGCATCGCGCTGGCCGTACGGCAGCCGGACGGATCGATTGTGACGGAATATACAAAGTCGGAAACGAAAGCAAAGAAGGGTACGTTCCTGGGCCTGCCCGTCGTGCGCGGCGTGGTGGCGTTTATCGAGTCGCTGGCAACGGGCATGCGGATTATGACGCGTTCCGCCGAGCTCATTGGCGAGGAGCTTGACGACGAGCCCGGCAAGTTCGAAAAGTGGCTATCCGAAAAGACCGGCAAGTCTATCATGGATATTGCGATTGTGATTGCCGTTGTGATCGCGGTCGCGCTTGCGGTGGGGTTGTTTGTGTTTTTGCCGTCGCTTGCTTCGCAGCTCATTCCCTGGAAAGAGGGGACGCCGACCATCTGGAAGAGCCTTGCCGAGGGATTCACGAGGCTACTGATATTCCTTTGCTATATCAGCGCGATTTCGTTTATGAAGGATATTCGCCGCGTGTACATGTACCATGGCGCGGAGCACAAGACGATTTCCTGCTACGAAAACGAGGCGGAGATGACGCCGGAGAACGCCATGCGGTATTCCAGGCTGCATCCGCGCTGCGGGACGAACTATCTTTTCCTGGTCATGGCGGTCTCCATCCTGTTTTTTGCCCTGCTGCCCTACAATGAAAACTTTTTTCTGCGTTTCTTAACGCGTATCCTGTTTTTGCCGCTCGTTGCGGGTATTTCGTATGAGGTGCTGAAGCTTGCCGCCGCGTCCGACGGTTGGCTTGCGCGGATCGTACGCGCGCCCGGCATGGGCTTGCAGTACCTGACCACGCGGGAGCCGGAAGTCGAGATGATTGAGGTGGCGCTTGCGGCGTTCAACGTTGCGATGAACGACGGACTGCTGCCGGAGGCGGAAAAGGACGCGGAGCAGAGCGCACCAAAGACGCAGGAAACTTCTGCGGCGGGCGCTGCGCCGGAGGGCGATGCGGAGCAGGAAGCGACGGGTGCTTCCGATGCAAACGATGCTATAGAGCCGGAGCAGGAAACGGATTCTGCAAACGCGGCATGCAGCGCGGCGGAGAAACAGCCGTTATGACGGTTTCCGAAGCGGTGCGGCTGACGCAGCTGCGTATTCGCGATACGGCGCGGGAGGAAGCGCATGCGCAGGCAAAGGAGCTTGTTGCATTTCTGCTGGGCATCGATCCGGCGGCGCTGATGCTGCATCACCATGTGGAGCTGACGCGCGAGCAGTTGGTCGCCCTCGGCGGATACGCGGAGAGGCGCGCTGCCGGGGAGCCGCTGCAATACATTCTTTCGCAATGGGAATTCATGGGGCTGCCTTTCGCCGTAGACGAGCGTGTGCTGATTCCGCGGCAGGACACGGAGACGCTGTGCGAAGCGGCGCTCGCGCTGGCCAGGGCGCGCAATTACCGGACGGCGCTGGACCTGTGCTGCGGCAGCGGATGCATCGGCGTCGCGCTATGCAAGCTTGGCGGCCTCGCGGTAGTATGCAGCGATATCAGCCCGGACGCGGCGCACATGACTGCGGAAAACGCCGAATGGAACGATGTCAGTGTCGACGTGCGCACGGGCGATTTATTCGATACCGTACAGGAGGAAAGCTTCGATCTGATCGTCTGTAACCCGCCGTATCTTTCCGATGCGGACATGCAGAGCCTGCAAAGGGAGCTTACCTACGAACCGCGCACCGCATTATACGGCGGCGCCGACGGGCTGGACTTTTACCGCCGGATTGCGGCGGAATACGAGGCGCACCTGCGATCTGGCGGCGCGCTTTTGATGGAAATCGGCAGCACGCAGGCTGCGCAGGTTTCGGCAATGTTTACAAACGCGCGCGTGACAAACGACTATGCGGGCAATCCACGCGTCGTTACCGTGGAACGGGCATCATGACGGAGGCAACATGCTGGAAAAACTCAGGGGCATTAAAAAACGATATCTGGAGCTGAGCGAGCAGCTTTCACAGCCGGAGGCGATGGCGGACAAGGACGCATGGCGCGCGCTTGTGAAGGAGCACGCTTCGCTCGAACGGCTGGTTGCGGCTTTCGACGCGTATGAGGAAACGCAGACCGCGCTTGACGATTGCCGCGCGATGCTTGCCGACCATCTGGATGCGGATATGAAGGAGCTTGTGCACGCGGAGCTTGGGACGCTCACGGAAAAGCTGCTGGAGCAGGAGCAGGAATTGCATATCCTGCTGCTTCCCAAAGACCCGAACGACGAGCGCGACGTTATCATCGAGATTCGCGCGGGCACGGGCGGGGACGAGGCGTCGCTCTTCGGCGCGGACCTGCTGCGCATGTATCTGCGCTTTGCGGAACGGAACGGCTATGCTGTCGAATATATTGACAGCAACATGACGGACAAGGGCGGCGTCAAGGAGGTTGTGCTGTCCATCGGCGGACGGCGGGGCGCATACAGCCGTCTGAAGTATGAAAGCGGCGTGCATCGCGTGCAGCGCGTGCCGGAGACGGAGTCGCAGGGACGTATCCACACAAGCGCGGCGACGGTTGCCGTTCTGCCGGAGGTGGACGACGTACAGGTGGAGCTTAACGACAGCGACCTGCGCATCGATACGTACAGAAGCAGCGGCGCGGGCGGGCAGCACGTCAACAAGACCGAATCGGCCATTCGGATTACACATCTGCCGACGGGTATCGTGGTGTCCTGTCAGGACGAAAAGTCACAGCTAAAAAACAAGGAGCAGGCGATGCGCGTACTCAAAAGCAGGCTTTACGATTACTACCAATCACAGCAGGACGCGGCGCTGGCGAGCGAACGGAAGAACCAGGTCGGCAGCGGCGACCGGAGCGAGCGCATCCGTACCTATAACTTTCCGCAGAACCGCGTGACGGACCACCGCATCGGGCTGACGCTGTACAAGCTTACGCAGTTTTTAGACGGGGATATGGACGAACTGATCGACGCGCTGATACTGGCCGAGCGTGCGGAGAAGCTTTCGGGAGCGAACGCATGAAAACGGAAGTAATCAATACGCAGGTACAGGCGGAGGCGGGCACGAAGCTTGGCGCGGAGATCATCCGGCAGGGCGGGCTTGTCGCGTTTCCGACTGAGACGGTGTACGGCCTCGGTGCAAACGGCCTTGACGGGGCTGCGGTGGAGAAGATATTCGAAGCCAAGGGAAGACCGCAGGACAATCCGCTGATTTTGCATATCAGCAAAAAAAGCGACGTCAAGCCCCTGTGGATGCGCATTCCGAAGCAGGCGCAGCAGTTGATGGACACCTTCTGGCCGGGGCCGCTGACCATCATTGCCAGACGGAGCGACATTGTGCCGGACGCGGTGACGGCGGGACTGGATACCGTTGCCGTTCGCATGCCGGCGGACAAGACGGCAAGGCTGCTGATCGGCAAAGCCGGCGTACCGATTGCCGCGCCAAGCGCAAACCTTTCCGGCAAACCCAGCCCTACGACGGCGGAGCACGTGCTTTTCGACATGGACGGGCGTATCCCGCTGATTCTCGACGGTGGTCCGTGCAAATACGGCGTGGAGTCCACCGTGATTTCGCTTGCGGGTAAACCGACGATTTTACGGCCAGGCGCCATTACGAAGGAGATGCTTGGCGCTGTGCTGGGGGAAGTCGAGGTAGCCCGGAGCATTCTTGCGCCGATGGCGGAAGGCGAGGTCGCGGCGTCGCCGGGCATGAAGTATAAGCATTATGCGCCGAACGCGGAGGTGATCTGCGTGCGTGGTGAACCGGCCGCCGTCGCAAGGAAGATTAACGCACTGTATCGGGAGGCGGAGCTGGCGGGCGTTCGATGCGAAATAGTCGGTACAAAGCAAACAAGGCACTTGTACAAAGGCAAAAACTGTGTTATAGTCGGGGATAGGGAAAATCCCGAAACGCTTTGTGCGAACCTCTTTTCCGCGCTACGCACGCTGGATACCCGTGCGGAATGCATTCTGGCGGAGGGCATCGAACCCGACGATATTGGCCTCGCATATATGAATCGGTTGCTGCGCGCAGCTGGTTTTCATGTAATAGATGTAACATAAACAATACGGAGGCAGAATCATGAAAGTTGCAATTGCTTGCGATCACGGTGGATTTGCGCTGAAGCAGGCGATCATTTCTTACCTAAACAAAGATCAATACGAAATAAAAGATTTCGGTTGCTACGACACGACCAGCGTGGATTATTCCGACTTTGCGTTTCCCGCCTGTGAGGCGGTTGCGCAGGGGGAATGCGAACGCGCAATACTGATTTGCACGACGGGCATCGGCATGAGCATATCGGCCAACAAAGTGCACGGCATTCGCTGTGCGCTCTGTACAAACACCTATACGGCCGAGATGACGCGTATGCATAACGAGACGAACGCGCTGGCGCTCGGCGCAAAAGTCGTTGACGAGGACACGGCAAAGGCCATCGTTTCCATTTGGCTTGCGACCGAATTCCAGGGCGGGCGGCATGCGCGCCGGATCGGAAAAATTACCGAATACGAACAAAATCATTCACGTTGACCAAGGAGGGTTTACATGTCTAAAGTCATTA
>CAYPLG010000134.1:0-5409 GCA_964411535.1 uncultured Oscillospiraceae bacterium
AACACAGGCTCCGGCTTATAGCCGTACTCGTGGATGCCGCAGGCGCTGCAAGTGTTGGTGTAGGTTGTGTTGCGGTTCGTGTTGAAGCTGTGCCTATCGTTCGTGCTGTTTTCGTACATGGTTGTGTGCCTCCTGTCAGAATTTGATGTGATCCCGTAAGGGATTGGAGGCTGATTTTTGAGGAACCAGCCAAACCTTATCCGCGTTCCCATTCCTGTCACTTGTGCCTTGCCACTCATCAGCTAAGACTGGGCGATCGGGCTGTATGCTGCTGTGAAGGTGCTGCGGCTGGGTTCCGGTGGCCTCGCCGTTCGACAGCCACAGCATGGCACGGCGGCCATCGTCGGACAGAGGTGGAGAATTTGGCAAGATTATGAAGTGCGAAGCAGTTCATAATGTTGGCAAATTACTACCGAAGGAGACGATAACTCCGCTACCCTTTACCCCCTTATAGCCCCCTAGCCCTCATCCTCTTTCGGCGCAAAAATTGACGCGGTTTCAAAGGCAAATTTTCCGTCCAATAGGACGGAATGAAATTGCGAAAAATCCGGCGACGCCGCAAACGCCGATGCCGTGGGCATTTCCTTCGCTTTATGAACGGAATGTAAATTGTTTCTATCGGAATCTTTACAGCACCTGTATTGACGTGTATGATGACAATGTCGGAGACGTATGGATATCCGGCAAGCGAACCGAAACGAAACCCGCGGCTTTTGAGAGAAAAAACCGTGGGTTTTTTGTTTGACCTTCTGGACTTTATTCTTGCAATTACTTCCGTGGAAAGGAGATGCACAGCATATGGCAACGAGACCTTGCTTCACAGACCCTGTTGACCTTGAAAACAAGGTCAATGCGTATTTTCAGCACTGCGAGGATTCCCGCACTGAACGGAAGCTCAACAACGGCGATGTCCGCGTTCGGCAGGAATCTCCCAGTATGCTTGGACTTGCAGTCTGGCTTGGATGTAGTGCTGAAACTCTGCATAGCTATATCCGTGGAGATGACAAATCTAAGCAGATACCTGTAGATATATATAATAATATCTCTGCTACCCTTACGCGTGCGCGAGACCGATGCGCCGCATCTCTCGCCCAGCGTGCCACAGACGGAGACTGCGACAGCCGCACCGCTGCCCTGCTCCTGAACTCCTACGGAGTTGTGCCCAAAGCCGAAGTCAATGCCCGGACAACCATCGTCATCGAAGGAGCCAGCGCTGCCGACGTTGATGATTGGGCTGGATAAATCCAGTATTGCACTGCATATTCATCGATGCATAGCATCCTGAACGGCGCGGCTTATTCGTGGTATGCAGCATTATGCTGCCAGCTTTCATGGATTTATGCAGTCGATGCCATCAAACTATTCGTTAAAGATCGCTTTAACGCAAAGTTGTTGGTATAAAACGATGGTCGCATTCAGTCCGGCCTATGGTGACATCGCTGCCCCCTGTATGGAGAGTAAAAACTATCCCCGGGGGGCTTTTTCTTTTTTTCGTATAGGGGGTTAATATTTTGGGAATCGTCCACACATGTACGGAAAAAGGCAGACGAAGTACACCAAGCTGATGCACAACGAATTGTGGTTGCAGATGATGCAAACGCTGGCAGGCACGGTTGACCCCGCGATCATGCTGGAAGGTCTCGAATACGATGAGAAAGAGACCATGCTGGAGAACATCCGGCAGGCGCAACAGGGCGGCATAACGGCGTTGCAGCGTGAAAATGAGCAGCTCAAACAGGTTCTCGCGCAGATGCAGCAGCAGATGAAAGATTACCAGGCTGTTGCAGACCAGGCGCAGTCGGTTATCAGCCAGGATAGAGCTTCAAAGATTCTAGGCTTATTGTATAGCAAGTCGCGATAGTCCTTATTGACACGAATAACGGGCATCTTCTTGTCGTCCTGCATCGTTGGTATTGACACACTCATTCGATGCTTTGCCAAGCATTTTTTCCAGTTGTTCGCAATCAAGATCGTCGCCTCCTTGCACAATCGTAAATTTGGGTGTTGCAATCCGTTGCAACGGCAGTGTAGCGCCGGGTGCTGGTGTTTCACCGTCTTGAACGCAGAGCCGCTTAAATCGCGTCCTGCGCTGTCGTAACGTCGAGCTTGTCCAAATACGTCACGCCGACGGCAATGGCAGCCCAGCAGTCACGGCTTACGCCGTGGAAAAAGTCCGGGTTTTTCTTTGTGCCGCGCCCGTTCTTAAAATCGTGCTTTGCGAAGCGATCAATCAGCGCCTGGCGGACATTCGTGTCCTTTGCACGGGCAGAGTTGCACAAGTTCAGTTTCACATCGCGTCGATACACATAACGTACCGGAAGCCTGCGCATTGCCTCTTGTAAGCGCCCGATGAACACGCACGTCTCAAACACCTCGCGCCCAACGGGCATGCCATAGGATGCGATCATTTCGATCACGACCGTCAGGTACGGGTTCGTTTCATAGACAACCCTTGCGATGTTCAGCACATCGACGTTTTTCAGTTTTGCAAACTCTCCAAGCACAAGACCGTCCGGCGTATCGCGCAGAAACGCATACGCGCTTTCGACGTTGCCGGGGTCAATCGCAAGAAATTCTCCCATAGCTCACTCTCCACAATCCGGGCAGTAGTTCTGCCACTCCCCATCGACCTTGTCGGTTGTCCATCCATCCTCTTTCATGGCGATGCGCGCCTCGTCGAACGTGTCGTACTCATGATCGTCAAGCACGCAGCCGCAGCCGTCACACACCGGAACGTACTTCCCGTACTGCTTCTCGATGCTCACGCGCAAACCCTCCCTTCTCCAAGCGGATATTCCGCTTCAATGCATCCAGTTCGTTCTTCACCTGATCGTATATAGCACGCGGAACGGCCTCTACAGCTGGCGCGTTCAGGATGCACACCACGATCTGCGCCATGCGATTGCACAAATCCGGCTCGATGTCCTTGTTAAGCTCGTCGATCAGCTTGTCGTAATCAATCAGCTTCATTTGTGGTCGCTCCTTCCTTCTGCGTATATGCTTTCGCCGCCGCAAGTTCGTGCTCCAGTGTCGCAATTCGATGCCCGTATTGATAAATAAGCCCCTGTATCAATGAGCACCTATACGCCAGTTCATCGTAGTATTCAGCGACCAAAACTTCCGAAATTTCTGATAGGCTTTCGTACAACTCTTGATCTGTGCACTCCTTCGCGCTGCCCGTCTCTATCCCTGCCGTGGCCGGAGAGTATGGCACGTTTCCATCCATACGCAACTGCACCAGAGCACACATTTCAATGGCGTCCTTCGGTACGTTCACGGTAATCACTGCCGTGTTGGGTTCAGTCTGGCTCATCGGCAGTCCTCCTGTTCCAAACGGATTTCGCTTCGTCAACGCTTCCAGCCGTCGCGCCCTCCATTGCAGGACAACCAACCAATGTGCAACGCACCAGATATAAGTCTTCTTCCAGCTCCGATATTACCGCTTTACTGCCGCAGAACGGGCACGGCTTCAACTCATTTGCATGGTCGGCCTCCTTCGGCGGCTCCGGCAGCGGCATCCAGTGGGTGGGCGTGCCGTCAACTTCGCAATAATATCCGTCCCCGCTGTTGCATTTCCAATACCGCCTTCCGTCTGCCGCATGTTCTCCTGTCCAACCAACTGCGCACAAATCTCGCGGATCATCCGCATTGTCGGTTTCACCAAAGTAGAGTATTACGGACTTGCCGATCTCCGGCAGCCTGTCCATGACGCTGATCCACTTCGGCTTCCCGCACTCAACGCCTCTGTCGTAGGCCGCTTGGATAATACCTGCCGTTTTCCCGCTGCCCCTTCCTCCTGCAACAACACAGTTATCACTCATGCTCCGCGCTCCCTTCCGTCATACTCCGCCTGCATAGTGCGACCGCCTCTTTCAGCGCCATGCGCTGACTTGCAATCGAAATGGCATCGTGGTCTGTTAATCCATATCTGTCGCGGAACGGCACGCACAATTCACATAAGGCTTTCTTGGTGAAAGGCTTTACTCCGCCCTTCATGGCTTTGTACTCGTCTTGCACCCTGTCGATGTCGATTCTTGCCCGCTTCTCTCGCATGGCGGAGAGGGCAACGTCATCCGCTTCGGCAATCTCGTCTATGAAGCTTTCCGAAAGCACCAACGCACGCTGACCAGCCTTACGCTGTTCAAAATTTGCTATCGCCCTGTCAAGCCTTTCCTGTTCAGCCATAATGTCTCCTTTCTCCATCACCAAGAACCTCGCTTGCTTGCGTTGTGCATCGCCCTGTCTCCGCAATGCCGGTTCCAGTCCGTCGTTACCTCGCTCTCGCTGCCGCGCCATCCGGTGGCCGGATACACTTGGCATCGTGAGTTCGAGCAAGAAGCCATGAACGCCTCCATGCTTGTTCCTTTGATCTTCCTCTTGTGGAGGACGGGAGTTGCACCGCAGAATCGGCAAGGCCATCGCTCAACGCTTTTCGCGTCACTCGCTATCATCACTTGCACCTTCTCTCGCGTTCTATGCACGGGGAGGCGAGAAGCCTCCCCGCTTTGCACAAGAAAACTATCCGAGAACATCAATCCCGGTTCCGCTTAACTGCGCTTCAAGCCAAGCACGGATTCTTGCCGTGGCTTCGATCTTCCAAGCACCGCCGTCTGCTTCCCACAATCCAACCTCCGGCTCTCCACGCTTGTCCGTCACGCGGAGGATGAACTGGCTGCTGGGCTGTTCGATTTCAGGGAACGTCCGATACGGCTTTAGAACAACGGGGTTCGGGACTTCCCTTGTCGTTGAAAGGCTAACGCCTTTCTTTGCCGCTACCGTCTGCGAAATTCCATCGTCTTTGTAAGACATGCTTTCATCTGACTTCAATCCGGCGATGGCTTCAATCACGATGTCGCGCCCGTCCTCACGAGCAAAGCATGATTGCAGGCCGATGATAAACTGCTCAACCGGCATAAAGTTGCCGAACTGAAACTCCGCAGCCTTCAACGGCTCGACAACGGCAAGGCACGGACGATCCGAATATACGTCCTGCATATCGCCATAGAGCGTTACACATCGCTGGTGATCTACCGTAACCATTTTCGGAGGCCACCGCTTCTCCGCTTGTGCCTTGGATTGCAATGACATGTTGATTAGACCCACGAGCGAAGAAAGCGTGTGCAACCGTAAACAATCCGGCCTAGGCTCCTTTTCCTCGTATTGGTCTCCATCCACAAAATAAATGGTTCGGCCATTTGCCATTTCCACCTTTCGGACGTCAAACGTGGCACGGGTCATGGCCTCGATTTTTTCAATAGCCTGCTTAATCATGTTGTCTCCTCCTTTACTTGCTCGGCATAGCGATGACGTTCGGCCTGATTTCGTTCCCGTAAATGTCAATCTGGCCGGGAACCTGATTCGTCTTCTCTGCGAGAACGAGTTGCCCATGCTCGTCTTTGCCTACGGCTA
>CAYPLG010000135.1:0-5388 GCA_964411535.1 uncultured Oscillospiraceae bacterium
ATAAATTGCCGAATTGGCAACGATTTGGCAACATCCATCCATTATCCAACAAGAAAGAGCTATCTGATTACGAACATCGGATAGCTCTTTTTCTGTCAAATTTAGTTAATGGGAGGTCAGATCTTATGCTTGGACTTCAAAGAGCCGATCAGCCAATCGCTGAATTCCTGCGATGGTACGCTAACCCATTTCTCCGTCTTGTCCATATCGGGATAATGATACCGCCATTGGTCGTAATCTTCCTTTGTGATCTCCCCCGCTTCCAGCTTCTTGGCCTGATCCAGCCATGCATAAAGCATCTTGGACACGGAGGTATAAACAGATACGTTGCGATTTTCAAGCCGCAAGCATATTTCGCCATCGCTCTCCCCAATCTTGATTCCGAATATGTCCTCCATCGCAAAAAGCGTGTGGATCATGCCAAGGTAGCTTTCGACGGGTGGGATGTCAAGCGCCATTGGAGATACGTCAAGCTCCTTTGCCAATGCAGCGGTCAGGTCTGCCTTGGGTGTCCTTGTGCCAGATTCATACTGTGCCATGCGAACGTCAGCACCCCTCTCAGGGAAGCCCAGCTTTGTACCAAGATACTTTTGCGTCATCCCACGCAGATTACGGATGAATTTAATACGCTCTCCTACGGACATAGCAAACAACTCCAATCGAGTTTTTCTGTTTTCACGACTATAACAGATATGTTTAAGCACGTCAAGAATGAATTAAGCATAAAAGTTAAATATTCTTGTGCAAACCACTTGACTTTAACAATAATGTTTAGTATAGCATGTTGTACTAAACAATTACGCTTAGTATTGTTATATGACCATCCGAGCAGTCACCTTTGCGGGGAAGCAGCGCCAAGAGCCTCATGCTTGAGGGGAGCGTGCCAAGGGAGGCAAATACGGGGCAGCACCAAGCAAGGGATATGCGCCTTAGGAAGCTGTATCGGGGAGAACGGCAAAAGCAAATCAAACAGAAAGGGGGATTGAATGAGCAACACGTTTATGCGAGTAGATGACGTTGCCAAGGAATTGGGAATATCCAAATCCTACGCGTACAAGCTCGTTCAGAAGCTGAATGCGGAAATGAGAAGCATGGGCTACCTGACGATTGCTGGCAGATTGAACAAGCAGTATTTCATGAAAAAGGTTTGCTACAACGAGAAGAAAGGAAGCGAGTAAATGGCAGTTTATAAGGAGAAAGACAAAAACACATGGCGCTCGATCTACCGCTATACGGATTGGAAAGGTGAACGCAAACAAACGCAGAAACGCGGGTTTGCGACCAAACGCGAGGCGCAGGCTTGGGAGCGTGAGCAGCTTGTCAAATCGGTTGCTGATATGGATATGAGCTTTGAGAGCTTTGTAGACACCTACACCGTCGATACGAAAAATCGAATCAAATGTAATAGAATTTCCGCAATATTGTGCTGAAAAGAACATTCCGCTTCCGCAGATCATATGGGATATGCAGAAAAACTATTTCGAATGTGCAAAACAGGCGGTGGAATGTTCTCAAATATTAGAGCCACTAGATAAGAAGATACGCAAGATATGTGCGATCTATCCAAGGGATTTAAAGGTGATCTCGAAGTGCCGACAGGAGTTAATTGATCGCCCTGCGTTGATGAATTGTTTTTTGGAATCCGCAAGTGATTTAAATTTTCTGTCCAGGGAGCTTTTTTCTCATGTGTTTCTTGATGTGTATCTTCAAGGTGGTTTTGAATTCGTAACGGGGTATCTTGAAGAACACTTTAGGAATCAGGAAGAAATGCTTGCATTGTTTGCCGCTGTAGTGCTTAATAGAATGCATAGTGTATTTACCAGCAAGGATATGCATTGCCTTGTATATGATGTTAGCTGGTACCCCTTTATAGCTGAGTGCTTAGACGATTCAACGGAAGATGGAGTATCGGAAGATGGTTTAGAGGTTGACATCAGCGCTCACAGACTATTTACAGAAATAGTAACTCCTTTATTTGGGAGATGTGATTCGCATCAAAAAGCAGAGCATATCGGGGACCTTGCGGATAAACAAAAGGATGCAATAATAGCTTTAAAAAAGGTTTGCCAAGAGATCGTGGAGACGAGCATGTTTTATCGCAATAAAGAAATGGATATGCGTGATAAAATGTTCAAAAAGATGATGGCTGAAAAAATGATCGAGCCATTAAGTTGCTTAATGTTAAAGTCAAGAAATGATGTAAAAAAAGTGCTTGCGGATTTCGCCTTAGACAGTACTGTAATCGCTGGTATTTTAGGTGCAACCCAAGGCATGGAAGCAAGCACTGTAGGGCTATCTTTGGCTGCCGGATTTATTTCAGCAGGATTAAGCTATATTTTAAGGGAGGAAAACCAGAAAAAGAATTTGCCCGGAAAATTTCTTCTAGATGAATTAAAAAGAAATAGGTTGTCTTACCTAGCGTATGAAAGCAATCTGCAGCGTATTAGATTTGATCAAATCCGTATCTGATGAAACGGTCAGATATGTAGAATGGATCTGTCTAGCAAAGCGCCGTAATGCTCTTTCAAAATTGTATTTGCACGGCAACACCCCGGCAACAAAAAATTAGATAGTCCTTGGAAAAGGGATAATGGATGGAATATGGATAGCACATGCTAAATCGCCTATACAATATGGTTTAAGCGATGGATGCAAGGAGCGAGTGGGAGTAAGTTCCGGGCGGCCTAAAAAAGCATTTGAGACGAACGCGGCGGCACATGTTCATTGTGCCGCCGCGCTTGTAGTTGCCCGGCGTTGCCGCCTGCCGCAAGGAACAACGAAACCGGGATGGCGCAAAGGCGCGGTGCGGTGGAGAATATGCCGCATTGCATTCTGTTGTAAAATATCATGAAATGAGATTATTCTGCGGACGGCACCGTGACGATTACCAAGTGGCTTTGAAGGTAAGGATATTGCCTGCCCGACGCTTTCCGCACTATGGGATGGCATGCAAGTAGCAATGATCGAGAATGAGGCGTTTTACGGCCGCTCGCTTCAAAGCGTTGCGATTCCGGACAGCGTAACCAGCATCGGAAAAGGCGCGTTTGATTTAAGCTGCATACTTGACTGCAACGAGGGCAGCTACGCCTGGACCTATGCTGCGGAGCGCAAGCAACCGCATCCGGCGGGCTGAAGCCGCAACGGCGGCAAAGAGAAATCGACGCAGGCGTTTTGCATTTTTCCGGCATGTTTTGCACATTCGTGTGTAGGATAGAGCATGAGGTGAAAAATCATGCCGGAAACCTTGGCGCGTCCGCCCCGAAGTGCGCATAATCGACAGGCACGGCGTAAAGCGCGTTTGCGTGGCGTGGCTGCGCTTTTGGTCGATTGCGCGCTTGCCGGCGTTCTGCTTGTTCTGTTCGCACTGCTGCACCATGTGTTGCCGCAGCCGATGCCCGCAAAAAGCGCGGAGGCTTTGTCGGCCGTTATGGCAAATGTCGCCGCGAGGCATGTTCCCGTGCGGTTTGCGTTGCCGGATGCGACCGCCGCCGGTGCAACCCTTAAAACCGATACCCGTTACGAAAGCGCGCACGTACAGGTAACGCTGGAAACGGTTCCCGTAAAAGGAAGCGTATGCCATGTGCAGGACATCCATATTCAAAGCGTAGAGAACCTGCAAAGCGCGTTTGCGGGCGGCGTCTACGGAAAGGGAATTCGTGCGCATCCGCTGACAATGGCCGGGGAGAACAACGCGATTTGTGCGATTAACGGCGACTATTACGGCGCGTCGGCGGAGTCCGGCGCGGTCATACGAAACGGCGTGCTTTACCGGGATAATCCCCATAACGACGTGCTGGTGCTGTATTACGACGGCACGATGCAGATCGTCGGTAAAGCGGCGTTTGACGGGGAAAGCGAGCTGGCCAAGGGCGCGTATCAGGCGTGGTGCTTTGGGCCGTCGCTGTTGGGCGAGGCTGGCGAAAAGCTGACGCAGTTTCGGACGGATAAGCGCATCGGCCGCAGCAATCCGCGCACGGTGATTGGCTACTATGCGCCTGGGCATTACTGCTTTCTTGCGGTTGACGGCCGCAGCGAACGTTCGAGCGGAATGACGCTGACCGATCTGTCCGCGTTCTGCGAAAGCCTTGGCCTCGCACTTGCGTATAATCTTGACGGCGGGCAAACCTCTATTATGACATTCGGCGGGAAGGTTGTGAACGAGCCCAGCGACGGCGGGCGAAAGAGCAGCGATATTATCTATATTTGCGAAACAGGAGGCAGCGAATGAAAAAGGCATTGCTCGGCATTTTGCCGCATATGTGCGCCGTATTTTCCCTTGCCGCGCTAACGCTCTGCATTGTCGACGGCGTCAACTCCCAGATGGGCTTTGTTTCCAGCTCTTACGGACGCTGCATACTGCTTTTGGCAAATGCGTTTTCCGTTCTGCTAACGGCGTGCATATTGCTGCGCAGGGACAGGTAAATAGCCGACCGCCATGCGCGGTGCCGCGCCGACGTCCAGGTTTACTGCAACGAGAAAGGCCGCCCGGAAACGATTTCCCGGACGGCCTGTGTTGACTGCATGCGATTATTGCAGGTTTAGCTTATTCTTGAGCAAATGCCTTGCCCAGAAGAACAGGCCCGCGTCGATGCCGCACAGCACGATCAACGCGCCAATGAGCGTCAGCCACACCGCGCCCAGCGGATTTGTTGTGGAGAACAAAAGGACCGCCAGCACGCCGCATACGGAGGTAATAAAGCCCAGGCAGAAGTTGATGGCAAGGTATACGCCGATTGCCGCGAGCAGCTTGTGCTTTTTCGCCATCATGCCGCCTGCGATCACCGCAAAATACAGCGAGAGAATTTGCAGCAGTGCAAACGCCAGCAGATCCAGCACGCCTATGAGCGCCATTGCCCACATGCCGGGCGTTGCGTCGGAGGAGAACAGCGCGGCGAACAGATCCGCAAACCCGCCGAACAATCCGCCAAAGAAATCAAAGACGCTGGCGTTTACGAACGTTCCGCTCGCGGTGCCGAAGGCCGCGAATATGGTAAGCGTAACGGCAATTACCACGCCGTTGATGAGAAGCCAAAGCGTTCCCGTAATGATCTTTGACCAGAGCAGGTTCTCCGTTGTCACCGGCAGCGAGAACGTCAGGTAGCCTTCGCTTTCAAAGAAGCTTTTCTGCACGCGGATGCAAATCAGCACCAGCGTTACGAGCGCGGACGCCAGAATTGCCATGCCCAGCAGCCCCGTCAGCAGCGAAAGAAAACCCGCAAGCACGAACAGAAAACCGGATGCGACGCCCTGCGCGTTTGCGCCTACCATCGCGATGATGACCCGTGTAAGAATCGTCGCGAGAACGCCGCCGCCCAGCACGCCAATTTGCAGCGGGCAGAGCGTACGTGAGAACGCGCGAAAATCGTGTTTAATCAATTTGCCTAGCAT
>CAYPLG010000136.1:0-5057 GCA_964411535.1 uncultured Oscillospiraceae bacterium
CAGCTGACCATCTATGAAAAGTGTCCGCAGAGCGAGACGACGATTCTGATGCGAAGACTGATGATGCAGATTGCGGAACGGTTTGCGGTTCGCGCGGGCGCGCAGGCGCTGATTACCGGGGAGGCGATTGGTCAGGTGGCGAGCCAGACCATTGAGAGCCTGACTGTGACCGGCGACGCGGTAACCATACCGGTGTTTCGGCCTTTGATCGGCTTTGACAAGGAGGAGATTATCGACCGTGCGAAGGCGATTGGTTCCTTCGATACGTCCATCCTGCCGTATGAGGATTGCTGCACGGTGTTCGTCCCGCAGCATCCAGTGACGAAGCCTACGGTGGAGAAGCTGCGTGCAAGCGAGGCGATGGTGGATTTTGCGCCCATGATCGAAAAAGCCATGGCGGAGACCGAGGTTGTGCATGTTTCCGAATGATGCGCAGCGGATGCAGCACGGAACGCAACGCGCCCTTGCATTCGTGCAAAGGCGCCTTTTCATCTATAATACATAATGGAATATGCGGAAGTTAACATATATTTAACAGCGGATATATCTTCCACATGCTAGAATAAGCTGTATACATATGGAGGGCGAAGGTATGAAATTTATCTTCCGGCTGATAGGATTTATTGTTGTAATCATCGTACTGCTGATGGCAGTGCTTTGCTATCTCGATACAAAGGGCTTGCTGGTCGGCAAGCTGGGGGAGACGATGACGGTTTTGCGACGCTGCGGCAACGAGTCCTGGACGGCGATTATGGCTTTTTTGACGGACAGCGGCATTGCGGAGGATGCAGCCGGTATCTTGGATCAGGGAGCGGATTATCTGCGCGACGGCGTTACCCCGCATCAAACGGACAAGCCCGGCAGCAACGCCCTGCCGGAGGGATATGCAACCGCTTCGCCGGTACCGACGGCGACGCCGGTGCCGACAGCCTCGCCCGTTCCGACGGCAACACCGGAAGCGATTGCGGTGTCCTGACCGGAATGCATATAGGAGTCAAACAACATGAAGATAAATGAGCGCGCAATAATTCATGATAGCCGCATTACCTGGCAAATGTTGCTTGCCACGCTGGCGGGCGTATGCCTGCTTGCGTCGCTAGGCCGGTACTTTGCCGGCAACTTTGGCAACCTTGCAACGACAATGATTTTGCTTCCCACGGCGTGCGCGTTCTCCGGGATCGTCCTGTGCTGCACGAACATGCGCAAAAATGCGGAATTTCGGCTTTTGCTTGCGCTGTTTTTCATGACGTTTATCAGCAGCGCGCTGAACGAAAAGTTCTATGGCGTGTTTGTGGAAAATCGAAGCTATCTTGGCATATTACTGGTTTCCATATTCGTTTGCTATGCGCTTTGCTTTGCGCTATCGAAGGAGCGGCGCATGCCGGTGCTGCATATTTTGATCGCTATTTGCACGGCGGTTGTAACGGCGGTTTGCCTGTGGGGCCTTGTGCTTGCCGCTTCGGGCGCGTATTACATGCCGCGCTTTCAGCCGGAGTACGGCATCGGCCTCTGCCCGCCGGCCGTGGGCATGGGCGCGGACTTTCGACTGGTAACGTTTGCGCATCCGAACACGGTTGGAATGGTTGGGGAAATCGTCCTTTTGCTGGGCCTGTACAGGATTATTACCGCCCGAAAAGCTTTGGTAAAAATTGCGTATGCCGTGTCGGCGGTCATTTGCTTTGCCGCCGTTTCCGCCGCAGCGTCCCGTACGTCGTCCCTTGCGGTTTGCGCGGGACTTGCGCTTATCGTATTCCGCCTGCTATACGGAAAGCTAGGCGCAAAAAAGATGTTTGTGCGTTGGGGCGTGTCGCTGCTCGCCGCAGCGGCAGTAGCCGTTGTCTGCTTTGTGCTGATGGATGCGCTTTACGGTGGCTTCCTTGCGCTTTCTCCCGCCGGCCGATCGGAGCTGGCGGCGGTCACCGATGCAGAGCGTGTTGTCGTGGATGAAACCAGCGCATTTTCCGGCAGAACGAATATTTGGGCGGGTGTTCTCCGCTGCATGACGGACACGCCGCGCCTGCTTGCGATTGGCACATCGCCCGTGCATGTCGGGCCGGTGATTGCCGGATATTCGCCGATCTGGGTGCAGGAGGTGCATAGCTCGTTTGTGCAGATGCTGATTAGCTGCGGCGTGTTGTGCCCTGTTCTGTTTATCGTCTTTGTCGCGCTGCTTGCCGTTCGCGGTGCACGCACGTTCCTTGCTGCGCCTGCGAAGGGGGAGCCGGATGCGAGATTTCTCGTTCCGGCGCTGGTCGCCGTGCTGATTTCTGCCTGCATGGAATCGTTTTTACTGCTGTATCCGCAGCTGCATTTCAGTAATTTGTGGTTTTTCCTGCTTGCCGGATATGTGGTTTGCCTTGACGGGGAGCGCAGGGCCAAGAAAGCCTGTTAATGGATCTATAGTGCGTTTTGCGGCTGCTGCTGTTGCCCTGACATTTTGTACTTACATGGCAAAAGTGTGTACTTCTGTCAACATTCCGATTCTGGCACTTGTCAAAACATGATGCAACGGGTAAAATAAAACAATATCATAGTGGGGTAATATGCGGTGCAAATTCTCGATTGCGCAATGCTGCGGCGTTGCGGCATTGCGGAAACGGATACCGTGCTGGTAGCGCTTTCCGGCGGTGCGGATTCCACGGCGCTATTGTGCGCTTTGGCGGATTTGCATGCAGAAGGCGCACTAAAGGGCGTGCTCGCAGCGCACCTGCATCACGGAATTCGCGGCGCCGAGGCGGATGCGGACGCGGCATATTGCGAAGCATTGTGCCAAGCGCGGAAAGTACCGCTTGTTACAGAGCACGAGGATGTACCGTCGTTTGCGGCGGCGAACGGGGAATCCCTGGAAACCGCCGGAAGAAAGCTGCGGTATGCGTTTTTGCGGCGTACCATGCGCCAATGCGGCGCGAGCTGCATTGTTACGGCGCATCACCGGGACGATCAGGCGGAGACGGTGCTCATGCATCTTCTGCGCGGCTGCGGTACAAACGGCCTATCGGGCATGCGCGCAAGAACGGACGATATTGCAAGGCCGCTGCTTCCCGTTTCCCGCGATGCTATTGAGACGTATCTGACCGAACGCGGGATTCCGTGGCGCACGGACGGAACCAATGCGGAGGATGCGGCGCTGCGAAACCGTGTTCGCCACAACCTGTTGCCACTGCTTGATACGTTTCGCCCGAACTGTGCGCAGGCAATTGCTGAAACGGCGCGCCTGGTGGCGGAGGACGAGGACTATTTGTCCGGCCTTGCGGAGGTTGCCATGCGGGCAATCGCGGTTGGCGAAGGGTACAGGCGCGAGGCGCTCAGTGCGCTGCCCAAGCCGCTGGCTGTGCGCGTGATTCGCACACTGCTGCGCAGGACGTCGGATGACGTTACGCGGGCGGATATTGCGCGTGTAAGCGAGTTATTGACGGCGCAGTCGGGCACATGCATTATGCTGTCCGGCGGACGCAGCGCATGGGTGGACAGTGAATCCGTGTATGCCGGTATCTATCCAACGCCGCAGGCGTTTGAAACGGTGTTTCACAGAGAGGGTGAAACGCGACTGCCGCATGGTACGCTTGTTGCCGGGCTGGTTACGGCGTGGCACAGGCCGGAAAGCGGCAACGAGCTGTTTATCGATGCGGACGCACTGCCCGCAAATGCCGTTGTGCGAACGCGGCGGGACGGAGATCTGTTTTATCCGCTCGGCGCACCGGGGAGACGGAAGCTTTCCGACGTGCTGATCGATAAGAAAATTCCGCTGTTTCGGCGGGATATGCCGCTTCTTGCGGCAGGCAGCGAGATATATTGCGTATTCGGGCTGACGATTAGCTCGCTTGTGGCGATTAAGCCGGATACGCGGCATATACTACATATTGTGTACAAGGGGGAAGATGAGACATGAGAGCAAAGGATATGCGGGACGATATCGACGAAATTCTGCTTTCGGAGGAAACGATTCATGCACGCGTGCAGGAACTGGGCGAGCAGATTTCCAAGGATTACGCGGCCTATGGCGACGATGTGATCCTAATCTGCATACTCAAGGGCGCAGTGACGTTCTTTTCCGATCTGGCGCGCGCGATGACGATACCGGTCAAATACGAGTTTATGGGCATTTCCAGTTATGGCAATGAGCAAAAGACTTCCGGCATCGTTCGTATTACGAAGGATCTGGATACGTCGATTACGGATAAACATGTCATCATTGCTGAAGATATTATGGATAGCGGGCTGACGCTTTCGCATTTAACGCGGCTGCTTTCGAGCCGCAATCCTGCGTCGCTTCGCATCTGTTGCATGCTTGACAAGCCGGAACGCAGGGAATGCGAGATTACGCCGGATTATTGCGGCTTTATTATCCCCAACAAATTTGTTGTTGGTTACGGGCTGGATTTTGCGGGTGTTTACCGCAATTTGCCGTTCGTCGGGGTGCTTAAGCCGAGCGTATATTCGGAACACTGAAAATGCAGGACGGCGTGATTGCGCTTGCGTCCTAAGCGGAGGATGAATACTTGAACAAAAAGATTATTACGGCGCTGATTTGGGTTTTGCTTTTTGCGGCCATCGTGATGATGGTATCCGGCATGCGACCCGGAAACGAGAAGCCGGACACGCTCGATTATAACGATTTTCTTGTTATGGCGCAGCGCACGGAGGCCGGAGAGGGCGAAGGGAAGCGTATCAAGGCAATCCAGATTACGTATCGCGAGATCTCCGGACTGTATGAAGGGAGCGAATCCGAGTTAAAGGACCTTCCCAAGGCTGCGGAGTTTACCTGCGTGATTCCGTCGGAGGCGACATTCCGTGCGGACATGGCGGCGATTGTATATGCGGCCAACCCGGAGAAATTCGGAGCCGTGGACGAGGTTTCGAGCGCGGATTATTCGTTTACCTATGAATCCAATATTGAAGAAGAGTCCATTTGGTCGATTATATTGCCGTATATCCTGATATTCGGTGCATTTGGCGTGTTTTACTATTTCCTCATGCGCCAGCAGGGCGGCGGCAAGCAGATGATGAACTTCGGCAAGTCGCGTGCGAGGCTGCAAACGTCAGATACCATGAAGGTT
>CAYPLG010000136.1:5067-5355 GCA_964411535.1 uncultured Oscillospiraceae bacterium
TGCGCAACCCCGGCCGGTTTAACGCAATCGGCGCGCGCATTCCGAAGGGCGTGCTGCTGGTGGGCCCTCCCGGTACCGGCAAAACGCTGCTGGCCAAGGCTGTTGCCGGGGAGGCAAAGGTGCCCTTCTTCAGTATTTCGGGTTCCGACTTTGTGGAAATGTTTGTCGGCGTTGGCGCGTCGCGTGTACGTGACCTGTTTACTACGGCAAAGAGGAGCGCGCCTGCCGTTGTTTTTATTGATGAAATCGACGCTGTCGGACGGCATCGCGGTGCTGGTATGGGCGGCG
>CAYPLG010000137.1:0-2035 GCA_964411535.1 uncultured Oscillospiraceae bacterium
ACGCCAAGCCGGGCACGAGCATCGTAATCATGGCCGTATTCGTAGAGGATACGCGCGATATCGTGCTGGGCGAACATGCAAACGGCACGATCACCATTGTTCCGGCCGACGGCGCGGAAACAGCTGCGGCGCCCGCGCCCGCGACAGCCACGCCGGGCGCGCCGGTTGTCATCGCGCAGGCGAAGGCCGACGACGTCATACACCTTAATGCGACCGGCGTAAACGGCTACAAGCCGGGCACGGTGTCCCTTTCGTATACGGAAGGCACTGTGGCAAAGACGCTGCAAGCGACGCTTGAAGAGAGTACGGGTATATACTCCTTCACAATGCCCAATGCGGACAAGGGAACGCAGCTTACGCTTAGCTGCACCTTTGTACAAAACGATATCCCGGTTGCCATCGAGGCTGTTACGCTGGGCGAGTCCACCGAAAGCACGGCGGAGAATCTGGCCGCGGTAACGGTCAACGCTTCGCGTGTGGACGTGGGCAAAGAGGTCGTCGTCTCCTTGACCGAGGCGGGGCTTGCCAAGGGGTACAAGCTTGGTTCCGTGACCGGCATATTCATGATTTCTGGCGGCGGGGAGGATACGGATGTTGCTGTCGGTATGACCGGAAGCGCGGCGAAAGTCATCGCCACGCTCAATGCGGATGGGTCGATTTCCTTTACCATACCGGTGGGCGAGGAAGGCAGCGGGTTAAGTGATTTTATCAATGCCGATCTGGACGCCGCATTTGGCTATAAGCTCACCGTTAACCTCGCGGAAAAGGCGCTTGCTATCGACGTGACCGCGTCTGATCGCGGCTCCATTACGCTTTCGAACAACAAGGCGGATGTAGGCGACACCGTCAGCATTACGCTCACGCCGAACGAAGGCTACCGCACGACTGATAACTCCGTTTCCGTTACGGTCACAAAGCCCGGACAGGGCGGCGCCGCCGGCACGTCTGAGACGACGAAGGCTACGCGCGGAGCGGACGGCAAGTATAGCTTTACGGTGCCGACGGGGGCAACGGGGCTTTCTGTTGCGGCGGAGTTTATGATTGGCGACGAGGCTTCCAATACCAAGGGCGACAGCGCTTCCGTCGGCGTGGCGGTCACGCTGGCGGTGACGACGCATAAGAATTACGCCGCCATTGCACGCGGAACGATCATTACCGACAGCTTACATATTGCGGCGCGCTCCGGCAATGCGGGCAACACCGTTACGTCCAGGGCTGCCTCGTATGCCGGGTATACCAACGCCGACGTCGGCGTTGGCGGCGCGGTCAGCGTGCATGTGGCCGTTGCCAAAACAAAGGCGCTCGTCCATGACACGGCGACGCTTGTCTTCACCGGCGATAACAGCGGGGACATATCGATTGAGGCCATTTCCCATGAGAACTTTACAACGGTTGCGGACGCGGCGGGCAAGGTTGGCAAGGGCGCGACAGCGGGTGTTGGCGCGGGCATCGCGGTTGCCGTGTTTGGTACGGACGTGATTGCCGCCGTACTGGACGGCACGCCCATCTATCACAATACCGTTGCCAGTGCGGACGAGGTATCGCTCGGCTCCATCGAGATTTCGGCGGATCATACGCTTAAAGAGACAACGGACGCAAAAGCCGGTTCGGCGGGCGGCATTTCTGCAACGCCGGTGCTGGCTGTACATGTTTCCGGCGCGGATGTGCAGGCGTATCTGGGCAAGGCGCCCAACGGGAATACAAGCCTGCTCTCGCTCTCCGGCGCGGCGAAACTGACCGCGACGAATCGTGCAAACCGGCAGATTGCGGCGAACGCGGCTGCTGCGGGTGCAAACGTGGGTATTGGCGGCAGCTTTGCCGTTTCGCTTGCAAACGACTCCGCAATTGCGCGCGTCAACCGCTCCCTGCGGGCCAAGAGTGTGCAAGCCGAGGCGCGCAGCAAGAGTATATTGAAATCCACCTCTCGCGCGGGCGCGAACGGCACGCCCTCCTCCGGTACGGGACAGAAAAAGCCCGGCACGGCGGCTTCCTCCGACGCTTCGAAATCGGAAGCGGACGGGCAAGCGGACGGGGC
>CAYPLG010000137.1:2045-5287 GCA_964411535.1 uncultured Oscillospiraceae bacterium
CTGGGGGCGGCCGGCAAGCTGTCCGCCTCCGTTGACAGCAACAATTGTAACGGCAGCGTAATCGGCACAAAGTCGGCAAACCGGCAGAAATCGCAGTCGACCGAGGGCTCCGTGCAGGTTGCCGCCGCTTTCGTATTGAACATCCAGATCAATGTAAGCCGCGCGTTCATAGGCGGCGAGAGCCCGGAGGGCGGGCTGATATCCGTTGTCGCTGCCGACGGCGTAACCATCGAGACCTATAACCGCACGGACAGCAATATTTCCGCAAATGCAAGCGCGACCAAGGCCCAGTACGGCGTTGGCGTTGCGGTTGCCATCAACGTTGTTACCTATATAAATGAAGCATTCCTCGGCCGCGCAACGGCGGAGGCGGGCAGCCTTACGGTACGCGCCGACGTCTGGGAGGAGAAGACCGCCGCAGAAAAAGCGGAGGCGAAGCAGGACAAGGCGGAGGAACAGAACTTCATTACGCGCATCCTGCGCGAGCTCATCGACGAAGCCATAGCGGCCATCGGCATTGAGGAGCTGTTCGAGAACGAGGACGGCAGCGAGAACGCGATTGCAAAGCTGATTGATGACCTGACCACTGCGCTTGGCAAGGTTGCCGAGGATCTCGTTGCAGGCACCGGACTTGCTGAAATCATGCAGGGCGAAGATCCGATCACCAAGATTACCAACAACATCCAGTCCTTCCTAATGGCGCTTCAGGAGATTCCCGATACGCTCAAAAGCGGGCTTTCCGAACTATTTGCAAAGATGGGCGTGCAGGAGGGAGCGGATTTTGCAAGCTTCGCTGCCGTGTTCAAACAGCGGATGGGCGATGCGCTGATGGGCGCGTTGCCGGACTTGGGCAGCAAACTTGTGACAGACGTTGGGAACATAATTCTAGATATTATCAAAGAAAATCTGCTTAGCGTCGTTTCCAATATGGGCGCAAAGCCGCCGACGCAGGGCGTAACGGTACTGGATGCGAACGGAACCCCCGTCGGCGACACGACGACCTCCGTCAGCAACGTGATTGCCAATACCATTAAAACCCAGCTGATTCCGGGGTTGAAGAACAGCCTGTTGACCGCGATGGGAACGGTGCTTACCGAGCTGGCGCGGCAGTATCTTCCGGACAGTATTAATGTAGATACGGTTTTACGGGCGCCCATGCAGGAAAAGCTTACAGCCCTGCTGGAAGGCCCGACCAATATCATTCGGGAGTATGCCGACATACTCACCGACGGCCTTGTGGATATCGAACAGCTTACGGCATTCTTGCAGAAGGGCAACATCGGGCTGGCGCTTCAACAGAATCTGAAGTCCGCGTTGTCGAACCTTGGCAAGGCGCTGACCAACGCCGCTATTGACGCGCTTACGACTGTGCTCGATGTAAAGCTTGCCGCCGAAGAGGTCAACGAGCGGCAGCACACCATCGTGACGACCGCCGTTTCCGGTGCGGGCGCGACGGACGTTGGCGTGGCGGGCAGCCTGGCGCTGGCCGTGGTCGTGGGTACGACACGGGCGAACGCGCTGGCGCTTGATGCGATGCAAAACAGCGATATCGTGGTGACGGGCGACGTTCTTATCGAAGCGTACTCCATGCAGAATGAGGATACGACCGCCACAAGCGCGATTTCGCGCGACGGTACGCCGAACAAGAACCTCGGCGCGGGCAAGGGCACGGATACCACAACGCCGGAGCGCCGCACGGTTGCTGTGGACGGGGACGAAACCGATCCCACGAATGCATTTGCGGAAATTTCACTCTCCCCGCTCGGCGGAAGCGCGACAGCGGCACGGGATGCGGACAACGCCGATGTTGTCAATGTAACGCTCAAACCGGACGAGGGCTATATTATCGACACGGCTGTACCGATCACGCTTAGATATACGAAGCTGGTTGGAACGACCGAGTCGGAGGAGACCGCTACCGCAAGTGTGACAAAGAACGCTGACGGGACGTATGCGTTTTCGATCAGTAAGGCCGTTGCGACGGATTTGAAGGACGGCACGAAGATCGTTGCGGTCGTGGACTTCCAGGAGAATCTTAAGAATGTCGTAACGCTGTTGTCCAAGCGGGACAGTGAGGCAGAAAGCGCGCCTACGCCTTTGCGTGACGAGTTAACCATCACTGCGCCGAAGCAGGCCAAGTGGGGCGATACCGTGCAGGTGACCGTCAAAAACCTGGCTGGCTATAGGCTTGACAAGGTAGAGTACTGGTATACGGCGAAGGGGAAAACGGAATCGGAGCCGCATAAGGCGCTTACCGTCAAGGACAGCTCCGCTGCGGTTCTCAATGCGGACGTGTACCTGTTCTATATGCCGGACGTGACAGACGCAAACGATGCGGGCGTTTCCGTCGCGGCGTACTATACGAAGCTTGCCGAGACCACGGGCAGTTCAACGCCCGCAGCCTCGACGCAGCAGAAGCAGGACAGCGGCTCCAGCAAAAGCGTTGGCGTTGGCGCGGCGTTTGCGCTGACTGTCGGCACGATGGAGGTAACGGCGACTGTCGGCAAAAACCGCAGGGTGGATGCTGCGACGCTCTCCGTGACTGCGGACGGCGCGCATAACGGCGAAACCGTTTCAGTCAGCGGCGTCGATCCCATCAAGGGCGCGACGGAACAGCCTGCGGCGACGACTGGCGGCACGGGCAGCGGTACGGGCGGTACCGCGGGCAAAACCTCGACGACGACGAAGGCGGCGACGAAGCTAAAGGACATCGCAGTCGACGCTTCCGCCGCTGTGAGCCTCATTTACAATGACATTCTTGCGCAAATCGCAGAGAATGTGGTTGTCACACTAACGGGCGCAAGCACGATCCTCGTCACCGAAACCAACGCCGACGGCGAAGCGAGCGACGTGGACACCGGGTACCAGATGATCGTGCGCGCCGCGCAGCAGGGCGAAACGCTGACGAAGGCAAGCGGTTTTTCTGCCGGCAACAGCACGGCGGTGGGCGCGGCGGTCAGCGTGAATATTCCGCTCAGCACCGTGCAGGCGGACTTTTTCGGGCGGGCGAATCTGCCCGGAAAGGCGCTCATCACGGCGACGACCTTTGATGCGGACGACAGCGAGGGCATCGCAACGGCGGTCGGCGCGGATATCGACCGTATGCTGCAAAAGTACGGCAGCGGCGTATCCACGACGGAGGAGAACGCCAACAGGCTGCTTTCCGGGGATATGTTCACGGAGGGCCCCGTCAGCTACGGCAGCAACAAGAACAACAAAACGGCGAGCACCGTCAACGGCGG
>CAYPLG010000138.1:0-5272 GCA_964411535.1 uncultured Oscillospiraceae bacterium
GCGATTGTACGGCTGGATTACAAGCTGAAAACCAACGACATGGTCGAGATCATTACATCGAACAGCCAACAGGGGCCAAGCCTTGACTGGCTGAAGATCGTAAAGACGCAATCGGCGCGCAATAAGATCCGGCAATGGTTCAAGAAGGAGAATCGGGAAGAGAACGTTACGCGCGGGCGCGAGATGCTGGAGGACACGGCAAAGCGGCAGAGCCAGCAGCTTTCAGAGCTGGTGAAACCGGAATACTACAACGTTCTGCTTGCCAGGCTGCATATGAGCGCGCTTGACGACCTGTACGCCGCAATCGGCTTTGGCGGCATTTCCTCCGGGCAGGTGCTGCATAAGCTTATGGACCTTGCCAAGAAGGAAGCCAAGGCAAACGCTCTTGCAGAGCGGTTGAAGAAGAACGGCGAGGAGGAACCGGCGAGGACGCATGTGCCGGTGAACGGCATTATCGTAATGGGCAATCCCGGTATGGCGGTTCGTTTCGGCAATTGCTGCAACCCGCTTCCGGGGGATGAGATCATCGGTTATATTACACGCGGCCGCGGCGTGTCCGTGCACCGGGCAGACTGCCCAAACGCCGCGAACCTGCGTGCGGAGGAAGACCGCATTGTGGACGTCCGGTGGGCAATCAACACGAAGAGCAGCTTTGACGCTTCCGTACAGATCGTTGCGGAGGACAGGCCGGGCACGATATCGGATATTTCGTTGCAGCTTTCAAGCCTGAATGTCAGCATTCTGGGCATCAACGGGAAGCCTGCCGCGGACGGCAAGTATGTAATGGAAATGTCGTTTACCGTGACGAATACCGAACAGTTGAATGTGATCATCAAAAATTTGAAGAAATTGAAGTGCGTAGACGAGGTCTATCGCATGAATCGATAGGAGAAGCGTATCCATGCGTGCTGTGGTGCAGAGGGTGAACCGTGCTTCCGTAGAGGTTGCGGGCGAGACAATCGGCGCAATCGAGCGGGGGCTGCTGGTGTTTTTGGGCGTAGAGGAAGGCGATACGGAGCGTGACGCGGACTACATTGCGGACAAGGTAACGGGCCTTCGCGTATTTGACGATGCGGACGAGGTTCCGAACCGCAGCGTATGCGATATCGGCGGGAGCGTTCTTTTGATTTCGCAGTTTACGCTTTGCGCGGATGCGCGACACGGCAGACGGCCGAGCTATATCCGCGCCGCGCGACCGGAGACTGCGATTCCGCTGTATACGTACGCAGCAAGCCGGATGCAGAAGGCTGTGCCGGTGGAGACGGGGCAGTTTCAGGCTTACATGCAGGTGTCGCTGGTCAACGACGGCCCGCACACGATTCTGTTGGATTCCAGGAGGATGTTCTGATGCGATTGCTATGGCTCAAATGCGGCGCGCTGGCGGTGAATACCTATATCATCGGCGGCGAGGAAACGAAAGACTGTATCGTAATCGACCCCGGCGAGGCGGAGCCTGTGATAGAGCGCCTGCGCGACGAGGGCCTTTGCTGTACGCATATACTCATTACGCACGGCCACTTTGACCACATCGGCGGCGTTGCGGCGCTCAAGCAGGAGACGGGCGCGAAGGTATATATCCATGCGGAGGATGGCAAGTGCCTTGCCAGCAACCGGGAGAGCCTTTCGTATCTGGTAGGGCACCCGCTGGTTGCCGCAGAGGCGGACGTACTGCTGCACGACGGGGATGAATTTGACGCGGCGGGACTCCATATCCGCGTGCTGCATACACCGGGGCATTCGAAGGGCGGCGTAAGCTATGTGCTCCCCGCCGAACGGGTTATATTCTGCGGCGATACACTGTTTTGCGAGGGCGTCGGGCGCACGGACTTTCCCGGCTGTTCGCAGCGGGAGCTGTATACGTCCATTCAGGAAAAGCTGTTTTCGCTTCCCGGCGATTACACGATATACTGCGGACATGACGAGAGCACGACGCTAGCGCATGAACGCGCATGCAATCCTTTCATGAAATACGGCGGCGACAACCAATGGTAGGCATCATCACAAACCGGCCGGAATACCGCAACGATATTGCCGAGGAAATTATGCTTTTCCTCGGCATTGTTGAGACGGCGCTTCTTGACGAACCGCATTTGCAGGAAAGCGGCTGCACGTTGGTTGTCAACGTGCAATTGCAGCGCGAGGGGCGTGCATACCGCCTGCTTGCGTCCGCGGGCGGCGAAACGATGCATACTGCATTTTCCATTGCAAACGACGAGCCGATGCAGGTAAAAAAGCACGAGAAGCGGCAGATTAAGCTGATCGTATTTGCGCTGCTGCGGCGGTTGTATCCGGATGTGGAGACACCCTGGGGATCGCTGACCGGTATCCGGCCCACGAAGCTGTTCCGCGAGCTTGCCGCAGAGGGCGGTGAAGCGGCTGCGCGAGAGCAGTTTTTGCAGGTTTTTGACGTTTCGCCGGAGAAGCTGGCGCTTGCGGAGGAAATCTGCCGCGTACAGCGCCCGATGGTGGAGAGCGTCCGCGCGGAGGATATCGATATTTACATCGGCATTCCGTTTTGCAGAACGCGGTGCCTGTATTGCTCGTTTGCCTCCGAGGTATTGCGCGGGGAAGCGTTGTTTGCCGATTACCTTGCGGCGCTGCGAACGGACATTGAGGCGGGGGCTGCGCTTGTGCGGCAGGCGCGGCGGCGCGTGCGCGCGATGTATATTGGCGGCGGCACGCCCACAGTGCTGACGGCCGGACAGCTTTCGGAGCTGCTTGCCTTTGCATTGAATGCATACGGCGGGTTCGGCACGGAATGCACCGTGGAAGCCGGAAGGCCGGATACCATTGACCGGGAGAAGCTCGCTGTACTGCGAGATTTTGGCGTGCGCCGTATCTCCATCAATCCGCAGACGATGAACGACGAAACGCTTTCCCGCATCGGCCGGGCGCACACCGTGCAGGAAACGGTAGACGCGTTCATGCTTGCACGGGACGTTGGCTTCGACTGCATCAACATGGACGTAATCGCCGGTCTGCCCGGCGAAGGAACGGGGGATATGGCGCGCACCTGCGAGGCAATTGCGAAGCTTCAGCCGGACAATCTGACGGTGCACGCGCTGGCCATCAAGCGCTCGTCGCGGCTGAAGGCGCAGATGGACGCATACCCGCTGCCCTCTGCGGAGGATGCGTCGCGTATGATTGACACGGGGCGTTCGCTTGCGGAAACGCTCGCCATGCGCCCCTACTACATGTACCGGCAGAAGTACATGCGCGGCAATCTGGAAAACGTCGGGTACGCGCGCGCGGGAACGGAGTGTATCTATAACGTTGACATGATGGAGGAGACGGCGAGTATTCTTTCGCACGGAGCGGGCGCCATGACGAAGCGCGTATTCTCCGGAGAGCACCGCATAGAGCGGCTGCCCGCGCCAAAGGATGTGCCGACCTATATCGGAAAGCTGCCGCAGTTATTGGAGGAGAAGCGACGCTTCTTCCTGGATTGACAGATACGCCAAAACACGCGTATAATCAGTGCAGTTTTACAATTATGTCGTGTTGCGGCACGGTGAAAAGCCGGTGCCGCCGCGCATTTATATGAGGAAAATCGGAGGGAACGCATGGGAACCTATGTTGCGCCAAAGGGCACAAAGGACGTATTGCCGGAGCAGAGCTATCGCTGGCAGTATATTGAGGATTTGATTCGCAGCATTGCGCATAAATACGGCTTTCTGGAGGCGCGAACGCCGGTGATCGAGCATACCGAGCTGTTTTTGCGCGGGATTGGCGATAGCACGGACGTTGTGCAGAAGGAGATGTATACCTTCCTCGATAAGGGCGAGCGTTCCATTACGCTGAAACCGGAAGGCACGGCGGGCATCGTGCGCATGTTTGTCGAGCACAACCTGTATGCCGACGCGCAGCCGACGAAGATTTATTATGTAAACAATCCGGTGTTCCGTTATGAGCGCCCGCAGGCGGGCAGGCTGCGCGAGCACCATCAGTTTGGCGTGGAAATGTTCGGGGCGGCGAAGCCAAGCGCGGACGCGGAATGCATCGCCGTTGCGCTGGAGCTGCTTTCGACGCTCGGCGTAACCGGCCTTTCCGTGCGGCTCAACAGCATCGGCTGCCCGGACTGCCGCCCGCGGTATCGCGAGGCGCTCAAGCAGTATCTTGCCGCGCAGTACGACAACCTTTGCGAAACCTGCAAAACGCGGTATGAGCAGAATCCGCTGCGCATTCTCGACTGCAAGGTCGACAGATGCATAGAGATTGCCAAGGGCGCGCCGAGCGTGCAGGAATATCTTTGCGACGACTGCCGCGCACATCTGGATACACTGACAAAGCTGCTTGATGCAATGGGCGTAAGCTACGAACTGACGCCGACGCTTGTGCGCGGACTGGACTACTACACCAAGACGGTGTTTGAAATCGTTTCCGACAAGCTTGGCGCGCAGAGCACCGTTTGCGGCGGCGGGCGGTATGACGGGCTCGTTTCCGATATCGGCGGGCCGGCGACGCCCGGCGTGGGGTTCGGCCTCGGCATGGAGCGGCTGCTATTGTTGATGGAGAACGCAGGCATTGAAGTGCCCGTGCCCGTACGTTATGATCTGTACATTGCTTCGCAGGGGGAGGCGGCAAACCTTGCGGCGTTTACGCTTGCAACCAAGATGCGCAAACTTGGCGCAGCCGTCGAGATCGATCATGTCGGGCGGAGCTTTAAGGCGCAGTTTAAGTATGCCGATAAGATCAAGGCAAGGTATGTTATCGCGCTTGGCGATAACGAGCTTGCAAACGGTACGGGAAAGGTAAAGCGCATGTGCGATGCGGTGGAAACGGAAACGCCATTGACGGCGGAAGCGATATTTGCGGTACTGAGAGGAGAATGAAACATGGGCGAAATGCTGGGTGGTTGGAAACGGACCTGTTACTGCACGGAGCTGACAACTGCGGACGCTGGCCGCGAGGTAACGTTGATGGGTTGGACGAATGTGCGCCGCGATCTGGGCGCGCTCATATTCATTCAACTGCGCGACCGGAGCGGTTTAATACAGATCGTGTTTGACGAGAGCACGATGTCGGAAAGCGACTATAAGCGCGCGCTGTCGATTCGCAGCGAATTTGTGCTTGCCGTACGCGGAAAAGTCGTGCTGCGCACGGGCAATATGGTGAACAAAGATATGGCGACCGGCGAGCTGGAAATCGCCGTTACCGAGTTTAAGATTCTGAGCGAGAGCGAAACGCCGCCGATCGAGGTGGACGACGCCTGCAATGCAAGCGAGCTTCAGCGGCTAAAATACCGCTATCTCGACCTCCGGCGCCCCTGCAT
>CAYPLG010000139.1:0-2387 GCA_964411535.1 uncultured Oscillospiraceae bacterium
AAGACGAAGACCGTTGGAGAGAATCTGGATAAGTTCGAGGTGGTCTGGGCTCCGATCGTACGCCATGCGGAGGAGAAGGGCGTGCGCATCGGTATCGAGAACTGCCCGATGCTGTACACCGTCAATGAATGGCCAGGCGGCAACAACCTTGCCTGCACGCCGGCAATCTGGAGAGAGATGTTCAAGCGCATACCTTCGGACAGCCTGGGACTCAACTATGACCCGTCGCATCCGTACCTGATCGGCGCAAGCTATATCAAGCCCGTATACGAGTTTGCCGACAAGATTTTCCATGTGCATTTTAAGGATATCAAAATCTATCAGGAAAAGCTTGACGATTATGGCTACTTCTCCTATCCGACGCTTTGGCATTCGCCGAAGCTGCCGGGCATGGGCGGTGTGGACTTTGGCGCGTTTGTGTCCGCGCTCAACGACATTCGTTATAGCGGCGCCGCCTGTATCGAGGTGGAGGATCGCGCGTTTGAAAGCTGCCCGGCGGACGTCAAGCAGGGCATTGAACAGGCATACCGCTTCATGAAGCAGTATATGTAACGCATGGCCGGCGCGGCATAGGCGTTTCATTTGTGCCGCGCCGTACCGTAATTTTGAATCACGAAAGGATAGTAACAACACGATGAACACACTGAAAGCGCAAGACATTGCGGATATGATCGATCATTCCCTGTTAAACCCCGCCTTTTCGACGGAGGAGATCAAAAAGGGCCTGGAAATTGCAAAGGAGTACAACTGCGTTTCCGTATGCGTGCGTCCCTGCGACGTAACGCTGGCCAATACAATGCTAAAGGGCACGAACGTGAAGGTCACGTCCGTTATCGGCTTTCCGCACGGTTCGAACCTGACCGACGTAAAGGTCTATGAAGCAAAGCGCGCCATTGAGCAGGGCTGCGTTGAGATCGATATGGTGCTCAATATCGGTCGCCTTGTTTCCGGCGATTACGAGTATGTGGAAAAGGACATTCGCGCGGTTGTGGAGGCGGCGCACGAAAAGAACGTGCTCGTCAAGGTCATTTTGGAAAACGCATACCTGACCGACGAGCAGAAGACGGAAGCTTGCCATATCTGCGACCGCGCAGGCGCAGATTATACAAAGACCTCCACCGGCTATGCGCCTTCCGGCGCGACCATTCACGATCTGAAGCTCATGCGCGCGAACACGCCCATGCGTATGAAGGTCAAGGCTGCGGGCGGCGTGCGTGCGCTGGATGACGCGCTGCTTGTCAAGGCTGTCGGCGGTTCCCGGTTCGGTTGCACGCGCACCGTGACCATGATGGCGGATGCAAGAAAGCGCGAAGCCGAGGGAACGCTGACCCTGCCGGAGATTACGGATGATACGGAGTTTGCCTCCGTACTGGCGGCGAAGAAATAAGACGTTTTAGACAGAACTATACGATGTAAAGGAGAGCCGCACAATTGGAAAAGATATTGCATTCACTGATTGACGCAACGAAGTATGCTAGTCCGGCGAGGAAGGATTGGCGCATCGGCTGCATCGGTTCGGGTTTTATCATGGCGGATTGCCACCTGGTTTCCTACAAAAACGCGGGCTTCAATCCCGTTGCAATCGCTTCGCGTACGCCTGCGCATGCAGCGGCGGTTGCCAAAAGGCATACGATACCCAAAGTGTACGATACCTGGCAGGAGATGCTGTCGGACGAATCCATCGAGGTTGTGGACATTGCGTATCCGCCGGATCAGCAGCTTGCAATTGTGCGGCAGGCCGTGCAGCAGCCGCATGTCCGCGGTATTCTATGCCAAAAGCCGATTGAGATGTCGCTTGACAACGCGCGCGAAATCGTTCGCCTTGGGGAGGAGAACGGGAAGAAAATCGCCGTTAACTCCAACATGCGGTGCGACCAGTCTATGCGGGCGCTGAAGTACCTGCTGGATACGGGGGAGCTTGGCGAACCGGTGCTGGCCACGATTGAGATGCGCGCCATTCCGCACTGGCAGACGTTTTTGACCGAGTATGACAAGCTGGAGATTTTCGGTATGGGCATCCATCATGTGGACGCTTTCCGGTTTCTGTTCGGCGATCCGGAGTATATTACCTGCGTATGCCGCACCGACCCGCGCAGCAAGTTCCCGCATGTCGACGGCATTACGCAGTACACTTTCCAGTACGAAAACGGGTTTATGGCGACTTCGCTTGACGACGTTTGGGCCTGGCCGGAGGAGCCCTGCGAGAAGGATATCTTCATCCGCTGGCGCGTCGAGGGTACGGCGGGCATGGCGGAGGGCACGATCGGCTGGCCGCAGTATCCCGCGCGCTGCCCGTCCACGCTGCGCTTTACGTCGAAGAATTATCCGCATCAGTGGGTGGAGCCCAAGTGGGACACGGTCTGGTTCCCGGATGCATTCGAGGGCAC
>CAYPLG010000139.1:2397-5218 GCA_964411535.1 uncultured Oscillospiraceae bacterium
GATGGCCGATTTGCTCTGCGCCATCGAGCAGGATCGCGCGCCTGCTATCTCCGCGCGCGACAACATCCGCACGATTGCCTGCGTGGAGGCATGCTACCGATCCATTGCCGAGCGCCGCGCGGTGCGGTTGTCCGAGCTTTTGCTGCCCACCGATTGAAAAAATAGTACAGGAGGAAGCTACATGATTAACGTTGGCATTTTCACGGGGTACTATCCCTATACGATGGAGGAGACGATTCGGCGCATTAAGGCCACGGACTTCAACTGCGTACAGCTCGATGTATCCTTTAAGGATTTTGATTCCACCAAGGAGCCGATGACGAAGGAGAAGGCGCATTGGATTCGCGATGCGTTCCGGGATGCGAACCTGCCGGTGATTGCCGTTTCGGCTTATACGAACTTTATTCACCCCGATCCGGTAAAGCGGAAGCAGAACATTGATTATCTAAAGATGATGCTCCGTTATGCGCGGGATCTGGGCTGCCCGTACGTGGCGAGCGAGACGGGCACGTACAATATCGAGAGTGACTGGGTATACGATCCGAGGAACAGCACGGCCGAGGTTTATGACGAAACCATCGCCATTATCCGCGAGCTTGCGGATTACGCAGCCGATTGGGGCGCGACGTTTATCGTGGAAAATTACGTGAACAACGTCATTGGCACGGTGGAACAGATCGAGCGTATGTTCGCGGATGTAGGCAGCGAACATGTGGGGCTGATCTGCGACCCGACAAATTACTTTGACGAGGCTGCCATGCACGATATAGGCGGCACGCTTACGCATGTATTTGACCGCCTGTCGCCGTACATGAAGATTGCGCACGCGAAGGATATCAAGCTTGCAACGGATACGTCGGAAAAGCACGCGGACATCGATGCGGACGCTTCGCATTCCTTCCGCGGTTCCGGCGGCGTAGAACTGCCCGCAGCCGGGCTTGGCGTACTGGACTACGATCTGTACGTGCAGCTTCTGGCCAAGTCGCATCCGAATATTCCTTTGATCATCGAGCATCTTGACGAGGGCGATATAGAGCGCGCAAAGTGCTTTGTGGATAACACATTGAAGCGC
Source organism: uncultured Oscillospiraceae bacterium (assembly GCA_964411535.1). Classification (GTDB taxonomy): domain Bacteria; phylum Bacillota; class Clostridia; order Christensenellales; family CAG-138; genus CAYPLG01. The sequence continues at coordinate 3,470 of CAYPLG010000139.1, forward strand.
GTAGGCGTGTAAGCATTGCAAACAGGGGGTATAAGGGGATGAACTATCGCATCGGCATCGACCTTGGCGGCACGGCGATCAAGGCCGGCCTTGTGGACGAGCAATATCATATTATCCAGTCCTATTCGCAGCCGACCGGGGAGGGGTTTTCCACGGTTGTTGCGAACATGGCGGAGGCCGCGCGCCGCGTTGCGGACAAGGCCGGGCTTGCAATTACGGACTTTCCCTGTGTCGGCGTCGGTACGCCGAGCTGTATCAACCCGCATACCGGCCGGCTGGTATTTTCCAACAATACGAACTGGCGCGACGTACCGCTTCGGGAAGAGCTTGAAAAGCACTTGCCGGTGCCGGTTTATATCGGCAACGACGCCAACTGCGCGGTCATCGGCGAGGCGATTGCGGGCGCGGCGAAGGGCGCAAAGAACGTGATCATGCTTACGCTTGGCACGGGCGTTGGCGGCGGCGTAATTCTCGACGGCAAACTGTTTTGCGGTGCGGACGGCATGGGGACGGAGCTTGGGCATACGCCGATTGTTTCCGGCGGCACCTACTGCACCTGCGGCATCAGCGGCTGTCTGGAGGCGTATGCCTCGGTAACGGCGCTTATCCGGCAGACGAAGGAAGCCATGGAGGCTGCACCCGATTCCGCCATGCATGCGTATGCGGCGGAGGAAGGCGCGGTTTCCGGCAAAACGGCGTTTGAATGCGCCAAGAAGGGCGACCCGGCTGCAAAACGCGTTGTGGAGCAGTACATCGGGTATCTGGCAAACGGCATCGGCGGGCTTATCAACGTTTTCCGGCCGGAGGTCGTGCTGCTGGGCGGCGGGCTGTCCGCGCAGGATGCGGCGCTGCTTAAGCCGGTCAACGAGGCGGTCAAGAAATACGTGTTCGCCTATGATATTATTGGCGCGCCGCCGATAATCAAGGCTGCGCTCGGCAACGCCGCGGGGACAATCGGCGCGGCCTACCTGGACAAAATGTAAGCGCGATGCGGTTTGGTATCGTCGGAACGAACTTCATATCCAAGGAGTTTGTGCGTGCGGGGCGATCACTGCCGGACTATGCGTTTGTGGCGGTGTACTCCCGCAGGCCGGATACGGCGGAAGCGTTTTGCAAGGCATGCGGTGATGCTGCAACACGCTGCACTTCGCTTGATGAGCTGCTTGCCCTGCCGGATGTCGACGCGGTCTATATTGCTTCGCCGAACCGGCTGCATGATGAGCAGGCGGAAGCGGCGCTTATGGCCGGGAAGCATGTGCTGCTTGAAAAACCTGCATGCCTGACCGAAGAACGCTTTGCGCGGCTGTGCGAGATTGCGGACGCAAAAGACCTTGTTATTTTAGAGGCCATGCGGCCGGCGTTTACGCCGGGCGTACGCGCGCTGCAAAAGGCGCTGCCTGCGGTGGGCACGGTTCGCCGCGTATCGCTGTCCTACTGCCAGTACTCCTCGCGCTATGACAAGTTTAAGCGGGGGATTGTGGAGAACGCGTTTGATCCGTCGTTTGGCAACGGCGCGCTGATGGATATCGGCGTGTACTGCGTCAACCTGCTTGTGTCGCTATTTGGCGCCCCGCAGCAGGTTCTGGCTGCTTCGCAGCGGCTGCATAACGGGCTGGACGCACAAGGCGAAGCGCTGTGCGTGTATGACGGAATGCTTGCCAACGTCGGGTACTCCAAGATTGCGGATGGACGACAGGCAAACGAGATACAGGGGGAACGCGGCACGCTGCTTTTTGACGCGGTGACGAA
>CAYPLG010000140.1:0-4665 GCA_964411535.1 uncultured Oscillospiraceae bacterium
AGGATCACCCGCAGGGCGTTCTTCTTTTCCTCCGGCGCGATCAGCTTGGATTTTTTCTTCGCGCTCTTACCGGCTTCAGCCTGTTCGGCGAGCGCTTCCTCCGGCAAGTCCTTGCCGAGCCGATTCTTCCAGTCCTCCCAGGTGGAGGTGATGGCATGGGTCGGGCAGGCGGCCTTACATTCCCCGCAGCGAATGCACTCGGTGCTGTTGGGATGCTCCCATACCCGGATATCCATATTGCACGCCTTTTGACAGACTCCGCAGGAAACACATTTCTCCGTATTCACCCGGTAGCGGTAGAAGGCGATGGGGTTGCAGACTCCGTACAGCGCGCCAAGCGGGCAAAGATACTTGCAAAACGGCCGGAAGCTCAGCACGGACAGCAGCAGGATCACCACGAGAATGGCGATCTTAAGCGCGAAGCGCCAACCGACGCTGGCCTGCAAAACGGGGTTTGCGGCAACCAGCGGAATGCCCGCAAAGAGCGTGCCGCTGGGACAGATGTATTCGCAGTACCACGGCTTGCCCGTACCCGCGTCGTTAACGATCAGGCCGGAAAGCAGCAGCACGAACACTGCTAGCATCACATACCGCAGATATTTTAGATATTTATGCCCCGGCAGGTTTTTCAGTTTTTTAAAGAACGGGATTTTATACAGCAGATCCTGCACAAGGCCAAACGGGCAGAGAAACCCACAGACCAAACGGCCAAATAACGCGCCAACCGCCATGATAAAGCCGAACACATAGCAGGAGACGGTAAAATTTCGGCTGTTCAACACCGCCTGCAGCGATCCGATGGGGCAAGCGTAGTAAGCGCCCGGACAGGAGTAGCAGTTCAGCCCCGGCACGCAGAGCGCCTTGTTCTCGCCACTATAGATTTTTCCCTTGACAAAGCCCTGTGCATAGCCGTTGGTCAGTGCGAAAAACGCGGCTTGAAACCAGTGGCGGAACGTGCTGGGCTTCCTATCTTTCTTTGCTTTCGTTTCCATATCAGCCTATCCCTATACATTCCATACAAATTTGAATTGCCTTTTGCATCACGACGATCATTTCGCCTTGCCGTATTCCGACAGCCATCAGCACAAGCCCCGCTATGAGGACGCCCGCGCCGACGCAATACCGCTTTCTTTCGTTACTTTTCATCATTTCCTCCTTGCTGGGCGTCCAGCAGGTTGCGAACCTGCAATGCGTAACCGGTACCGGAAAGGCCGCCGGTTTGGTGCAGGATGTTGCCTTGCCCATCCAGATAGAAGATCGCGGGCAGCCCCTGCGCGTAGAGCATGGTAAAATCGTCGTTGAACGCCTTGTCCGCAATGAGCTGGGGATAGTGGACGTTGGCATTCGCCGAAATGTCCTGCGCAGCTTTGATAAGTTCCTTGTTCCAATTGCCTTCTGCGTCCACAAGATCCGTACACACGCCCATGTACAGCACCTTTTTATCCGGAAATGCGGTCTCAAGCGAGTCGGAAAACTGGGCCGCGTTCGGCATTTCCTCCACGCAATGGAAGCACCATGTCGCCCATATATCCACGACGATCAGGTCATAGTCGGCAAGGTCCTCCGCGGTGAACGTTCCGCCGTCCAACGTGCTAAGCGACAGCGTTTGAAACGTGGTTACCTCGTCAAGCGGCTGTGTCTTGCCCCCAAGGCCGCCCTGCCAGTTGAGATGCACGGCAGCGGCCACGACAAATATGGCAAGCGTCACCGCGCAAAACCGCCATATGGGTTTCATATCCTGCCGGTACAGAAAAATCTCTTTCCCGGCCTTTGCTAGCAGTTCCTTCATAGTTCCTCCCCATCAATTTCTACTAAATTGAAACGGCTGGTCTTTCTCCACATTCGATTGACGCCCCGGATTTCATGCGTCTGATTGATTTACCCGCAACTTAGCCGAGTTTGTGCAACAGAAGTGCAACAGGAAACAAATTCTCGGTTGTGCCAATAAGCTGTTGCACTTCTGTTGCACTTTTTCGAATACGCTCAACGCATAGAATACGAAAGGGGAGAATCAATATGTCTAATGAGTCTGGGTTTGCTTGGGCCGTCGGCGTCACCGCTACCGTCGCCATTTTTTTCGCTGTGCTTTTTGTTCTATCCATCGCTGCCTGGTGGAAGATTTTCAAAAAGGCGGGGCAGCCGGGCTGGAAGTCCATCGTTCCGCTGTATAACGGACATGTTCTTTGCAGCCTGTGCTGGAAGCCTATCTATTTCTGGATCACGGTCATCTGTACCGCCGTATCCTCCGGCATCAGCCAATATCTCCAACAGTCGGGACAAACCAATGTGCTGCTTGCCATTCTCTCGCTGGTGTTGATGATTGTGGCTGCGGTGCTGAGCGCCAAGTTGAACTTCAAACTGGCCAAGTCCTTTGGCAAGGGAACCGGCTTTGGCGTTGGTCTGTGGCTGCTCCACACCGTATTTGCGTACATCCTCGCATTTGGCAAGGCGCAGTATGTGGGGAACGCGAGCGAAGCCGAGTAAGAGCATTTAGCTTCGTAACAAGAACGTCGGGGAGGGCAATACGTCCTCCCCGTTTTCCATATCTTGTTTTCTGCGGCTCGCATCTGTAAATGGAGGAAGCTAAGGGCACACCCTTCGTATTGTTCGGATTCCGAACGATGCCGCCGATGCACGTTTGCGCAGCGCGCTACGACCCAGTCCCGTTCAAGCACGCATTCCCTGTTGGCGCAACACGTTGCGAAGTCTGGACGTTCATCGCGTCGCAAAGCATTTCCTCCGTTACGGGATGCGCAAGCAACGCGGTGACGTCATCAAACGTTTCCACACTATCATCAAATTCCTCCTGACTTGCGGTCAGATAGATTCGCACGCCGGGGCACTTTGCCCGTACGAACGCAGCGAGGCGGACCCCGTCCATGTGTTTCATATTCCACTCGGTTATGAGAACGTCCACCGGGTGAAAAAACGCGTACTTTGCCGCCATCAAGGAATCCACCTCCGGACGAATGAAATCCGACGGACAGATTTTGCGCAGAATATCGGAAAGCTCCAGCAGCTTTTCGCTGCGGTTGTCTACAGCCAAGATCATCATATCAACACCCCATTATTCTTTAGAGGAGAATCGCACCTGATTATGATTTTTGAAAATAGAGTGCAACAGTAGTGCAACAGCGCGCTGCAAAGGTTTCTACCGGTTGTTTGCCCCTGTTTGCTGTTGCACTTCTGTTGCGCAGACGGTGGTTCCATATGAACATGAGTTACTACACCGCGATGATAACGCTTACGGTCATGACGCTCATCATATTGGCCGTATTGAGCGTAAAGAACCGTTCGCTCCCTGCGGAAGCAAGGCTGGGGTTTATCACCAGCGCGTCGCTGGTTATTCTCGCCGCCTGTTGCGAGTGCCTCGGCGTGCTGTTTAATGCCGGCAATCCGATTCTTCGGCCACTGCATATTCTGGTGAAGTTTATCGAGCTGTCCGTTGCGCCAATGATCCCGGTGGTATGCGGAAACGCAATCCATCCGATCCGATCGAAGCGCCTTGTGCAATCCTTCCTTATACTGCACACACTCATTGAGTTTCTTTCCATTTGGCTTGGCGTCACGTTCTATGTAGACAGCGGCAACGTGTACCGGCATTGTTCGTTCTATTGGATATACTATCTGGCCTACGGGTTGAGCATAGCGCTTTTTGCCAAGCAGATCGTACATTTTGGGATACGATATCAAAGCCCAAGCAGATCGAGCCTGCTGCTCATTTTGGCTTTCCTGCTTGGAGGCATCCTTTGTCAGGCTCTCAACAGCGAATTGAAAATCGTCTGGCTCACCGTCGCCATCGGGCTTACGCTGTTCTATGTGTACTATGCGGATTTGATTCAGCAGATTGACGCGCTAACGGAGTTACTCAACCGAAGAAGCTATGAAAACCGAATCGTCGGTATCCGGCAGCGCGCAGCGGTAATTTTCTTTGACGTGGACGGCTTCAAATCCATCAACGACCGGTTTGGGCATCCGTATGGGGATGCTTGCCTGAAAGCGGTGGGCATCGCATTGAAAAGCGCATATGGAAAATACGGCCTGTGCTATCGTATCGGCGGGGACGAATTTTGCGTAATTCTGAGCAGATACTTGGATTCAGTAGAAAGGCGCAATACAAGCTTCTGCAAAAAACTCGACACCATGCGGCGCTTAGATCCGCGCTTGCCGCACGTCTCCTATGGATACGCCATATTTGAACCGGGAAAGATGGCTATTGCCGATGCGATCGCTTCGGCGGATCAAATGATGTACGACGTGAAAGGCGCAAAGCTGCAAGAAAACGCCTGCGTCAACAGTCCTTCCGAAACGGCGGAGTTGGTTAACGCATCATCAGGCTGCCCGTCGTGATCTCCGCCCAGGAGTACTGGCTCATATATTCTCCCCGATAGAGGTTGACGGCATAGGGCATGCGCTTTTGAAAATCATAAAAATCACAATCGATAGCTGCGCAGTTGAGCGAAAGCATATTACGATCCTTCACCAGTGCATTCTCCGAGCCTGCACCTGACAATGTGCTTTTCAAATCATGAATGAGATTGCGCAGGTTGCTGCGCATGGAGGCAGTATCCGGCGCATCCTCCCACAGCACCGCGATCAGTTCGCCCATTGTAGCGCCCGCGCCCTGCCGATCCACAAGGTAAGCCAGCAACTCCTTCGTCTTTG
>CAYPLG010000141.1:0-4444 GCA_964411535.1 uncultured Oscillospiraceae bacterium
GACGCCGATGAAGTAAGCGGATGCGGCAATCCATGCGCTGCCACCAAACAATGCGCCCGCGATCAAGCCAACAATGGGCATTTTTGCGCCGCACGGGATGAAGCAGGTCGTCATGATCGTCATTTTGCGATCGCGGTCCTGCTCGATGGTACGGCTCGCCATTATGCCCGGCACGCCACAGCCGGAGCTGATAAGCATTGGAATAAAGGACTTGCCGGACAGGCCGAATTTGCGAAAAATTCGGTCCATGATGAACGCCACACGGGACATATAGCCGACGTCCTCCAGAATTGCCAGCAGAACAAAAAGGATTAGCATCTGCGGCACGAAGCCCAGCACCGCGCCCGCGCCGCCGATGATACCGTCGGCAATCAGGCTGACAAGCCAGGCGGCAATGCCCCAGCTCTCCAAAATACCTGTAACGCCGGGAACGATCCATTCCCCAAAGAGCGTCTCGTTCATGAAATTCACAGTCCAGTCGCCAACCGTGCCAATGGAAATGTAATAGACAAGGAACATCGCCACCGCAAAGATGGGCAGCGCAAGCCACCGGTTCGTTACCACGCGGTCAATCCTGTCGGATATGGACATACCGCCCGCGTTCCCTTTTCGATAGCTGCCCTTCAGCAGGGACGCGATATAGAGATACCGTTCGTTGGTGATAATGCTCTCCGCGTCGTCATCCAGTTCTTTTTCCGCGGCTTTGATGTCCTCTTCAATATGGGAAAGAACCGCTTCTCCAATATGGAGCCGACCCAGAACCTTATCGTCGCGCTCAAATATCTTGATGGCGTACCAGCGCTGTTGTTCAGCCGGAAGATCGTGTATCGCCGCTTCCTCAATATGCGCCAGCGCGTGCTCTACTGCGCCAGAGAACGTGTGCATGGGTACGGTCATGGTGTTTTTTGCCGCCGCAATGGCTGCGTCCGCCGCCTCCATGACGCCGTCGCCCTTGAGCGCGGATATCTCCACGATCCGGCAGCCCAGCGCGCGGGAAAGCTCCGCCGTGTTGATATGATCCTTGTTCCGCTGCATCACGTCCATCATATTCATCGCGATGACCACCGGAATGCCAAGCTCGGTTAGTTGCGTAGTAAGATATAAATTGCGCTCAAGGTTCGTCGCATCCACAATATTTAATATTACATCCGGCCGTTCGCCGACAAGAAAATTGCGCGCAACCACCTCCTCCAGCGTGTACGGCGACAATGAGTAGATGCCCGGCAGGTCAACGACGGCAACGCCGTCATGTCTTTTGAGCTTCCCCTCCTTTTTCTCGACCGTCACGCCAGGCCAGTTTCCAACATATTGGTTTGCGCCTGTCAGCGCGTTGAACAGGGTTGTCTTTCCGCAGTTCGGGTTGCCCGCCAAGGCAATTCTAATTTCTTTTCCCATAATTTCGCCTCCCGTAAGTTAGAATCATTTAACCATTTGTCATAAAAAAGACTGGTATCGGCCAGCTTCGTTTACTCTACTTCGATCGTTTCCGCGTCTGCCTTCCGGATGGAAAGCTCGTACCCTCGCACCATGACTTCGACGGGATCGCCCAGCGGCGCGACCTTGCGCACGTATACCTCCACGCCCCTGGTGATACCCATATCCATGATCCTGCGCCGCACCGCGCCCTCGCCATGGAGCTTGACAACCTTTACCGTGTCGCCAATCCTTGCCTGTCGCAATGTATGCATCCTGCATCCTCCTCCTCATACCATAATTTTTAAGCGAGTTCTACAAAGATTCGCGTTGCCATCTCCCGGCTGATTGCAACGCGGGCTTCCTTGACGTTGACAATAAGGTTTCCGCCAATGGACGATATAACCGTCACATTTCCCCCCGCAACAAAGCCAAGGTCCGCAAGATGTTGCTTCGTTTCCGGATTACCCCCCACTTTGTGGATCCGATTCTCCTCACCGGGATTTGCCAATGTAAGCGGCATCATTTCTCCCTCCATTCTTCCATTCGGAAAGTCATCGCAAACCGTAGCTTGTCTTTTAGTTAGACGTCTCTAACCATCGCTTAGTTTAAATCGTCTAACTCGTTTTGTCAAGCGGGTTATTTCTCCGCCAATCGGTTGTGCCGAGCACGTTTTCGCACGGTAAGAAAGAAACATCCATACAACACTACGAATGCCGGTATGAAGGTTGCTTATCGCACGAACAAGGCGCACAGGCAACTAGCAGCGCGCTCTATGCATGCGAAAAGCTCTTGCGGCGGCGGCCGCCGCCATGGAAACGCAAAGCCCGGCTGCAATATTTGGGAATAATGCTTGCGAACAATTGCAAAAAATGCTATTCTGTATGTAGTTAGATGGATTAAACTATAATCGCATAGGAGGAGGTAGCGTCAGAATGGTTGTTAACGTTGGTTGCGGCATGCGCCCCACGGAGGGAGCAATAAACGTCGATAATTCCTTTTCGGTCCTTCTTGGGCGGCATCCCGCTCTGCTGGCCGTAACAAAACGGTTGCATTTGCTTTCCGGCGATAACATTGCCTACGCGGAGTTTTGCCATGCACACGCGATCCGGCGTATGAAGTGTGACCAGCTGCAACTGCCGGATCACAGCGTGGATGTGCTATACACTTCGCATATGCTTGAGCATCTGACGCGCGCGCTCGTAATCCGGTTTCTTGCGGAAGCAAAGCGCGTTCTGCGGGAGGACGGAACGCTGCGCATTTCCGTACCGGATATGCGGCGATTGGCGGAAGCTTATCTGCGCGACGGGGATTGCGACACGTTTGTGCAAAGCACGATGCTGGCGTATGACTGGGGCGGAGCGTTTACCAAGCATGTAAAGGCGCTGATTACCGGGTTCCGGGGCCACCGTTGGATGTATGACGCCGATTCGCTTAGTGCCCTGCTCAAAGCCAACGGCTTTACCGATATTCAAATACTCGCGCCCGGAGAGACGACTATCCCGATCAAAACGCAAATTGATCTGTTCGAGCGGGAAGAGGAATCGGTATATCTCGAATGCAAGCCGACCCGCTTTGCGCAGCATTAAGGTTGTTTTCATGTGCAAACGTGATGATCATATGGCTTTTCTGCGCAGACGCCGGCGTGGATACGTCCGGTTCTGCGAGTTGCGAAAGTGTTACGGTAGAATCGTTTTGAATGCGGCCGTCAGGCCCGCCCCGTTCGCGGTTTAAGTTCACCGGCTAACGCTTTATCGCAATTATGCGGCAAAATCGCTTGCGCCGAAGAAACAATGCGAAGTGGCTTCCAACGCCGCTTCGTATTGTCCGCCGGGTATTGTCCGTTCTTTGTCCGCTTATTTTCCCTCTTACAGAAGCGGCTCTATATATTGTTGTATAAACTGTACCCTGTCAAAAATGTTTGGCTTGAATGTCCCGGTGACCGTAATGACGGAATGCGTTTCAGGATTGACGTAAATGACATTTCCGCTGTTTCCAAGCGCGGCATAGGCGCGCCTGTCGTCGTCCGGCGTCCACCACAGATATCCGTAACGCATATTCGCAAAGGCTTCGCCGCACTGTAAACGCGGCGCAGTGCTTTCCCTTACCCATTCGGCGGAAACCACACGTTTTCCTTTATATATTCCTTCATCAAGACAAAGCTGGCCAATTTTTGCCATATCCCGCGCAGAGATGCAAAGGCCATAACCCGCCGCCCCGACACCCTGGGGATCCACAAACCAAATTCGTCCTTTCGGTTCCCCGGAGAGGATGAACGCCTTATGCTCTTCCGCGGTTTGCGCTTCATAGTTTTTGTATGGTGCAATGCCTATCGGTGCAAAGAGATATTCATTTGCAAAATCCACCGTTTGCATGCCGCTCGTCTTTGCGACGATCCCCGTCAGGATGTGGATTCCGAGCGTAGAGTATCGGAAGGCCCCTGTAATTCCGGCTTTGCCGCCAAGAAAATCGAGCGCCGCCACCGTCCAGTCCGGGCTTGTGCATACCTTCGTCCATGGTTCGCTGCGATATTTATACGGCGCGGTCATGGTCATTAAATGCCGGATTGTCACGCCCTGTATGGTCTTTTCGCCACGCTTGATTCTGTAATCCGGAAAGAAATCCAGCACCGGCTGTTCAATGCTCTTGATCAGGCCCCGATCCATGGCGATGCCGACAAGAAGCGACGCCACGCTTTTCGTCACCGACATCACATGGAGCGTGTCATCCGGTTTAAAGCCGTGCCAATACTCCTCATAAACGATCTTCCCGTTCTGTTGCGCAACAATCTGGCAGATATTTCCGCAGTTAGCTTCCACATAATGATGTAAATCCGTCATGCTTTTCCCTTTCGCAATCTGCGGGCAGCGCAAGCATTCCGCAAACGGTTTGCACAAAAGATTCCCTTCAAACCGCAAACCGTATGTATGAATTCAATTTCTTGATATGAAAAAACTCCCTACCTAAGGGAGCTTTTCTGGTCTGGGTGAGAGGATTTGAACCTCCGGCCTCTTGAACCCCATTCAAGCAC
>CAYPLG010000142.1:0-4314 GCA_964411535.1 uncultured Oscillospiraceae bacterium
TACACGTTCGATACCTTTGTCGTAGGCTCCGGTAACCAGTTTGCGCACGCGGCGGCGCTTGCCGTTGCGGAAAATCCCGCAGGCGCGTACAATCCCCTGTTCATCTATGGCGGCGTCGGCCTCGGCAAAACCCATCTGATGCATGCAATCGGACATTCCGTCAGGCAAAACAACCCCGGCATGCGCGTTATGTACGTAACGAGCGAAACCTTTACGAACGATCTGATTACGGCCATACAGAATGACCAGCGCATGGAGTTTCGCCGCCGTTACCGCAATGTGGACGTTCTTTTAATCGACGACGTGCAGTTCATTGCAAAAAAGCAATCCGTGCAGGAGGAGTTTTTTAATACCTTTAACACCCTGCATAACGCCAGCAAGCAGATTGTCATCAGTTCCGACCGTCCGCCGAAGGAAATTGCAAGTCTGGAGGAGCGTCTCCGCTCCCGTTTCGAGTGGGGATTGATTACGGATATTCAGCCGCCCGATGTAGAAACCCGCATCGCCATCCTTTTGAATCGCGCTGTGCAGGAAAACATGGATGTTCCGCGGGATATTATTATGTTCATTGCGGAGCATGTTTCCACAAACGTACGGGAGCTGGAAGGTTGCTTAACGCGCGTGATCGCATTTTCCAAATTAAAGCGCCGTCCGCTCAATCTGGAATTGACAAAGGAAGCCCTAAAGGATCTATTGCCGGAGATTAAAAAGCCGCAGTTGACGCCGCAATTAATTAAGGAAACAGTTGCCGCCGGATTCAACATTACGGAACAGAGCATGCTTAGCGAGCGGCGCGACCGGGAAATTGTGCTACCGAGGCAGATTGCGATGTATCTTTGCCATAGCCTGCTGGGCCTTCCCTATAAGCGCATTAGCATCCTTTTTGAAAGAAACGATCATACAACGGCAATCAACGCCTGCCGCCGTATTGAGGAAATGATGCAGGAGGACAAGGGGGTATCCGCCATTATAGCGGACTTGAAAACCAGGCTTACGGAATAAATCCACATTATTGTGGATAAGCTGTGTGGGCTTGCTGTGCAGACTGTTTAGAAAATGGAAACCGTGGAGAATTCCGATTTTTAACATCCTGCATCCACGAGGATTTCCACAGGCAAAAAGGACTGCTGCTCTTACATAACCGGGTTTTCCACAGTGTGCACGCCTACTACTACTTCTACTACTATTTTACAATATCGATATTACACATATACGTGCCCCTATTTTGTGGATGTTTGAATATAGAAAGGATGACGAAGATGCGATTCTTTATGGATGCGAAGGAACTATCCGGCGCAGTGACCAGCGTTATCAAAGCGCTGCCAACGCGAACCACAATGCCCATACTGGAGGGAATCTATGTGGAAGCCACCGAAGGCGGCGTAAAGTTCGAATGCTCCGACCTGATGCTGCAAAAGGAATGTATCGTTCCCGCCGCGGTGGAGGAGGAAGGAAAAGCAATTGTTCCCGCAAAGCTTTTTTGTGAAATGGTACGAAAGCTGCCGGACGCAAATGCGGAGGTTTCCCTCAACGCCAAATCGCTGGAGATCAATTGCGGCCGCGCGCATTCCAGCATACAGTGCATCGCGTTTGATGAGTTTCCGCAGATGCGCTTCCTTGGCGACAGTTATACGGTTACGCTCGATCATGCGCTTTGCAAAGAAATGATCAGCCAGTCCGTATTTGCCGTCGCGCAGGAGGATAGCAAGCCTATTTTGACGGGCGTATTGCTGGAGGTCAGCGACAAGCTGACGATGGTTGCAACCGACGCGTATCAATTTGCCATGCGTTCCGAGCCCCTGAAAAACCCGGTTCCGGAGCATACCGTTGTTGTGCCTGGTAAATCCATTGCGGAGATTGCCAATATGATGAATGAGACGGAAGGCGAGGTAGAGCTTACCTTTACCGATACGCATGTCAAGGTAGATATCAACCATACCTGCTTGGTTGCGCGCCTTCTGGACGGGGATTATATCAATTATAAGCAGATTCTTCCGAGGGAGCATAAGACGCGTGTTATGCTTGACCGTGCGGAGCTGATGGAAAGTATCGACCGTGCGCAGCTTATGGCGCGGGAGGGGAACAGCAATATCGTTATGCATTTCCATGAAGGCAAGCTTTCCATTACCGCAAATAGCTTCGTGGGCAATATCAACGAGCAGATGGATGCGGAGATTCATGGAGAGGATTTGGACATTGCCTTTAATCCCAGATTTTGCATGAACGTGCTTAAGTGTATTCCCGGCGAAAAGCTCTATATGGACTTTAATACCAGCATTTCGCCCTGCGTCCTGCGCCCTGCGCAGCAGGAAGGGTTTTATTACTTAATTGTGCCTGTTCGCATCTTTTCACAATTCTAATATGGATTCTGTGGATCATGCGATATAAATAAATAGAAGAAAACGGTGGAAGTCCTCTCTGTCATATGGCGGGGAGGACTTTTTATAGAGGTGCGGACAAAAAAAGAAAGAACAAAGGCATCAAAAAGAATGAAGAAAAAGAGAGAAAAGGTGGAAAAATAGAAGGATTACCATGTGCCGTGTGCATGAAATGCAGGGTAGCAACGATGCACATACAGATGGATATGCAATGGTGGATAAATGTGGACAACTTGTTAACAGCAGATGAATGGGAAGCTCTTTTTGTGGATAACTTGGTGGAAGACGTGTATAACTACCCCTTTATGCAGAAAAAAACGGCGGAATAACTATGCAGCTACCGGGAATACAATGGGTGTAGTGAGAAGTATTTTTGATTGAAACGGCGGGTGGTTTACCATATGTGGAAGAATTTAGCGGAGTGGTTTGGCGCTTTGTTGATCACCGCAACAATGGCGGTTTCCGTATATGGAGCGGCGGAATGGATCGAAAAGAAAAGCGAAGCGATCCCGGTTGTTGCCGCGGACGGCGCTTACACGGTTGTAATTGACGCCGGGCACGGCGGCGCGGATGGCGGCGCAGTGGGGAACAACACCGGCGTGCTGGAAGCCGGGCTGAATCTTTCCGTTGCCCGCATGATTGAGAATCTATTACGGGCGAATCATGTTAACGTTATTATGACGCGAACAGACGAGAACGCACTTGCACCGGATAAGGCAAAGGATATGCAGCAAAGAAAGGTCATCTTAAACGGAGAGGGCGTGGACCTTGCCGTCAGTATCCATATGAATCACTTTACCGATAGCAGCATCTCCGGCGCAATGGCATATTATATGGCGGGTTCGGGCGAAGGGCAAAAGCTTGCGCAGCAGGTCATCGACAGCGTATGCGACGCCATTGCAAAAAATAGGAGATTGGCCAATCCGGGGGATTACTTTGTACTGCGCGAATGCAGCTGCCCCGCCGTATTGGTGGAATGCGGGTTTTTGAGCAATGCGGAAGACGAGAAGCTTTTGCAGGATTCCGATTATCAGAAAAAGCTGGCGGAAGCAATCGTGAAAGGTATTTTAAAATATAAAGAGATCTCTTAAATACGAACATTTATTCGTATTATACTATCATTATCATACGCAATCGTTCTTTAAAAATGTTTCACGTGAAACAATAAACGATATATATATTGTAAAATAGAAACAAACAAATCCATTCTTTTCTGTTGGAATCATTACCAAACGGTAAATGTTTCACGTGGAACATTGAAAAGGCAGCGGCAGTTCAGTATAATGGCAACGAAAAGAGTTGCTGGAGGATACATATGAAGATTGTGGCAATTGCCAATCAAAAGGGCGGCGTTGGAAAAACGACTACCGCCGTCAACCTCTCCGCCTGTCTGGCAGAGCGCGGAAAAAAAGTATTACTGGTCGATCTGGACCCGCAGGGAAACAGCACGAGCGGGCTTGGCGTGGATAAAGGAAATGTAAAAGCCTCCATATATGACGTCATTATCAATGAAGAGCCAATACCGAACGCAACGCTCGACACGATGATCGATACGCTGAAGCTGATCCCCTCCGACATTGCGCTTGCCGGTGCGGAGGTGGAGCTTGTCGGGATGATGGCGCGGGAGCATGTGTTAAAGAGCGCGTTTGAAACCTTGCAATCCGTCTATGATTACGTTTTTATCGATTGTCCTCCCTCCCTTGGCCTTCTGACGCTCAATGCGCTGACGGCGGCGGACACGCTGCTCGTGCCGATTCAGTGTGAGTTTTTTGCGCTCGAAGGATTGTCCCTGCTTATGAACACGGTGAAGCTTGTGCGCAAAAGCCTGAACCCGGCGCTGGACGTCGAAGGCGTGGTGCTGACTATGTATGATTCCCGCACGAACCTTTCCATGCAGGTTGTGGAGGAGGTTAAAAAGTTCTTTAAAAACAAGGTG
>CAYPLG010000143.1:0-4289 GCA_964411535.1 uncultured Oscillospiraceae bacterium
ACGAGATCGTGATAAAACGACTCGATACCGAAGTTGACGACATGCAGTTCTTTATTGAACAATTCGTTGAGTTTACTCATTTTCGCGTCCTCCTTAATGCAGGTTGTCAAGCACAAGCTCGACAAAGCGCGTTGCCTGCGCGTTGCTCGGCAGCACCACCGCGCCCGCGTCGGTAAGCTTCTTCGCGGTCTTGCTCAGGCATTGCGGATCGCCTTCCGTGCCGCAAACCTCTGCAACCACGCACAGATGCCTTCCGTTCGCCTCGGCGTCCGCCTTGGCCGCAACAATCGCATCCGCAAGATCCGCAGCGGGGTCTTCATGCGAACCAAAGCCGATTACGCAATCGACCATAATGACCGCACATTCCGGATCCTTGCCGTCCGTTACAACGCGCTCTGCGCGCAGGCTCGGATCGATCATCGGATGCGGACGGCCGACGGTGAATTCATCGTCGCCAAAGTCAAGGAACGTATGCTCCTTGCTCTTTCCGCCCTTCGCGTCCGCCAGCTTGTCGCAGGCGTTAAGCGGGATGTTGCTGTAAATGTGGCCCAGCTTGCCAATCATGAGCTTCATGGCTTCGTCGCAGAGCGTACCGCCGGTGTAGAAGCCGCGCACATACTTCTGCGTCTTTGCCATCTTGCCGGCAATTTCCTTGGCCAGCGCATTAGCTTTGTCCTGTCCCATCGTGAACTCTACGAAATCCGTGACAGGTTCGCCCTTGCTCAGCGCGACTGCCTTATGGGCTGCATCCTCAAGAGATACCGCCGCCGTCAGGCCGAAGGATTCGATCTCCTTGCGGTCGCCGCCGATGAAAATAACGACGGTGGGCTTTCCGGTCTTCGCCGCAAGCCCCAGAATTTCGGTGGCAATCTCCTTGGCCGGAGGCTTGCTGATGAGCGTAATGATCTTGGTCTTCGGGTCATTTTTAAGCGCATCCAGACCGAGCTTCATCATCAGGCCGCCGATCTCCTTCTTGAGGTCGCGTCCGCCGGTGCCGATGACCTGCGATACGCCGCAGCCAAGCTGATCGATAATGGAGCTGACTTCCTGCGTGCCTGTGCCGCTCGCGGCCACAATGCCGATGTCCCCCGCCTTCACAACGTTGGCGAAAGCAAGCGGGACGTTATTGATAATCGCTGTTCCGCAGTCCGGACCCATAACGAGGAGTTCCTTTGCATAAGCGCACTCTTTGAGCGCTTTCTCTTCCTCGATGGTCACGTTGTCGGAAAACAGCATGACGTTGATGTCGTTGTCAAGACAGCTCTGCGCCACATCCGCGGCGTGCCGTCCGGGTACGGAGATGACCGCCATGTTCAGGTCGGGGTCAATCTTGATCGCACCGTCAAGCGTCGGCGGGTAGTAAGCGGCCTCCTTGGCCTCCGACTTCTTGTTGAGCAGTTCCTCTACCTTTTTCTGCGCGGCTTCAAAGGCCTCTTCACTCTCGCACTGCACGGCAACGAAAAAGTCGTTGGGCGTGATCTCCGCGTCAAACTCCGGCGTAGCTACGCCGATGTTATGCGCGATTTCCACATTCAGATCGGTACCCATACCGACGAGCGCTTCGCTAATACCGTCGAGCTTTTTGAGGTCCTTGGAGATAAGCATGAGGGTAACGGAATCATAATACGCGTTTTTCCGGATTTCCAGCTTTACCACTGTTTTTCCCTCCATCATGATGTTGAATGGCAAGCACAAGTCCTGTGAGCATGTCCCTGCCGGATGTAGAACCGAACTGCGAAACGCGCCTTGCGGCGTCTGAAACCGCCTCTGCGTCCGCAGTAAAAAATACGTGCTTTAGCAGCGAAAGAAAATCCTCGGAAGCGAGGCCATCCCCGCTGTTAATCAGAAATGCGCCGCTAATGCGGTTCGTTTTGCGTGCCGCCGCCTCCGCCAAACTGGGAAGAAGCGGACGCGCATCCCGCATGCGGCCGAACCGGCTTAGCAGCCTTATCGTAATAAAATATGCCGTCAGCAGATCGTCCGAACTGGGCGTAAGCCCAATCCCGCAACCGGCGATGCGTGTAACCGCAGCAATCGCTGCCGCCTCGTCTCGCGCCTGCACCGCCGAAAAAAGAACCGGCAGTCTCGGACGCAGGATATCGGCATAAACATTCGTACCGGCGTCCGTAACCAGTACGGACAAGCCATCCGTTCCGCCCTCTGCTTGCAGCAGGTTTATCACCTGCTGCAAAGCAAAGGACGAAGCATTGTCTGTATCTGCCTTCGCAATGGAATCGACCGCAAGGTCGACAGCCAACGCCTTTTTCAGGTCAATCGTCAGCCCGTTGGCAAGCGCAATGCGCCCGTTTTCCAACCTAGCCCCCATGCCCTGCGCAACTCCCATCGCTGGGAACGCGCATTCGCACTTGACCGTGCAGCCATACGGCACAAGGCCGCGCCGCTGCGCAAGAACGCTGATCAGGCGTTCGCCAAACTCCAGATTGACCGCATGGTCGAATACGGAGTGCACGCTTCCGGTTCGCGCGTCCGAAATTGCGAACTGCGCCAACCTGCTGCATGCAGCGTTTGCCTCCATTGCGTTGGGTTCTTCCATCAGAAAGCTTATGCCTTCTGGAAGACGAACCCGTACTCCTCGGTGTCGATGGTCTCCTTGTACAGGATGCGGCGGGTACGTACTACGCCAACCGTCGCGACGAGATCCATACCAACCTCGATACCATCGTCAAAGCCGATCTGACCGGTGACGCGGAGGCCATTGTCAAATTCGACGATGCCGAAGTTCAGCCAGGGCATCATATAGCCCTCAGGCAGGTTGTACACGCGGGTCCAGGTGAGCAGCTTGCAGTGTCCCTCGAGGGGGATCTCTTCAAACTCGCGTCCGTCGCAATCCGGGTTTTGGCAGACGATGTAACGAGGATGATGCAGCTTGCCGCACTTTTTGCACTTATAGGCGTACATTTGTTCCATGATCTTTCCTCCTTACTTCGTTGTCAGGATGGTCGACACAACGTTGTTGCCGAATCCACCGAAGTTGACCGCCAAACCGGTCTTCGCGCCCTCGACCTGACGGCCGGTGGCTTCACCGCGAAGCTGCTTGACGAGCTCGACAATCTGGGAAACGCCCGTGGCGCCCAGCGGATGGCCCTTGGCCTTCAGGCCGCCGGACGGGTTGATGGGCATCTTGCCGCCGATGGCTGTATCGCCGCGGCGTGCCGCAAGATGGCCGTCTCCACGCGGGAACAGGCCGGTCTCCTCGGATTCCACGATCTCCAGAATCTGGAACGCATCATGCAGCTCGGCCACATCGATGTCTTCCGGTCCCATTTCCGCCATCTTGTACGCCTTCTGGGCGCTCAGACGAACGGCGAGCAGATCGGTCGGAACCTCACGGTTGGCAACCACATGCGTATCGGTTGCGGAAGCGATGCCCGCGATGCGGACGAAACGCTTTGCATCGAAACCAAACTCCTCTACCTTGTCGCGGGCTACGAGCAGCACAGCTGCCGCGCCGTCGGACACGGGGCACATATCGAACTGACGGAGCGGATCGGCAACCAACGGGTTGGTCGCGTTGATGTACGCCGGGTTCGTGATGCGCTCAAGGAGCACCGGGCGCTGAATATGCGCGTTCGGATTGTGGCAGGCGTTTGCATGGTTCTTGACGGAAACGATGGAAAGATCCTTGCTCTCAACGCCGTACGTCATCATGCAAAGGCGGGTGAACAGGCCGGCAAACGACGGAAGCGTGCAGCCATACTTGTATTCGCCTTCGGGATGCAGCATCGTCGCAACAAAGTCTGTACCTTCCCAACCGGTAACGGCACGCATGCCCTCGCCGCCGATGACGAGCACGCAATCGCTCATGCCGGAGGCAATGGCCATGACGCCGAGCTTGACGGCAGATGCGCCGGAAGCCGGGCCGTTCTCCACGGTTTCAGCAGCCGCGGGACGGAGGTTCAGCGTATCGACAACCGCGGAAGCCGCGCCGCTGATACGGCTGACCATCGTGGAACCCATCGAGCCCACGAATACCTGATCAATAACGCTCTTGCGGCCGGTCTTTGCACCGGTGTCATCCATCGCCTGCAGCGCCGCCTGGCACAGCATGTCGATGAACGGAACGTTGGACTTTCCGAATTTGGTGTGGCCTACGCCAACAATTCCTACTTGTCTCATTTCATTATCCTTTCTGCATGACCTTTTCGGTCATGCGGTTAGAAGCTTGTCAGACGCTGATCTTTGCGGGCATATGGAGGACTTTGTTCGCCTCGATGACATCCTCGAATGCCGGGCGGATGCCGACGTTCTTGTTGGCCTTATGCTTCTCC
>CAYPLG010000144.1:0-4165 GCA_964411535.1 uncultured Oscillospiraceae bacterium
GTGCGCCTTCGACCAGCTCAGCCATCTCTCCACTGTGCTGCACGACGAATGATATCTTACACTATCCGAGAAAATTATGCAAGTATTTTCGGCGGAAGTAGAGTACGTTAATTTGCGCTTTATTTGCAATACCCTTTCTGTAGCGCAAGTGCGGAAAGCTGTTCCCCGGCAAATACCTGTCCCTGTTCGTTCAAATGCAAGCCATCCGCGCAAATATAGTCGTGAATGAAGTTCGGCATCGCCAAGCAACGCGAACGTAGATCCAGCAACTGCACGTGCAGCGAGCGTGCAACGTCGATAATCATGAGCGAATACATTTCCTGATAACGATAAATTTGCCAGACGTCGCCGAGCCAATCCGTAATGCTGGATGCATTTAGCGTATCCCCGACAAAAAAGCGAAAGTACCGCTCCGCGTTAATTGGCGGCAGCGTCATCAGAATCGGGCGAATACACGAGCTGCGTAGCATCTCTACCATGCCGCAAAGCGTATTCCGAAACTGCTCTGGCAGCGTGTTTGGCCTGTGCTGCTCGTTCGGTCTTTCGGAGATTTCTGCCCAGTTAAAATTGCAATCGTTTCCGCCATACTCAATAATCGCTGCGTCGCATGTAAGCGCGCTGGTCAGTCCTTGCCGGATAAGCTCCATCCCCATGGGCGCCGTGCAGCCAAACTTGGATCGATTATCGATTATGCAGCAGAGCTTTCTTTCGACGATGCTGGCGGCGGACAACTTTGCATAGCCATAGCGCGCGCGCTCCGCGTTCCATACAACCCCTTTTCCAAGTGAATCACCCCAAAGTACGATATGTTCGTTTGCAAAATCCTGCATGACGTTACGCCTCCTGCGATGAGTTGCCAACACTGTAACATGCATTTCAAAGGACCTGCAAGGAATCGTTCGTGGAAGGGCGTAGAATCTGCGTGAGAGCGCACTCTACCGTTGGTTTACCGATCTCTACAAGGCTTTGGTATGACGCAGATAACCGATTACAGGATTGCTTTATGGCGAAAAATGTAATATGATAAATGAAAATATACGATGAGGTTTCACATATGAAAAAGACCATATGTTTCGCTTTGGCGACAGTGATTATATGCCTGTTTCTTTCCGCATGTGCCAATCCGGAATCTTCCGATGCGCTGGAAAGCATACCATTTGCGGTTGACGCACCTGCCCCGGAAGGAGAGTCTGTTGCGCCCGACGCTGCGGACACGTTGCAAAGGCGGTATGATTCCGTAAAATCGCTCTATGACGACGGCAAGTATGCGGATGCAATTGCGGAAATACAGGCGCTTGCAGACGACGAGGAATATGCGCCCGCGCAAAGTCTGCTCGGTTTATGCTATGAAAACGGCAGCGGCGTTGCGCAGGACCTGCAAAAGGCGTTTACCTACTACAAGCTGGCGGCCGATCAAAAGGACGCGGAAGGCCGCGCGGGACTTGGCCACTGCTATTATAACGGTTACGGTGTTGCTGTAGATTATGACATGGCGGCAAAGCAGCTTTTGCTGGCGGTAGCGCAGGGTAATACACGCGCGCTGGTCGATTTGGGTACGGCATATGAGGCGGGAAACGGCGTCTCCAGGATGCCGGATACGGCGTTCCATCTCTATTCCATTGCGGTGAAGGACGGCGATCCGGAAGTCATGGTAGGCTTGGGCCGTTGCTACTTCAATGGAACCGGCGTAAAGCAGGATTTTACTGCCGCATTTAACTGCTTTACACAGGCTGCCGATGCCGGCAATGCGCGTGCGCTTAATTGGCGTGGCATTTGCTATTTCCATGGATATGGTGTTGCACAGAATCTGGAAGCCGCATATATGGACGTTATGGAGGCGTCGATACAGGGCTTTGCAGCTGCGCAGTCCAATCTTGCTAATATGTACGACGACGGTGTATTCGTTAAGAAGGATTATGCGGAAGCGCTGCGCTGGTACACGAAAGCGGCCGATCAGAACTATGCTTCCGCCCAATACTGGATCGGCGTTATGTATGAGACGGGGCACGGCGTAAAGCGAGATTATGTGCAGGCGGTAGAATGGTACAAGAAGGCCGCTGCGCAGGGGCATTCGGATGCATTATACAAGCTCGGCACGATTTATTTTAGCGGACGCGGTGGAATTACGCGTGACCGCGATGCGGCTACTGTGTATTGGCTAAAGGCGGCACAGCTCGGTAATGCAGAAGCGGAAACAATGCTCCGCAGGAACAAGCTGGTTTAATTCGGCACGTCAAATATCGATATGTAATATCTTAGAAAAGCAACCAAGGCACAGTTTCAATAGGCCGTGCCTTGGTTTTTTGCGTATTACTCATGCTTGACCGGGAACAAACGCTTTCAGCATTTCAACCGTGCGCTCCAGATGCATGCCGTGCGAACCCTTTACCAGCACGGTATCCCCGTTTTCGAGCAGCAGCGGAAGGATTTTCAGCAGGGACTCTTGCGTTTCAAAATATCTTGCGCGGCGCGGAGCCAGGCCGATTGCACCAATGAACGTCTGCTCGCTGTTGGGACCGACGCATAAGATAAGATCGATGCTGTGCATAGCGGCATACATGCCGACTACTTCATGATACTCCTCGCTTTGCGTACCAAGCTCCAGCATATCGCCAAGAATGCAAACGCGACGAGTATTGACGCGTTCCAATACATCAATGGACGCCATAACGGAATTGGGGTTTGCATTATAGGCATCGTCGAGTATCGTAAAGTAATCCGTTTTAATAATACACATACGTCCCTTTGGCGGCACGTAGGCTTCTACGCCTGCGGCAAGCACGGACAACGGCATATGGAGAAGGAGCCCAACCGATATAGCGGCCAACGCATTGCTGACCGAGTGCAATCCGGGGGATGGCACCGATAAACGAATGGATTCGCCTTTATAATTGGCTGTGAAGCGCATTCCGTCAAGACCGTTGTCCTGCACATCCGTTCCCCGCACATCGCATTCCTTGCTTAAGCCGTAGCGCAGCGCGCCAGATATAGTGGAAAGCAGGTCGTCGTCACCGTTGGCTACAATTGCGCCGTCGTTCGCCATATGCGTAAGCATCTCGGTTTTACCCTGAAAGATTCCCTCGCGGGAACCGAAGAACTCGATATGCGCCACGCCGATGTTTGTAAAGAGACAAATGGTAGGTTCCGCAATGCGGCTAAGGCGTTCAATTTCCCCAAAATGATTTGTGCCCATTTCCACGATAGCCGCCTCATGGGATTCATCAAATCGGAATATGGTCAGCGGAACGCCGGTTTGGTTGTTTTCGCTGCCAATCGTTTTTACAATGGAAAGCTGTGTTCCGAGTACGGCGGAAAGCATTTCCTTGGTGGAGGTTTTCCCTACGCTCCCCGTGACACCAATGACCGGGAAGTGGAACTTGCGCCTATAAGCGCGGGCGATGTCCTGCAGCGCATCCAGCACGTTGTCAACCAGAATATATGGCCCATCCGCAAGCGGTCGCTGGGTTACCACACAGGCCGCGCCGTTTACGCACGCCTGCCCGATAAAATCGTGACCGTCAAATCGTTCGCCGATGACCGGTATGTACAAAGCCCCCTGTATCACCTTGCGGCTGTCGATAACGATATCCGTAACAGCGATGTCGAGCAGGTTTTCCGCATTGCCGACGAATGCACCCCCGCATGCTTTGACAATTTCCGAAAGCGTATACTCCAGCATTTAGCAATACTTCTCCATAGACAGTGAAATAATCCTGTTGCAAAGCGTAGCATAATCAATACCGATCGCTGCGGCTTCCTGCGGAAGCAGGCTTGTCGGCGTCATGCCCGGCAGGGTGTTTCCTTCGAGGCAGTAAGCCTCACCGCTCTTTGTCAACAGGAAATCTATACGTGCATATACGGCGAGATGCAGTGCATCGAATGCGCGAACCGCCATCTTCTGCACGTATTCTGTAGTGACCGCATCAATGCGCGCCGGCACAATTTCTTCCGTCCAGCCGGCTTGGTACTTATGCTGATAATCATAAAAACTGTATTTGGGCACAATCTCGATTAAAGGCAACGCTTCCCCGCCGAGAACACCTGCAGAAAGCTCCATCCCCGTAATATACTCTTCCACTAGCACTTCGTTTTCATAGCGAAACGCTTCTGTAAGAGCGGCTTGCAGCGCAGCGCGGGTCTCGCCGGCGACGAGCAGCACGCGCTC
>CAYPLG010000145.1:0-4139 GCA_964411535.1 uncultured Oscillospiraceae bacterium
GGGCAAGCCGGAATCGCTCTGGGAGCTTGGCCGGTTCAACCGCGCGGGCGATATGACGACGGAGGCGTTTATGAAAAAAATGGGACTGTGACGAAACCTCGTTCCGCCATAGCCCCAAAGGAAACGCCGCCGTACGCGGGAAAGCGGCTTACAGCAGCCCGCGCGCCGCGTTGTAGGCGTGTATCACCGCGTTCCAATCCGGAATCTGCAACAGCACGAACCAGTATAAAAACGCAAGCCCGCTCATCCGGAGCACGGGAAAGTTCTTTTTGCACAGGCGCACGGCGCAAAGAACCGTAAGCGCGGCCAAGAATATCGCAAGCCACAGCGGCAGTATGCGAAGAATCGTCAGCCCGTATGCGCCGATGTACAGCAAGAGCCGCGTGATGCAGGACGCGACGACGCTTGCCGTGGCGGCAAGCAGCAGCGCGCAAAGCGCGGTCAAAAGCCGGTGCGGCTTTGCATAGCGCTGCGTAAGACCGAAGAGCGTAAAGTTCATTGCCGCTACAAGGTTTAACTCCGTAAATCCCTGCCGCGCATACTCCGAATAGGTCAGCTCCGCCGGGAGCGCGCCGCCGAAGAGGTAGGAGAATTGCAGGATTACGAAAATAGCGTAGATCACGAGCGACGGCGCAATGACGATCGCCATGGTGGAAGCGGGCCAGCTTGCGGGCGCTGCGGCCGCCAGCGCGGGCTTCTCCCGCCGGATTGCGCGTTCGAATACGCCGAAGAACAGCATGGCGCAGCCGAGCACATGCAGCGCGTTTTCCAGCCATGCGGTAAACGGCAGATTTGTAAACAGGGCTTCGAACATGCGCTGCATGCCGGAATCGGCGCGTATTAAAAGCGCGGTCACGGCAACGGCCAGCGGTAATCCGACGGCAAGCCCGATGAGCCACCGCTTCCATGCGCCGTGCACGCGCCCGGAAAACAGCGATACGATTGTGCGGAAAAACTGCGGCACGCCGGCAAACGGATACACGAATACGCCGGCTAAAGCGAGCTTTGCCGCTTCGCCTTCGCGCTGCACGGGAATGTCATACGCCGAAAACACCAGATACAGCATCATCGCAGCCGGAATCGCGAGGGCAAGATAGCCTGTAAGCTCGCCGTTGCGACTGCCGCGCATTATATGCAGGATGCAGAGCGCGACCGCTGCGATACCGCAGGCGATACCCGTGCGGCTTTTCACCGCCTGCCGCCAGATAAACGGCGTTACCGCAAGCATGGCGCAGAGCCAGAACGCGCCGTACCAGCCGCCCCACGTAAAGATGTCCGTATCGGTAAAGCCCAACCGCCATGCGATACCGACAAGCAGTACCGCAAGCAGCAGCCAGCGCTGCGCGGGGGTAACGGCGGGCTTTGCCGCGACCGTCTTGACCGGGGCGGCCGCTTGCTGCGCGGTCTGCTGGGTGTTCATTGGATTTTCCATATTACGCTTCCTCCTCGCTGCCCTGCACATATTCCATAATATCGGCAACGCCGCAGTCCAGCGCGCAGCACAGGGCGGAGAGCGTGCTGAACCGAATGGCCTTGCATTTGTTGTTCTTTAGGATGGAAAGGTTCGCAAGCGAAATGTCCACCCTCGCGGAAAGCTCGTTAAGGCTCATCTTGCGCTTTGCCATCATGACGTCCAAATTTACCTGAATCATATTCGCCGCCTCCTTAAACCGTCAGGTCGTTTTCTTCCTTGAAAGCGACGGCGCGGGCAAATACGCTCGAAAGGACGAGGGAGAACAGCCCGCACATGCCGACGGGCAGCGCCGCAAGAATTGCGAGCGGCACCGGCCAGATGGCAAGCGTCAGCAGGCCGCAGGCCATGATGGCGAGGGCGGCGACGCCCATCCGCCGAAGCGCGGTGACATTCGCCGCGACAAACGGGTCGCTGTCGAGCGTGCGCATCATCGAAAACAGCACGATTGCGATATACTCGCACCCAAGCACGCAGCCGATTGCGAGCGCGCCCGCAATATAGATGCGGGTAAGCTCCTCCGGCGTAAACGAGTAAGAGGAGAACGTCAGCATGTATCGCGCCGCAAAGACGATCAGAACGCCCCCCAGCAGCATGCCGGCAAGGATCAACACCTTTACCAGCAGGTTCAGTTTTTGCTTCATACGAAAATCGCCTCCAAACCATAGTATGTTTGTTGGCGACAGTATACAATCGAATTTATTGAATGTCAATAAATTTTTATCAACAATCAATTTATTTTTATCGAATTCTAAACATGGTGCGCGGGCAGTTGCCGTGGAGCGCGTCGGAGATACGGTACCGCGCGTTCGCGATGATCACCGTCGTTCCCTCGCGCACGGGACGCTTGATAAACTCCAGCTTCGCTTTCGCGCCGTTTGCACCTGCGCGGCTTGCGCCGACGCAGCTGTTTTCAAGGTCCGTAATGGCCGCGATCAGCTCCTCCGCGTTCGCGCCCTCGACGCAGGGAACGAGCGTTGCCGGATCGGCTGGGTTGCGGTAGATGCCGTCCACGCCGGTAAGGATCACCAGATACCGCGCGTGCACAAGCGAGCAGATGACGGACGCCGTTTCGTCGTTATCGATGCATTCGACCGCGTCCGCGCCGCCTGCGCGCAGCGTCGCAAGCTCCAGCTTGCGGTTCTCCTCGATGCTGACGGGGTCGTTGTAGTTGACGATGGGAATGGCCTGCTGCGCTGCGCAGCGCAGCAAAAACGAGCGAATGTGCGCGCGCTTTTCCGGGTCGTTAAAGTGCGTATGCTCGACAAGCAGCTGCCGCACGTTGTAGCGGTCCGGAATGTACCGGCGGTATTCGCCCATGAGGATGGCCTGCCCCTGCGAAGCGTAGTCCGCCTTGCACTCCTCTACGTCGCCTGCAAGCTCGCGCCCTGTGCGGCGGATGTAGTCAAGGCGGCCGATCTCCGTCGCGCCGCTCGATACAAAGATCATACCGGGCACAAGCTCGCGGCCGAGGCGCGAAAAGATGTTGTAGTCGATGTCGTTATCCGCCTTGCGAATCAGCGCCATCGAGCCGATTTTGCCGACCAGCTCGTAATCGAACGTCATGAAATCCCTCTTTTGCTTACTGGAATTTGACGGCGGTGCCGTAGGCCATAACCTCCGCAGCGCCCTGCATCACCGCGGCGGATGCGTAGCGAATGTTGATGACGGCGTCCGCGCCAAGGGCCTCGGCCTCCTGCACCATGCGCTTTGTGGCAAGTGCGCGCGCGTCGTTCATCATCTCCGTATAGGCTTTGAGCTCGCCGCCAATAAGGGTTTTGAAGCCCTGCGTAATGTCGCGGCCGATGTTTTTCGACTGAATGGTGCTGCCCTTTACCATGCCCAGCATGGTGAGCTCTTTTCCCGAAATGTAATCAGTATTGACTAAGATCATCCTCTTCACCGCTCCTTATCTCTTTAATTCGCTCTACGAGCATCCATATGCAAACCCCTGCAAGCGCGAGGGGAACAATGCCAAACAGCAGCATGACCATTCGCGGAAAATCCGCAATCGTGATGCAGGCAATCGCAAATCCCGCGTAGTATACCAGCAGCAGCGCGGCGATAACGATGGGTGCAATCATCTTTTTTGTATGCAAGTTTTTTTGCACGGGCACATGCCGCCTTCCTTACGACTGGATGAGATACTCCCGGATAAAGCTGTCGAGCTCGCCGTCCATAACAGCCTGGATATTGCCGTTTTCGCAGCCGGTGCGGTGATCCTTGACAAGGGTATACGGCTGGAAAACGTACGAGCGAATCTGGCTGCCCCATTCGATCTTTTTCATCTCGCCCTTGATTTGCGCCATCTGCTCCTCGCGCTCGCGCTCCTGCAACTCCAGCAGCTTGCCGCGCAGCATGCGCATCGCGGTTTCGCGGTTTTGAATCTGGCTGCGCTCGTTCTGGCACTGCACGACGATTCCCGTCGGGATGTGCGTAATGCGGATGGCGGAGCTGGTCTTGTTGACGTGCTGTCCGCCCGCGCCGCTCGACCGGTAGGTATCGACGCGCAGATCGTCCGGGTCAATCTTGATGCTGTTGTCGTCGTCGTCAAATATCGGGGTGACGTCCAGCGAGGAAAAGGAGGTATGCCGCCTGCCGCTTGCGTCGAACGGGGAGATACGCACAAGCCGGTGCACGCCCTTTTCGGCCTTCAGGTAGCCATAGG
>CAYPLG010000146.1:0-4095 GCA_964411535.1 uncultured Oscillospiraceae bacterium
ACGAAAACTGCGGCCGCCAAGTTCAAAAAAAGCAAGAAAAATGGCCGGAAAATGCACAATTTTTATTTGACTTTTGGGCTGCGATAGGTTACAGTAGTCATGCGCGGTGCAAATCAGCATCGCGTAAATTCATCTAAGAGGTATTTCATGTACAGCGACAAGATTATCGTCTGCAAAGATTGCGGACAAGAGTTCACCTTTACTGCCAGCGAGCAAGAGTTCTACGCCGAAAAGGGTTTCACCAACGAACCCCAGCGCTGCAAGCCTTGCAGAGATGCAAAGAAGCATGCGCGTAACGACAGAGGCGGCTATAACGGCGGAGAGCGCATGATGTTTGACGCAGTTTGCTCTGAATGCGGGAAGACTTGCCAAGTTCCGTTCCAGCCGAGCGGTGACAAACCGATCTACTGCAGCGACTGCTTCAGAAGCAGGAGATAGTAGTGCGAAGAGCATCCTGTAAAACGGATGCTCTTTTCTTTTGCCCATATCGACAGTTTTTTACGCATGCAGCGGCTCGATGCCCGCGCTTTGACGCGGCGGCAGCAGCAAAGTTTGCGGGCATAAAACGCCTATAGCAAGCGTTTTTTGTTTTGCCGTGCGCTTTTCTACTATTGCGCTTCCAGAATTGACCGGACGCCGAAAAATAGATATACTGAAATCACATTGCCACACAAATTCTGTATACAGGGGGTTCCGATTGCGGAAGAATTATCGTATTGCTGTTGCATTGGCGCTGCTTTGCCTGCTTGCAGGCTGCGCGCAGGTAAAAGACGCGCAGTCTGTCGCCGACACTGCGCTTACCCCGTCGCCGGCGCCTGCGGTGCTGACGATGCAGCCCACGGCTGCGCCGTCCCCTACGCCTACACCCGTGCCGACGCCTACACCGGAGCCGCGCAGCGCGACAACCGGCCGATGGCTTGCGGACGTGCCAAACCCGACCTATCAACCCGTCATGATTTCTATTGAGAACGCGACGAGTTCGCGGCCGCACGTCGGCCTCAACCAGGCGGATATCATCTACGAAATGCCGGTGGAGTTCGCAATCACACGCTTTCATGTTATTTTCAACGATGAGTATCCCCTCTTTGCCGGACCTGTGCGTTCCTCCCGCGTGTACTGGATGCGGTTGCAGCAGGAGTGGAACACCATGTATGCCCACCGCGGCTACGGCGGGCTGCCGTACAACCGCAAATGGGTCGGCATCCATGTCGAGCCGTATCTTGTCGACACGGACAACATGTTCTGGCGCATGAACGGCCGCAAAAAGGTACATTCGCTCATGGTAAACGTACCGGAGATTGTGGAGCGCTTTTACCCCGGCAATATCGCCGTTCCGTTTGCGCGCTGGAATTTTGCCGACCAGCCCGATACCTCGGCGGGAAAGCCCTTTACCAGCGTGGCGCTGAACTTTTTCTACCGGCGGCAGAAGCAGAAAAACTGGATTACGTTCAACTATGACGCGGAAACCAATACGCTAAACCGGTTCCAGGACGGCCGCATTTTTAAGACGCTTTCCCCCTGGTCGGGCCGTTCGCCCAGTACCGCACGAACGACGAACGAGCCGTTCTTTTGCCAGAATCTCATTGTACAATACACCCCCTGGACCGAGCTTGGCGATGAGAAAGGGCACAGGAATACCGACCTCACCGGGCAGGGCAAGGCGGACTATTTCGTAAACGGCGTGCACCTGACCGGCTACTGGACGCGCATGTCCTATGCGGAGAAAACGGAATATTTCCTCGACAGCGGGGAAAAGCTTACGCTTGCGCCGGGCCGCACATGGATCTGCGTACACCCGAATGAATTTACGGAAAGCCCGGTTGTGATTACGTACAGCGACGGGACGACGGGCGAACCCGCAACGAGCACCGCCAAGGTGCTGCCCGGCCTGCCGGAAACCGGGGAAAGCGACCCGGCGGACATGATGGTTGCGGACGAATAGACAAGCCGAAACGCGAAAGGAACAAAATCATGCAAAAGTATTTGCTTGCGCTGGATCAGGGCACAACCAGCTCGCGCGCGATTCTTTTTGACCTTGCTGGACGCATCGTCAACAGCGCGCAATACGAATTCCGTCAGATATACCCTGCGGCCGGGTATGTCGAGCACGACCCGTTCGACATCCTGGAAACGCAAAAGCAGGCGGCGGCGGACGTGCTGCGCCTTGCCGCCGTACAGCCGGGCGAGGTTGCGGCGGTGGGCGTTACGAACCAGCGCGAAACGACGATTGTATGGGACAAGGCGACGGGCGCGCCGGTATATAACGCGATCGTATGGCAATGCCGCCGGACCGCGCCGTTATGCGAGGAGCTGATTGCGGAAGGCCTTAACGACCATGTGCAGCAGACGACGGGCCTTGTCATCGACGCGTACTTTTCCGCAACCAAGATCCGGTATATCCTCGACCACGTTGCGGACGGGCAGAAGCGCGCAGAGAACGGCGAACTGCTCTTCGGCACGGTGGAAACCTGGCTCATCTGGAACCTGACCGGCGAGCATGTAACGGACTACAGCAACGCCTCGCGCACGATGCTGTTTGATATCCACAAGCTCGACTGGGATGAGCGGCTGCTGCGCAGGCTCGATATTC
Source organism: uncultured Oscillospiraceae bacterium (assembly GCA_964411535.1). GTDB lineage: Bacteria > Bacillota > Clostridia > Christensenellales > CAG-138 > CAYPLG01. The sequence goes on from CAYPLG010000146.1 coordinate 2,591, forward strand.
CGCGCTGCATGCTGCCGAAAGTTTTGCCTTCAAGCCATGTATACGGACTGATCCGTCCGCACATGCTGGGGTTGGAAAGCATCGGCAACGTACCCGTCGCGGGCGCTGCGGGCGACCAGCAGGCCGCGCTGTTCGGGCAGGCATGCTTTATAAAGGGCATGGCAAAGTGCACCTACGGCACGGGCGGCTTCCTCATGATGCAAACCGGCGAAACGCCGATTGCAAGCCGCCACCAGCTGCTTACCACAATTGCGTGGGGCGCGGGCGGCAGGGTGCAATACGCGCTGGAAGGCAGCATATTCAACGCCGGCAGCGCGATCAAGTGGCTCCGCGACGATATCGGCCTGATTTCCAGCGCGCGGGAAATCGATACCCTTGCAGAATCCGTGCCGGACGCAGGCGGGGCGTACTTCGTTTCCGCGTTCACCGGCCTTGGCGCGCCGCACTGGGACATGTATGCGCGGGGCGCGTTCGTCGGGTTGACCCGCGGCACAACGCGCGCGCACTTTGCCCGCGCCGTGCTGGAGGGTATCGCGTACCAGGTGCACGATCTTGCGGACACAATGGCGGCGGATTGCGGGCAGCCGATCAACGAGCTGCGCGTCGACGGCGGCGCGTCCGTATCGGATGTCATGATGCAATTCCAGGCGGATATCCTGCATATCGGCGTCAACCGCCCGCGCTGTGTGGAATCCACCGCGCTGGGCGCGGCCGGGCTTGCGGGATTGGCCGCAGGGGTATATCATAATGTAACGGAGATTGCCGATACATGGCAAAGCGAGCGCGTGTTTACGCCCGCAATGGACGAAGCCGAACGGCAGAAGCGGCTGGCAGGCTGGCGCCGCGCGGTACAGCGTGCGAAAGATTGGGAGGAAAAGTAACATGAGTTATGGTAATGGACCGGAGACAAGACCGTATATTCCGTGGGAAATGATCGGCAGCTTTATGGAGGATGCGTTCGTAGCATACGGCGTGCCGCGCGAGGACGCAAAAATCTGTGCGGACATCCTCATGGAAAGCGACCGCCGCGGCATTGAAAGCCACGGCTGCAACCGCTTTAAGCCGATTTACATCGACCGCATCGAGCGCGGCGTGCTCAAACCCGTAACGGAATACGATATCCTGAAAAAAACGGCGACAACGCAGGTCGTTGACGCGCACGACGGCATGGGCATGGTCGTAAGCCATCGCGCCATGCAAACCGCCATCGACAAGGCGAAGCAGTACGGCATGGGCATGGTCGCCGTCCGGAACAGCTCGCATTACGGCATCGCGGGCTATTACGCCACCATGGCCACCAAAGCGGGCATGATCGGCATGACGGGCACGAACGCGCGGCCCTCCATCGCGCCGACGTTCGGCGTGGAGAACATGCTCGGCACGAACCCGCTGACGATCGGCCTTCCGACCGACGAAGCGTTTCCGTTCGTGCTTGACTGCGCAACGTCGATTACGCAGCGCGGCAAGATCGAATACTTCGCGCGCACTGGGCGCGACACCCCGGC
>CAYPLG010000147.1:0-4054 GCA_964411535.1 uncultured Oscillospiraceae bacterium
TGACGATATATTCCATTGTGTCGCTGATTTTTGGACGCGGCGTTATCGGAATGATACCGTTGTGCGCAACGCCTACGTCCGTAGGCATGGATGGCTTTTGCAGCACAGATACGTTGTTGCTGATCGGGAACGGGTGACAGTTCTCCGGGCTTGTGCCGCCGTGGGTAGCGATGCGCAGATGCAGTACGAACGGCGTAGCCGTAGCGTCCAAGCATCCGGACAGCCGATGCAATCTTTTGAGCAAGTCGTCAAGTTGCATAAAGCCTTTCTCAATGTAAACCTTTCCGTCCCTTGCGTACATGAAACCGGCACCGTCCGGATTGTTCGTCCACATGGTTGTGATGAGGTCGTCGCTCGGCATTTTAACGCCGACGTTTTTGATTGCGATGATGCACATGAGGTTCTCCTTCTCCCCGTCATGCCGATAGGACAGCGCAGTTATTTAGGCGTACCAGCTTTCATAGAGATACCCGCCGGTGTACGGACGTGCCGTGTCCTGGTATCCGCCGCGACGTCCGACGTTGAAAGCCGGAACGCCGCCGCTGACCCTGACACGCCGGATGTCGCCGCGCTCGTTGTCGTTGATAAAACAGGCGTAGTGCGACGGCGGAAGCAGCTTTCGCGTCACCTCATACGAGCGATCTGCTGACATGCCGCCAGCGCCACGCTCGTCTGTCATGCGGGGTTTCACTTCGCGGACACGGACGCTTTGCGTCCCGCAAAGGCCGATGACCTGAAAGAAATTGACGTTGGTTTGCTCATATCCCCACGAGGTGTAGAAAAGGTCTCCGACCTTTACGCCGAGTATATTCGGCTCGTCCGCTGCGAGCGCCACCACCGCTGGTGTTGCGTCCTGCGGCTCTCCGCCTATGGCGGTCTTGACGGTGGCCTCGTCGGCCTTACCGTACCAGCACTTTTTGATGTTGTGCCACCGCATCCGCAAGCCTTTTAGGGCTTCTCGAATGGCGTCGTCTGGCTTTTCATCGAAGTAAACTTCGATGCCGTTATGTTCCTCGTTGCGTTTGATTGCGTACTCCATGACAATATCCTTTCCGCCCGTCGTGCCGGTAGCGCAGCGCCTATGTGTCTATGTACCTGCAAGGGGCTGCTTACGCAGCCGCCTCGTTCGATGCGATCAAGACAATGTTGCGGCGATTGCAATAGGCCGCAAGCTCGGGGTACTTACAGATGGCGACGATGTCGCCGAAGGTGCAGGACATGACCTGCTGCAAGGTATGCGTTTTGCAGTAGCGCACCATCGTGTCTACGAGCTGCAAGGTGGCCGCAAACGTCAGCGGGTTCAGAGTGCCCCGGAAGATGCGGAACTCGATTGTGTTTGTGTTGCACAGGTTGAGCGCCGTGTATCGGTCGAACGACGCATCCGTTTGTTTGGATTTTTCGATGATCTTGTCGCGCCTGTCGCCCGGCTCGATGCCGGTGCGGACGTGCTTGCAATACTGGTTCTCGTGGCCACGGCGGCTGAATGCCATAATCTCGTTGGTCGCGAACCGTTCCATAACCAGCAGCAGCTTTGCAATGCACAGATCGCGTGCATCGTCCGTGTTGCCTAGCGCAGCGCGTCCAACGTGGACGTGTAGGCCGCAGGTGCCAGCGTCGTGAGAGTGCGCCCCGCACTCGTTCGCCGTTCCGAGGATATCCGCCCAGCCAAACTTGCGCATGTGGTAGCGCAGCGGGGCAGGATGTGATACGATCTCGACGCCACGGTCAAGGCTGCCGTCATGCTTGCAGTAGACGCGGTCGGAGAATTTCTGATGCAGGAAGCGGGCGAAGCGTGTCGGGTTGACATCGCCATCAAACTTGTCTGTCTCCAGCTCAATGCCAAGCATGATGTCCTTGTTCTGGTCTCCCGTTAGAAACACAGGCTCGGGCTTGTAGCTGTAATCGTGAATGCCGCAGGCAGCGTCTGTGCTGGTGTAGGTTACGTTACGGTTTGTGTTGAAGCTGTGCCGATCGTTCGCGCTGTTTTCGTACATGATGCGTTACCCCCTGTTTTGAATTGATCCCTTACGGGATTGGTTGGACGCTTTGATGGGATGCGTCCGAACCCGTATTCGTGCTGTCCTGTTGCGGGTTATCGTAGCTTAGGCTTCTGGACGATATGCGCAATCAAGTCGCGCCGTCTGACAGTTTGCCACCTATTGCCGCTCGGCAGCTTGCTATGTGCTGTTGTGAAGGTGCTTTCGGCGGCCTCGCCGTTCGACATTTGCAGCATGGCACGGCGGCCAGCTACGGAGCGAAACGGAGATTGTAGCGAGATTATGAAGTGCGCAGCAGTTCATAATGTCGGTACAATACTGTTTCGTGAGTAGCTGAACTCCACTCTCTTGAACCCCCTATAATGCCCCCTTATCTCCCGCCTCTTTTGTCGGGAATTATTGCGAGAAGTAATGCGAGAATTGCTGCAAAAGCAGCAGCGAAAATGAATGCAAATTGCCGATGCCCGAAAAACGTAGACAGCACGGGGCTTTTCGGCTATATGTGAACAAAGTGTAAATTCGATTCCCGGAATATTTACACCACCTGTATTGACGTGCATAATGACAATGTCGGAGACGTATAGAGATACGACAAAAGAGACAAGCAGAACCCCACGGTTTTTCACATAGAAATTCCGTGGGGTTTTTAATTACCCTTTTCGACAAACAACTTGCGATTCATCTTGCAGAAAGGAGAGCGTGCTATGGCAACAAAACCTTGCTTCACAGACCCCGTTGATCTCCAACAGAAAGTCGATGCCTATTTCGAGCATTGCGAGAACAGCAGAACGGAACGTGAATTGAAGAACGGAGACATCCGAGTAAGGCAGGAATCTCCAAGCATGATCGGTCTTGCTGTTTGGTTGCATTGCTCTACGGATACGATCAATAGCTATATCCGTCATGAAGATAAATCTTCTCAGATACCTGATGAAGATATATATAATAATATCTCCGCCACGCTTGCGCGTGCACGAGACCGCTGTGCCGCAGACCTAGCCCGTCGGGCGACGGATGGCGACTGTGACAGCCGGACGGCCACGCTGCTGCTCAACTCTTACGGAGTTGTCCCCAAGGCCGAGATCAGCAGCCGGACAACCGTTGTGATCGAGGGGGCAGATTCCGCCCAAGTCAAGGACTGGTCGGGCTAATTCCTGTATTGCACTGCATATTCACCGCTGCATACCTTTCGCCGTTCCCCGATTCATGCAGGATATACGGTGATATGCTCCAAGTATTCACTTGGATATTCGCTGGTTATCCCATAACTATTCGTAAAATATCCGTTTAACGAATAGTTGTTCGTATAATCAGTGCATAGATTACAGCCAGTTGTCCAGCCAAAGGATGATGATGTGATACCCCTATGAGAGGTTATGTATTTGTTTCCAAGGGGTATTTCTTTTTTTCTCTTGTGGGGGTCAACATTTTGGATTTCCCCCACACATATACATGAATGTGTGGTAGGTACCATAGGGTATAGTATATATATATATATACTCCCACACGAATTTCCAGAACAAACCCACAGCATCGGCCAATACGCTCCTTCGGGGGCGTTTTATATTGGAGGTAGCGATATGGCAGCAAAGGTTCCGCATTTACAGGGCGTACCGCACCCCAAGCAGGTCGAGTTCTTCATGTCGCGTGCGAAGCATACGGCATACGGCGGCGCGAGAGGCGGCGGCAAAAGCTGGGCGATGCGCAGGAAGTTCGTTCTGCTGGCGCTCAATTATTCCGGACTGCGTCTCCTACTGCTGCGGCGCACGTTCCCGCAGTTGGCCGCGAATCATATCCGGCCTTTGTGTGAGGAGCTTACCGGGGCTGGGATCGCAAAGTATAACAAGGATGAGCGCATCTTTACGTTCCAGAACGGCAGCATCATCAAACTCGGCTACTGCGATACCGACGGCGATGCGATGCAGTACCAAGGGCAGGAGTACGAGGTTATAGGTTTCGAGGAGGCGACACAGTTCACGCAGTATCAGATGCAGTACATTGCCACTTGCTGCCGTACCACGCGGATAGATTTCTCTCCACGGCTGTATTACACGTGC
>CAYPLG010000148.1:0-3912 GCA_964411535.1 uncultured Oscillospiraceae bacterium
GGAAGAGGGCATCGTCCCCGGCGGCGGCGTGGCGCTGCTCAACGTGATCAACAGCGTTGCCAAGCTCGCCGACGAGTGCGAAGGCGACAAGAAGACCGGCGTACGCATCGTACTGCGCGCGCTCGAAGAGCCCATTCGCCAGATTGCTATCAACGCAGGCGTTGACGGCTCCGTGGTTGTGGAGAACATCAAGCGCGAAGGCAAGGCCGGCTATGGCTACAACGCCGCGAGCGACAGCTATGGCATGCTGGAGGATCAGGGCATCGACCCGACCAAGGTGACGAGAAGCGCGCTGCAAAACGCGGCGTCCGTTGCGGCAATGGTGCTGACGACCGAGAGCCTCGTGGCCGACATTCCCGCTCCGCCGGCTCCGGCAGCACCGGGCATGGACGGCGGCATGGGCGGCGGCATGTATTAATCTACCGCATACCAGCTCCGGAGGAAATCGAAAAGGCCGTCCGTACTCGACCGCGTGGTCAAGGCCGGACGGCCTTTCCACATTACGAAGGACAAGCCTTTGTTATAGGATTGCATACCGAAGGGAAGCGCTATTGTTGGAGAATATGCCTTGCGTACCCTTCCATGCCGTCCGCGTCGCTTATGCGAAGCGAATCGATTTTCAGCTGCGCCATCAGATACAGCAGAATGGTTCCCCCGTGCAGGATGACGTCAAAGCGGCGGCGCAAAAGCGGTATTTGCGCGCGCTGGCGAAGGGGGATACCGTCAAGGCCGGTTAGGGCGTCCTTTAGGATTGTGTATGAAACGTTTTTGTTCTGAACGGCATGCTTGTCGTATGCGCGGCAATCCAGCGCGTAGGCCGCGAGTGTCGTGATCGTGCCGCCGACGCCGCTCCATTTTGAGATGCCGGCGAACGCATTGCAGGCAAACGACTGATCGAGAACGGGAAGGAGCGCGCGCCGGATGGCCGCGAGGGAGGTTGCGTCGCCGCAAATATCCTTTGCGCGTACGCAGCCAAGCGGGACGCTAACGGCGGCGTTCTTTGAAACAAGCTGTGTGCTACCGCCGCCGATATCCAGCATTGCGCCTGTGCCGCCGGTTGCGGCGGAGAAGGCAAATTGTGCTTCCTCCTCGCCGGTGAGCACGGCAATGTCTGCGCCGGCTGCCAGTACCTTTTGCACGAATGCGCCCCGGTTTGACGCGTCGCGCACCGCGCTTGTTGCGTATGCGTATACGGGCGCGCCCTGCGCGCGCATGGTTTCGCAAAACTGTGCGATTACGGAAAGAGACTGTTCCATACGTGCGTCCGACAGGCGGCCGGAAGCGATCAGTCCCTCAGCTAAACGTGTGGTAAACACCTGCTTGCCGGAGCAAGCGATTTCATCATTTTGCAGTGTCGCGGTCATCGTGCGGATAGAGTTACTGCCGATGTCGATAACGCCGATTTTCATGCGGCAGGTTCCTGACCGATGGGCAGCGGGACATAGTACGTGTCGTCGCTTTCGTCTTCGACCGGAACGTCGAAAGGAACGGGCGTAGCTTCCGGCGCAACGGTGGTTGTTGCAGCGGGGATTGCGCCGCCTGCGCCGGTTGTGCTTTCGTCATAGAACTTGTAATCGTCCGCATATACGTAACCGAGCTTTTCGCGCGCGTATTGCAATAGATAGTCGTTTGTCTGCATGTATTCCAGCATACGTTCCAAACGTTCCTGCTCCACCGTCAGCGCGTCAAGCTGGGATTGCAGCACGGTCTTTTCCTCCGCGATGGAGGCCAGCTTCGTTTGCTGGGAAAGGTATACGCCGCCCAGAATGCAGAACATCAGCAGGAAGAAAAGCAATATATAGCGGGGGCGGATGGCAAGCCCGCTTTTTTTGTTTTTACCCTTTTGCGCCATGGGTAGAATATAGCACAATCGCAGGAAAAAAGCGAAACTTACCCGCGCCGTTTCACAATACGTTTACAAATCGCTTGTCCGAATGCCCAGTGGGCAATCGCCGCGCCGCCGGTCATCGTCAAAAAGCCATACAGCCGGATGGCTCCGTCATCGGCGAGGGCAATGACCGTGTACGCGACAAGGGCAAACACGAGCGCGAACACTGCGTCAAGCAGATGCACAATAGCGCGCCTCCGTGTTAACGACGCGATTATACTGAAAGCGTCAAACACGATGCAAAGGGCGATACCAGCATACAGATACGCGAGGAATGCATATCCCTGGGAAAGTGTGTTTTGCACGGAAACTAACGCATGACGCGGCCGAACAGGCCCCGTTTTTCGCCTTCGGGCGGCTCATAGTCGAGGGCAAGCAGCTCGCCTTCGATAGAAACCTGACCGTCCTCCAGGTTTAACTTGTTCAAATGCAGGCTGGCGCCTACGATATTGAGCGGACCGGCCTCGGTGAGCAGCATGATGTCCTGCTCCGTAAAGCTTACGATATCCATTACCCCCGTAATACTCGTGCGCATACGGTTGTCGATATGAATGCTGTGCGCGCGAGAGCGCAGTTTTCCGGTTTCCATGTCCCTTCGTTCCATCTTTTTCCCTCCCAACCGCGACTGTATGGCTGCAATGGAATATATGCGCGTCAACCGATACGTATGCCGTTTGACGGGGAATCGAATGAAGTGTGTAAAAGTTATGTCATAAGCATGATTTGTTTGGCGAATCCGATGGTATCGCTTGACAAAGGTCGGAAGAATCTGTATCCTGAAAGCACAAATGAGGTCATATCAAGATTCTGAAAAAGCGATTCGTATGTCTCGTTTTATTTGCGTAATTAACATCCAGAGAGGAGATTATATTTGAACAGAGAGCAGATGGAGGCGAAGAGCCTTAATGACTTGCGCGAAATCGCAAAGATGATGGGTATGAAATCCCTTACAAAGTACAGAAAAGGCGAGTTGATCGATATGATTATGTCGGGCGGCGCAGCATCGGATGCGCAGGCGGAAAGTGAAGCGCTGCCGGAGGCGGCGGAGAGCGAATCCTCGCCTGCGATTGCCGCACAACCGGATAACGGCAACGCGACTTGTACGGCTGCGCCGGAGGCGGAACCGCCTTCCGATATGCCGCAGCCGATGAATGGATACAAACGCTCATCCTATACCCCGCGTAGCAATACTGCGTACCAGCAGCATAAGCCGTATTATGACAACCGCTCGCAGCAGGCTGGCGGATATCAGCGCAGGCCCTATGCACCGCAGGGGAACGGCGGATATCACCAGAATCAATATCAACAGCGTGGCGGGTACCAGGGCGGTTATCAGCAGGGCGGTTACCAGCAGCAGGGCGGCTATCAGGGCGGCGGCTACCAGCAGCAGAACAGCTATCAGGGCGGCTACCAGCAGGGTGGCTATCAGCAGCAGGAAAGCTATATTCCGCCGCAGGGCGGGGAGGATGAACGCGGCTATCGCGGTCGCCCGGAAGGATATTATAATAAAGATTATGGCACGAGCAATCCGGCAGTGCCGGAGATGCTGCAAACAGGCGAGTGCGGCGACGCAGAGGGTGTGCTGGAGGTATTGCCGGATGGCTATGGCTTCCTGCGCAGCGATAATTATTTGAGCGGGCAGCGCGATGTGTACGTTTCCATAGCGCAAATTCGCCGCTTTGGCCTCCGCACCGGCGATCTTGTTACCGGCAAGACGCGGCCGAGCAAAGAGGGAGAGCGTTTCCTTGCGCTATTGTATATCACCGCAATCAACGGCGACTCGCCGGAGAAGGTTGCGGAGAGAAAGCCCTTTGAAGAGCTTGTGCCGATCTTCCCGGACGAGCGGTACACGCTCGAATGCAGCGGTTCGAGCAATCTTGCAATCCGGCTGATCGATCTCATTGCCCCGATTGGCAAAGGGCAGCGCGCCATGATCGTTTCGCAGCCGAAGGCCGGTAAAACGACGCTATTAAAGAGTATTGCCAACGGCATAGCAACGAACTATCCGGATTCGCATCTGATCG
>CAYPLG010000149.1:0-3794 GCA_964411535.1 uncultured Oscillospiraceae bacterium
CGCCCGTGAACAGATAGTACCAGAAGCCCTCGATCTGCATGTTCTCGCCGGAGATGAGCCCGAGATACACCAGCATATAGAGTCCCACCAGCAGCTGGGCGACCCGGCGCGCATGGGGAACGTTCAGCTGAAACAGAAGTACCGATAGCGCCAACGCGGCGCCGATATAGCTGAAATTGAACAGGTAGAACGGGTTGTCCTTACTAAGCCACAGCGTGACAGCCACCGCTTCAAACGCCAACCACAGGAGGATGGGCCATAGATGCTTTTTGAGTTTGTACAACATTGTCTCTAAAAACCTTTCTCAAATCATGCAAGGAAATCCGCGATTCGCTCCATTGTCTGCTCATAACTGTCCGCAATTAGCATCAAGGGATTGCCAAACAGCTGCCATCCCTCGATATACGTCCGCTTTTCCTTTTTCAGTAGCGCCGCTGTGCCAGCTTCGATTTGCCCGTATGGGTTGTGCCTGTGATGAAAATCACCATATGTTTACCGTTCCCGCTTCCGCTTGGGTGGGCGCTCACAGGCGGTCGGATTCTGTTTCGGGTTCCCGTGATGTTCCCGGCAGGCGACGCAGTTACCGTGGCGGGAGCATTTCGTCCGCTTGCACGGGCAGTCGGCAGTGCGCAGGCAGCACTCCATGGGCGTATAACGGATGCCGTCCGCCAGCTGCTCCGGCGCGGTTTCCCGAAAGCCCAGGTGCCGGTAGATCTCCACGGCATAGGGCGAGGAATGCACCGTCAACTTATCGGTGCTGTTTGCGGCACAAGCCAGTTGAAACAACTGCTTGCCCAAGCCCTTGCGCTGATGCGCTTCCTCCACGAAGAACAGCGCGATGTGCGTTCCCTCGCTGCGGGTGGCCAGCACGCCGACGAGTTGCTTGTTCATAAACGCCCCGTACATGCAAAGCTGCCCGGCAAACGCCGAGTCGTGGATGGCTTCGTAAAAGGACTGCACGCCCTGCTCCGAATATTCCGGCGCCTCATACTGTTGAAACACTGTCCACGCCAGCGCAAGGCCGGTGTCAAATTCTTCTGTCGTCAGTTCTCGAACTTCCATGATCTCCATGCTCCTGTTAGAACTATCTGTATCATATCACCTTTTCATGCGATCTTCCACGTGGCATTGGCTTTCGCGGCGGCATCCCGTTTTGTCCTTCCGACTTCCCTTGCCTGCCGTTTCGGGATCGGTTCTGCCCTTTGGCAGCATTTGACTGCAATATTTCTATAACGGGACGTTAGGCAATAGATGCAATAGACGGGATGGCATTTCAAATTAACTTTTTAATGAGCCGAATGGCTCCAGGGGAAGCGTTCGCTGTATTACCAGATCGTTTAGCATCTCAAACATACCACCAAAAGCGCCTAAACAAGCCAATGCGAAATCCAATCACAACCTGTTTCCACTGTCCGCAGCCCTCGCACAAATCCTTCGTCAAAGACAGGCGTACTTTCCATCTTGGATAGTCCTTCTGATCCAGTTTTCGCAAACAATCCAGACAAAACTCCGCCATGCAATAAACCTCCATGTGCGATATGTCGCAGACATTGTACCACAATAAATGCGTATGGGATATATCCCATACATGATTTTCGCACGTTTCGTACACTCTAATTGCGATATATCGCAAAAGGAGGCGTGCATAATGAATGCGAAAGAAGCGGTAGCCGCGCGAATTGCGGAAATATGCAAGGAACGGAACATGGCTGTAAATGCGCTGGCGAACCACGCTGGTATGTCGCCGTCCACGATTTACAGTATGCTCAATACGAAGAGCAAGAATCCCGGCGTGATCTCTATTCAAAAGATTTGCGACGCATTGGAAATCTCTGTGCGTAAATTCTTCGATTCTCCGCTGTTTGAAGATTTGGAGCCGATCGTCCAGTAGACAATCGGCTCCTATTACACATTACGTTTTTTGACTGCGCACCGCAACAATCCTAAGGACGCGGGTCGCCTTTTGCTGCAAAGAGTATCCTTAGTGGAAACCCAAGTAAGTACGTTAAACCCATGGCAACAGCGATGAGGACCGCCAATAAAACCCAATAGACAAAGGTATTGCGGGATAGCCGCAAACCATGTATACTCTCCTATCTGGAAGGAAGTGAAACAGCATGGAACGATTTATTCCATACGAGAAACAGAGCAAAAAAGCGCAACGCGAGCAGGATCGCAGCCGCCGCCAAGATTGGGGTGTGATCAATCCGGTCACACGCAAGGCAGAGAACAAAAAGGCATACAGACGCACAAAGCCCTCACGCTGGTACACGGACGACAGCATGAGGGTTTTGTTATCGTTTGCATTCAAAACATCAATGAGTAGAGCATTGCAGTGAATACTTTGCCCTTCCGGCCTCCTTTATGACTTCCTTTGCCTGCCGTTTCGGAGCCGCTGTTTGCCCTTTGACAGCATTTTGACTGCAAAATTCCTGTCACGCGACGAAATGCAATAGACGCAATAGACGGGATGACATACAAAAATGCCCGTACTTTGGGCATTCCTCCCCAAAAGTACCGTACTGTGGGCAACGGATTCAGCGGGGAGGTTCCACTCCCAAGCGGAAGGCGCCGGGCTCAAATATCGGCGGGAATACCAGTAAATTGTCCGTAAACAGGGCATTTTGGACGGTTGCTTCATCATTGCACGGGGCAGATTTATGCTTTCTACCGCGATAGTATCCGGTAATACTGTACGTTTTCTATAAAACTACGTTTCGTACCCTGACATCGCTTTGACAGCAATTTTCGTAGCATGCGATGGCACGGGAAGGGACGCAATGGCAAAGGAGGCGGACTGCATGAAACGTCGGTTTCGACGGCCTGCTATGCGCGCTTGCAACCGCAAATGGAAGCAAGCGCTGCTGCGATGTCCTTGTCAACAAGCGGACGCATACTGTCGGCATAACCTTCCGTATTAGCCTGCCGCAGCGTACGGCAGATTTTCTCCGAAAGGTGCGGCTTTTCTTTCGCAATTACCGGCAGGCTCTTGATGCATTGCCGCGCGGTAATGGGTTTTTCGTCCGTGACGTGGGAAAGGTATTCGTCGATTATGCCGTCGAACAAGTCGTCTGTATCCCACTGTGCGTTCGCCGCAAGCAGAAGCAGCGCACGGTTGCGTGCAAAGGAATTCCGGTCGGAAAGACACTGTGCAATTTGGGAAAAGTAAGGGTACACAACATCGGAATCCGCGCTTGCGGCAAGAAGCGCATCAAGCGCACCACATGCGGCAATATTGTTCTTTCCGTGCAATTGTGCAAGCAAGCCTTCGATATTGTCAATCATGCTTATGCACCATCCTGTGTTATTTTGTGCGGCTTACCAGCGGGTTGCTGCCAATGCCGCTTTTTTGTACCTGTGTTGGGGCAATGCGCAGCTCGTTTGCAATAATATCGAGAACGGCCGGGCCGCAAAAACCGCCCTGGCAGCGGCCCATTCCGGGACGGACGCGGCGCTTTACGCCGTCGAGCGTGTCGCAGGGAATGCTGCGGCGCATAGCGGCAAGGATTTCGCCGCGGCTGACTTCCTCGCAACGGCAAACGATTTCACCATAGTCGGGATTCGCTGCAATGAGCTTGGCGCGTGCGTCGTCGGGCAGCGTGCTTGGCCGGACGATGCCCTTCCGGATGGGGTTAAATGCGGGGTTCTCTATAACGGTGCGGGATTCGGAAACGAGCGATACCGCCATTTTAGCGACGGCAAGCGCAATGGCCGGTGCGGCGGTCAGGCCGGGAGACTGTATCCCGGCGGCGTGGACGATGTTACGCGTTCTGCGCCCTTTCTCGATGATGAAA
>CAYPLG010000150.1:0-3758 GCA_964411535.1 uncultured Oscillospiraceae bacterium
TATTGCTGCGCCGCCCATCCCATGCAGCCGCTATCCGAAAAGAGGGAACGGTTGCCCGTTCCCTCCGCCGCAAGCATGCAATTAGTTATTGTTGAGCTCGGTGACGCCGTCAACGATCAGCGAGAAGTACGGTGCGCTGCGGAGCTTGGACTCCACAAAGATGCCGTTCTCGATGGCTTCGCCGGTGTCGCCAACCCAGTCGCCGTCGGTATCGAGGGCGAGGAAGGTGGTGACGGTTTCGCCGCCAACGGTGAACTTGCTGCAATCAAAGACCTGCACACTGCCGTCCTTGAGGCCTGCGATAGCCGCGTCAACGGCTTCCTGCGTGCCAGCTGCACAGCTCGGTCCGAGCGGGGAAATCATAACGCCGTCATCGGCATAGCCCAGGGATACCTCGGCGGGCATCTCGGTGCCTTCCATGCGGGCCTTGATGTAGGGCAGGTAATGTACGCCCCAGTTGTTCTGCGGGCTCGTCAGAGCGGCAGTCGGTGCAACGGCAAGCATATCCACGTTGTAACCAACGCTGAAGACGGTCTTGCCGCCATCCTGCGCAGCCTGGATTGCGGACGGTGCGCCGGTGGAGTCGGCATGCTGACCGATCACGATGCAGCCGCGGGAGATCAGGGCATTGGCAGCCTCGGCTTCGGCGGTCGGATCATACCAAGAGTTCGTATACTGTACGTCCATATGGGCTTCGGGAACGATGGAACGAATGCCCTGGAAGAATCCGGTATAGCCGGAAACCACTTCCGCGTACGGATAAGCGCCGACATAACCGACATACGGATCGGTAATGGTGCCCGCGTCAAGCAGCTCCTTGAGCTTCATGCCGGCAACGACGCCCGCAACATAACGGCTCTCAAAGGTATGCGGGAAAACGTTCGCAACGTTCTTGTTTTCCTGGAACATAGCGGTATCGCCCGTGCAGGCTACGAAGAACGTATCCGGATATTCCGCAGCCGCCTGCATCATGTAGGACTGATGGCTGTAGGAATCGGAGAAGATGATGCTGCAACCCTGCTCGGCAAGGTCAACCGCGGTATCGTAGCAGGTTTCATCTTCGGGAATGTTGTACTTGTAGATGATCTGCTCATCCTTGAGGCCGAGCTGCGCCTGCGCATACTTCACGCCCTCGATGTGCGCAAGATCATAGCCGGAATTCTCGTCATGAACAAGGATAACGCCAACCTTGAATTCCTTCTCTGCAGCCTTCTTGCCGCAGCCGACGATGGCGACCAGCATTAACAGCGCCAGCATCAGAGCAATCGCTTTTTTCATTCCAATGTTTCCTCCTGTGTTGTTTTATATTGCAACGCTTTTTTGCAGCGATACAATTCGGGCCCGTAGCGCGCGGGAGAAGGCGAGGATCGCGCAACGTTTTTCCTGTCGTTCCCTAAATTCGTCCGCTCGCTTCCAGCGCCTTGATATCCGGATCGCACTTGAACGGTTCCCCTGCGGCAAGCATCGCGTTCTTTGCGTCCTTCAGCCCGCTGCCGGTGGAAATGACAGTAACAGTTTCGTTACTCTTTATAATACCATCCTCAACAGCTTTTTTCAAGCCCGCAGTTGCAGTTACGCCTGCCGGTTCGCCAAACACGCCTTCCGTGCGCCCAAGCAGGCGCATTGCGGAAAGAATTTCCTCGTCGGATACGGCTATCCATGCGCCGCCGCTCTTTTCCACGGCGCGCTGCGCCTTGCGCGGATTGCGCGGAACGCCCACGGCGATACTGTCGGCCAGCGTATTCTCCGGCGTCGGCACAAGCGCGCGCCCCTCGCGCGCTGCGTCCACAAACGGACAGCAGCCGGTGGACTGTACGCCGAGAATCTTCGGAATCCGCTCGATCATGCCAAGTTGCAGCAAATCATAGAACCCGTTATATACGCCGCCAATCGTGCAGCCGTCGCCAACGGAAACGCATACCCAGTCGGTCGGTTCCCAATTGCATTGCTCCGCAATCTCCAGCGCGACGGTCTTTTTCCCCTCCGTCAGAATCGGGTTAATGCCGGCGTTTCTGTTATAGAAGCCCCATTTTTCAATCGCGGCTTTGCTTAGCTCAAACGTCTGCCGGTAATCGCCCTTGACGGAAATCACGTTCGCGCCGAATATCAACAGCTGCGAAACCTTGCCAAGCGGCGCGCGCTCCGGAACGAAAATCACGGTTTTCAGCCCCATGCGGGCCGCGTTACCCGCGCAGGAGCTTGCGGCATTGCCCGTCGATGAGCAGGCGATCGTGTCCTTTTTCAGTTCCAGCGCCTTCGCCACAGCTACGCCGGATGCGCGATCCTTGAGCGAGCCCGTCGGGTTGATGCCGTCGTCCTTGATGTAGAGCGCCGCAAGGCCAAGCTGATCGCCCAGCCGCAAGGAACGGTACAGCGGAGACCATCCAATGCGCAAAAAATCCGAAAGGCCATCCCCGTTGATCGGCATCAGCGCACGGTAACGCCACATGCTGTTGTCGCGATCCTGCTTTAAGCTTTCGCGCGAAAGCGTTTTCTTGACTTCCGTATAATCGAAAACGATATCCAATATGCCCTTTTCGCCGCAGTGCGGGCAGGTCATAAGCTCCGGTCCGTATGGAAATTCTTTGTGACAAATGGTGCATCGGTAACCAAGAATTCGAGACATAGGGTTCACCCCCATCATTCGATTGTGATGCAATTATCATACAGCAAAGCGCGGCAAAAGTACAGAATTATTTCTCAAACTGCACAAAAATTTTTTGCACAAAATTTATTTTAGGTTTCTGCCCGCAGCTTATTGCAAACAGGCTGGAACCTCTATATAATAGTAATGCAATTGATTGAATCCATTACCTCTCTACAGCCGAATATTGTTGAAAGGGGACACTTTTCATGTTACTTATCGGAAACGGACGACTCATTACTCGCAATAACGGTTTTTATCTGGACGACGGCGCTGTCGTTACCGAAGGAAATGTCATCAAGGAAGTTGGCGGCACCAAGGAAATGCGCGCAAAATACCCCGAAGCGACGTTTATCGACGCGCATGGCGGCGTCATTATGCCCGGTCTTATCAATACGCATAACCACATATACTCCGCCTTTGCGCGGGGCTTGTCCATCAAGGGCTACAATCCGCACAGTTTTAACGATATTCTGGAAGGCCAGTGGTGGAAGATTGACCGGCTGCTCACGCACGAAAACAGCCGTCTTTCCTCCGCAGCGGACGTTGTCGACTGCATCAAAAACGGCGTGACGACCATGTTCGACCACCACGCAAGCTACTTCGATATCCCCGGCAGCCTGGACGACATCGTCGATCCCGCTCTTGCATACGGCATTCGCATCAACGCCTGCTACGAGGTCAGCGACCGCGACGGCAAAACAAAGTGCATGGAAGCCATTCTCGAAAACGAGCGCATGATCAAAAGGGCCGAGGCCGACAGCAGCGACATGCTCAAGGGCATGATGGGCCTGCACGCCGCGTTTACGCTCAGCGACAAAACGCTGGAAACCTGCCGCAAGCATACGCCGGACACGACCGGCTTCCACGTCCATACGGCGGAGGGCCCCGGCGATTTGCAGGATTCGCTCAACCGTTTCGGCAAGCGGATCGTCAACCGCTTCTACGACGCGGGCATTCTCGGCAACAAAACCATCGCCGTGCACTGCGTGCATATCAACAAAGCAGAAATGGAGCTGCTCAAGGCGACGGATACCATGATTGTCCACAATCCGGAATCCAACATGGGCAACGCCGTCGGCTGCGGCCCCGTGATCCGCCTGTTTGCCGAGGG
>CAYPLG010000151.1:0-1909 GCA_964411535.1 uncultured Oscillospiraceae bacterium
CAAGGTGTATGATACGATCATTCCCCGCAGCGTCCGCCTTGGGGAAGCGCCGTCGTTCGGCCTGCCGATTTCAAGGTATTCGCCAAGCAGCGCCGGAGCGGTCGCGTATGCGTCGCTGGCAAACGAGATGATTGCAAAGGGGGACTAAAACAGGATGGCAGTACAAAGAAAAGGGCTTGGGCGCGGGCTGGATGCTTTGCTTGACCCCTATACGGCGGAAGCGGAAAATCCGGCGGGAAACGGCGTGCTTACGGTGGATATCCACAGCATCGATACCAACCGGGAACAGCCGCGCAAGCAGTTCGACGAGGCGGCGCTCAACGATTTGGCGGCGTCCATCAAAACGCACGGCATCGTGCAGCCGCTGATCGTAAAGGAAAAAAACGGACGCTATATGATCATCGCCGGGGAGCGGCGCTTTCGCGCGGCGCGCCTTGCGGGACTGCCGGCTGTCCCCGTGCTGGTCGCGGATTATGACGAGGCGGCGATTCATGAAGTCTCCCTGATCGAAAATATCCAGCGGGAGGATTTGAACCCCATTGAAGAAGCGGCGGCAATTCGCTTTTTGATGCAGCAGCACGACATGACGCAGGAGGAGGTCAGCAGCCGGATTGGTAAGAGCCGCCCAGCGGTGGCCAATGCGCTCCGCTTGCTGCAACTGCCGGAAAAGACGATCGCGATGCTGCGCGACGGAAAGATTTCCGCCGGGCACGGAAGGGCGCTTGCGGGATTATCGGACGCTGAAATGATTGAAAAGCTGTCCGACGAAACCGTGCAGATGGGCTACTCGGTGCGCGCGCTGGAATCGAGGATACAATCCGCGGAGGAAATTAAGCCGAAAAAGCCCGCGTCGAAGCGGAAGGAGACGCTTTCCGCCGATCTCGCCGCCGTGCGCAACACCCTGCGGGAGAAGCTCGGCACAAAGGTGCAGCTGTCCGGCACGGAGACGCGCGGGAAAATCACAATCGAGTATTTCAGCCGCGAGGACTTGGAGCATGTGTATGCCCGTATCGCCGGTGAGTGAAACGCCCTGCATGCATGCGCTTGTAAGCGTAATCGTGCCGGTGTATAACGTAGCGCCATACCTGCCGCAATGCGTACATTCGCTGCTTACACAGACGTATGCGCCCGTCGAGGTGGTGCTTGTCGACGACGGTTCGACCGACGGCAGCGGAGAAATCTGCGACACGCTGGCAAAGGAAGATGCGCGCGTACGCGTGCTGCATCGGGATAACGGCGGGCAGTCGGCGGCGAAGAACACCGGCATCGAGGCGGCAAAGGGCGCGTATCTTTCCTTCGTGGACGGAGACGATTACGTCCTGCCGGAGATGTACGAAACGATGATTCGCGCGATGGAGGAAAGCGGCGCGAGCATTTGTGAGTGCGCGTTTATGTATGTATACCCCGACGCTGCCGTGCATACCGGCGGCGATACCGGCGACGTTACGGTCTTTCCGCGTGCGGAGGCGATACGGCGCATGGCGCTGTCCGACCCGCTTATGATCGAGTCCGCGCGCAAGGTGTACCGGCGGGAAACGATCGGCGACGCGCGATTTCCGGAAAAGCAGCTGTATGAGGAGGTCGGATTTCTGCGCAGGGTTGCGGGGAGGATAGGAAGCGTCGCGTATGTCGACCGGCCGTTTTATCAGTACCGGCAGCAGCGCGCGGGCAATACGAACGCAAGCTTTCCTGCGGCAAAGCTGCCCGTGCTGGAGGAATGCACGGCGTTTGTGCGGATGCTGCGGGAGGAGGGTTTGTCCGACGCGGCGGACGCCATGGCGGCGTTTGCGCTCGATCACAATATGCGGATGTTCTGTAACGCAAAGCGCTGCGGCGCGGGAAGGGACATTAGAAAGCGGCTGCGGCGCGCATACCGGACGCGCTATCAGCAGGAAAAGGAGAATCCCTA
>CAYPLG010000151.1:1919-3744 GCA_964411535.1 uncultured Oscillospiraceae bacterium
AACTCCGCGGGCTGCTGTTTTGCATTTCACCGGACGCATATGACTGGCTGTCCAGACGTTTGCACAGCCGTTGAAAATAGATACGGACACGAAACCAACTGCGAAAGGAGTTCTATACAATGAAACGGATACTATGGATACTGATCGCCTGCTGCCTGATTGGGGCGCTGGCCGCCGGCTGCGGCGCAAAGACCGAGAAGCCCGAACAGGCCGGGGAGGAACCCGCGACGGAAGCGGGTGAGCAGGCCGCTCCCGTAGAAGCGACGGATATCGTCCGTCTGGAGAGCATCGATTTTGACGAGGCAACAAAGGGACTGACGCTCAACCTTACGAAGGGCACGTATACGCCGTCCTCTACCGAGGAGGAGTACGAGTACACCATTACCTACGGCGAGACCGTGACCATGCCGCTGCGCCCGGACGCGACGATTGATTTTCCGATGGTGGACGATCTGACAAAGGCGGTGACCATTACGGCGGACGAGCTGACCTCCGAGTTCCTTGCCTACGTACAGGAGTTTGAAGACAAGCCGCTCTTTATCGCGGAAATGGACGGTGACGCGGTAAAGAAGCTGACGTATTTCTATCTGCCGTAAAAGCAACCTGCCGGTTACGGCTGCGGCGGTAGGAAGCGGTTTTCGCAAACGAACAGAAAGCGAGTGCAATTTATCGGTATCCATGCTATAGTAAGCGTTGGGACCGGGGGGAATTGTGTTCCAAACATTGTTCGTACAGGAGGTCTATTCTACCATGCAAACCGACGTCGTAATTGTTGGCACAGGCCCGGCCGGTATTTTCACCGCTTACGAGATGCTGGCCAAGGGCAGCAAGAAGAATATCATATTGGTGGAAAAGGGGCAGGCCATCGAGAACCGGCGCTGCCCGAAGGAACGCACGCGCCAGTGCGTCGGGTGCAAGCCGTATTGTCATATTACGACCGGCTTCTCCGGCGCCGGCGCGTTTTCCGACGGCAAGCTTTCGCTAAGCTGTGAGGTTGGCGGCGATTTACCGAGTCTTATTACGCCGGAGCTTGCGCAGGAGACGATCGAATACTGCGATTCCATCTATCTGGATTTCGGCGCGGATACGAAGGTGGAGGGCGTTGGAAACTCCGACGCCGTCAAGAAGATTCGCAGAAACGCGATCAAGGCGGGCTTAAAGCTTGTCGATTGCCCGATCCGGCATCTGGGTACGGAGCGCGCGCAGGAAATTTATCTTGCGATAGAAAAGGATTTGTTAAACCGCGGGGTAACCATGCTGTTCGGGCATGAGTGCACGAACCTGATACTAAGCGGCAGCACCTGCCTTGGCGTATATGTCAACGACCCGAAGGGGAATCCCATGGAGATTCGCGCGGCGCATACCGTCGTCGCAACCGGCCGCCGCGGCGCGGACTGGCTCGAAAAGATCTGCGAGGAGCACAGCATTTCGCACCTGCCCGGCACCGTTGATATCGGCGTGCGCGTCGAGGTGCGCAACGAGGTGATGGAGCAGGTCAACGAGGTGCTGTATGAATCCAAGCTGATCGGCTATCCACTGCCGTTCAAAAACAAGGTGCGCACCTTCTGCCAAAACCCCGGCGGCTTTGTCAGCCAGGAGAATTACGACAACGATCTGGCCGTCGTCAACGGGCATTCGTATAAGGATCGTAAGTCCGAGAACACGAACCTTGCGATTCTCTGCTCACATAACTTTTCCGTGCCGTTCAACCAGCCGATCGCCTATGCGCAAAAGGTTGGGGAGCTGACCAATATGCTTGGCGCGGGGCATATCCTTGTGCAGCGGTATGGCGATATCCTAAGCGGCAAGCGCACCTGGCAGAAGG
>CAYPLG010000152.1:0-3707 GCA_964411535.1 uncultured Oscillospiraceae bacterium
TCGGGTATCTCGTTAATGAATCTCTGCAATTTGAGCAGCTCGCATATCGCGCGCTGCATATTCTGCTCAATGAGCTTTTCAAGATATGCGATTTCGGTCGCAAATTCACCGAGCCTGTCGCCCACAGTCCGCGCTCGCGGCGTCGCGCTCAAGCTTGCCCTGACAAAACCCGCCCGCTCGCGCAGCCTTGCGAGCCGCTCGCGTTCGAGCTCAATCTCCCGCTTGAGATATCTCAGCTGCGAGAGCTCTCTTACAGTCACTCTCTCCACTTCTTTTCTCCTTTATAGTTTTCTCTTTGTATTTAGAACGTTTGTTCTATCGCAACTATATCCTCTACCCCATAAGAGGTCAAGTACAATATGCCGCCCGTGTGTACCATCTTTCGACCAGTAAAAATATATGCAAAGTATGCTTGACATTTTCTGCAAAGTGTACTATGCTTTGTTTGCAAAGTTAACTTAGCATAATTCCTTAGGTGGTGGAAAATGAAAACAAGAATAAAAGAGCTGCGCGGCGCAAGGAAGCTCTCTCAGGAGGAACTCGCCTACGCCGTGGGCACCACGAGGCAGACCATAACCTCGATAGAGACGGGAAAATATATCGCCTCGCTGCCGCTCGCATACAAGATAGCCCGCTATTTCGGGCTTGCCATCGAAGAAGTTTTTGATTTAAACAATATGGAGGAATAACAGAAATGGAAAAAGAACTTGAAGGCTACAAAAAAACTCTAAAGGCGCAGAACGTCGCCTTAATACTCTCAGCTTTGGCGGTCATGTGCTTCATCGTGCTCGGCTTTATGCAGATAATAAATCCCGTAGGCGCGGACGAGCGCTGGGCGGCGATGTGGAACGGCTTTATCTCGGGCGTGAGCATGGCGGTGGTCGTCTGCATGGCAATCGGCTTCATAATGAATCTGCGCGCGCTCAAAAGCGACGAGCAGCTCAAAAAGCAATACATCAAAGAGCACGACGAGCGCGCGCTTGCGATAGCGCAGCTCTCCGGAAAGCAGTCCTATTGGTTTGAGACGCTCGGTCTGCTGCTCGGAGTTATTATCGGCGGTTATTTTAATCCGGTTGTTTCGCTCGTCTGTCTCGGCTGCCTATTATATATATGTATAGTAAGGCTGTCGCTCAAGATTTATTACGCCGGTAAAATATAAGTGTAAACGCAAAAAGACCGCCCAGCTTAGCAAAAAGCTTATACTTTTTGCTAAGCTGTAAGCGGTCTTCTCTATTCCTTTACGAAGATTGCAATTATCAAAGACACGGAGGCGCTCGCCGCCCCTCCCCGACGTCTCTGCGCGTTCTCGGTTTAATATTCTGGGTTTTCCGCAAAAAAAGGCCGCCCTCCAACGGAGGGCGGTCTTTGCTGTATCTATTAACTGTTACTATTAATAGAGGTCTCTCTTCACATAGGTCGTGTGAAGTATCTCGTGAGCCTTGTGGGAGCCGGGCTTCTCGAGATAGGTGTCGTAGATTTCCTTCACGACGGGGTTCTCGTGGCTCTTGCGCAGCGTCATCGCGTCGTCCTCACCGTAGAGGGCGGCGGCGCGTATAGCGCGCACGTCCTTTGTGTTGCGGATATAGCCGGGCACGATGGGCTGACCGCCGCCGTTGACGCAGCCGCCGGGGCAGGCCATGACCTCGATGAAGTGATAGTCCTTCTCGCCGGACTTCACCATATCCAGAAGCTTGCTGGCATTTTCAAGTCCGCTCGTGACCGCAACGCGTACCTTCGTACCGTTGAGATCGTATTCGGCCTCTTTGATGTCCTCAACGCCGCGAACCGCCGTAAAGTCGAGGTTCTCCAGGGGCTTTCCGGTAACGATTTCTGCCACGGTGCGCAGAGCGGCTTCCATAACGCCGCCGGTCGCGCCAAAGATATGGCCTGCGCCGGAAGCAATGCCCATCGCGGGATCCGCCTCGCTGTCGGGCAGCTCGTTGAAGCGAATGCCCGCACGACGAATCATCGTCGCAAGCTCGCGCGTGGTCAAGGATACGTCAACATCCGCAATACCTTCTCCGGCAGCGCTCATATCGTTGCGCGTAATCTCGAACTTCTTTGCCGTGCAGGGCATGATCGATACAACGACGATGTCCTTCGGATCAAGTCCCTCTTTCTCCGCATAATAAGTCTTGATCAATGCGCCGAACATTCCCTGCGGGCTCTTGCAGCTGGACAGATTGTCGAGCATATCGGGATAATAATGCTCACAGAACTTGATCCAGCCGGGCGAACAGGAGGTAATCAGCGGAAGCTTGCCGCCGTTTTGCAGCCTTTCAAGCAGCTCGGTGCCTTCCTCCATGATCGTTACATCAGCAGCAAAGTCAACGTCGAACACCTTGTCAAAGCCAAGACGGCGCAACGCGGTAATCAGCTTGCCTTCCACGTTCGTGCCAATCGGCATGCCAAAGCATTCGCCAAGCTGTGCACGTACGGAGGGCGCAGGCCCCACGATGACTTTCTTGGTCGGATCGGACAACGCCGCCCATACCTTCGCGGTATCGTCACGTTCCGTCAGCGCGCCGGTCGGGCAGACCGCGATGCACTGTCCGCAGTTTACGCAGGACGTTGCCGTCAGCGGCATATCAAACGCGCAGCCGACATGCGTTTCAAATCCACGGTCGTTCGTGCCAATGACAGCGGTATGCTGGTTGTGCTTGCAAACGGCAACGCAGCGGCGGCACAGAATGCACTTGGAATTGTCGCGCAGAATACGCGGCGTATCCGCTTCACCGGCAGGGCCGTCCACCGGGACGAACATATCCGGGCCGGCGCCGCAAACGGGGCAGCTGCTCTGCCCTTCGTCAAAGATCGCACCGCAAGCAAGGCAGCGAACCTTTTTCTTGCTTACGATAACTTCTTCCTTGGCAACGTTCTCGTCGTCCTTGCCCCAGCAGTACTTGTACTGCTCCACGCCGAACTCACGCGCCAGCGCCTGCAATTCGCAATCGCCGCAGCGTACGCAGGAAAGGCAATCCATGCGATGGTTGCTCAGGATGAGCTCCAGCGTCGTCTTTCTGGCCTTGCGAAGTTCCGGCGTATCCGTTTCGATCTCCATGCCCTCCGCAACCTGCTGTACACATGCAGCCGCATGGCCGCGTACGCCGGTTGCTTTCACAAGGCAGATACGGCACGCCGCAATGGCGTTGATGTCCTTTAAGTAGCACAATGTCGGGATTTTGATGCCCGCTTCATGCGCTGCTTGCAGAATCGTATAATTGGCGGGAACCTGAATCTCGATTCCGTTAATTTTTACATTTACCTTTTCCATCGTTCCGCCTCCTTACTTCTTCTCGATGGCGCCGAACTTGCAGTTTTGCATGCAAACGCCGCACTTGATGCACTTCATCGCGTCGATAACGTGCGGTTCCTTCACCTTTCCGGTGATGGCGTTCGCCGGACAATTCCTTGCGCAGAGCGTGCAGCCCTTGCACTTGTCCGGATCAATTACGTAATGCAAAAGATGTTTGCATACGCCGGCCGGGCAGCGCTTGTCCACGACGTGCGCCTCATACT
Organism: uncultured Oscillospiraceae bacterium; assembly: GCA_964411535.1. Taxonomy (GTDB): domain Bacteria; phylum Bacillota; class Clostridia; order Christensenellales; family CAG-138; genus CAYPLG01. Next base: position 3,520 of record CAYPLG010000152.1, read on the forward strand.
CCTCGCGGAAGTAACGCAGGGTCGAAAGAACCGGGTTCGGCGCGGTCTGTCCCAATGCGCACAAAGCGTTGTTCTTGATGTGGTAGCAAAGCTCTTCCATCTTGTCAAGGTCTTCAAGCGTAGCTTTGCCTTCCGTGATCTTGTTGAGCATCTCCAGCAGGCGGCGCGTGCCGATGCGGCACGGCGTG
>CAYPLG010000153.1:0-244 GCA_964411535.1 uncultured Oscillospiraceae bacterium
AGGCACGAACTATGTCGATATCCGGTGCGATTTCCGGAACCGGATAAGGCGGCAACTCGCCTGCCGCACGAAATGCATCCGTTATGGGCGAAGGAAGCTCTTCCACGCCAAAAAACAGATCGAGCAAGATAGCATGATGGCCAAGTCCGCGTAATGCATTCACAATCATTGTACCGGAGGAAAGGGATACATCCCGTTCGGGAGAAAGGCCGCCAGCTAAAACAACAATGTTCATACTTAACTA
>CAYPLG010000153.1:263-474 GCA_964411535.1 uncultured Oscillospiraceae bacterium
TTTATTTTTATATCACGTATGCGCTCGTATTACAAATCTTTTTTAAATAACGCCATATATTTTTGGCACTTGCCATAGTATAATATTACCATGAGAAAAAGAATGAAAAAACTGCTTATTTCGCTGCTCTGCGTCGCGCTCGTTCTTCTGGGCGCCGCCTGTAATTCGCCTTTCCATATTCTCGCCAAGCCGACGGCAACGCCGGCTGCGA
>CAYPLG010000153.1:484-3672 GCA_964411535.1 uncultured Oscillospiraceae bacterium
TCGTTGCGGACGGGCACGATGCTGTGCATTTTTCAGACATGGCCTATACGCGCCCTGACACGGACGCAATTCGATCCGCAATAAGCGATCTCGATAAGGCAATTACGGAGGGCGCGCCCGCGAGCGAACTTCTGGAATCATACTATGCAATCTATGATCGATTTGGTGCGGCGGAATCAGCTATGTCGCTTGCCTATCTTCTGTATGCTTTTGATGTAACACAACCGTATTACGAAGAAGAGTATGCATATTTGCAATCTGAGCTGAATGCGCTTGATCTGCTGATGACAGATATTTCGATACGTCTTTTTGAATCCTCCGAGGATGCAAAGCGCTCCGCAGAGGCTTCCTACGGCGAAGCGTTTATAACCACGGTTTATGAGCAGGAATCACTGAATAGTGAGGAAATCCAAGCGTTGCAGGAAACTGAAGTTGCGCTTGTGAACGAGTACAACCGCGCTTCCAATGATTTTAGGTTCACGGACAATGGCGTTGAATATACTTACAATGATCTTTTCGAGATCACCGACACAAACGAGTTTTCGCGGCTGTGCGATTTGTATAATTCGGCGTTGAACAGCACTGTCGGACCAATCTTTCTTAAGCAGGTGCAAACTCGCAATGAAATTGCAAAAAAACTTGGCTACGGTAGTTACGCAGCATATATGTATGATTGCTACGGTCGTGATTTTACGCTAGCCGATGCGAAACAACTGCAGGAAGCTGTCAAAACCTACATCGTGCCGGTCTATCTTTCGGCCTACGGTATTGAAACGACGGAAACTTATGCGCATAATGACGAGAATATGGATGCCAAGCACAATATTTGGGAGAAAGCGCTTGCCTTTAAAGACGCTATATCCAATTATATTGGTGGTGAAACGGCGGCAGAGCTGGGCGCAGCGGATCTAGGAAGCGCCGCCTTTTCTCTCGATACATATCTCGATCAACTGCAAGGCGCTGCCGCGGACTTTTCGCCGGAGCTATATACCGTTTTGCAGCATATGCTACAGTGCGGCCTGTATGATTTCTCTGTGAACCCAAAGAAAATGGCGGGGAGCTTTACAACATATATTTCCGAATATAACGAACCTTTCATTTTCTCGCAATGGGAAAATTCGTCCATTGATATTAGCACCGTAATTCACGAGCTTGGACATTTTACCAATTACTATCGAAACCCATCCGTCGGCTGGAGCGCCGGCGATAATCTGGATCTTGCCGAAGTGGATTCCCAGGGACTGGAGTTGCTTATGATCCCATATTATGATCGTTTTTACGGCGATCTTGCGCCATATGCCGAACGGGATATGCTATGCAATGCTATGTACGCCCTGCTTTCCGGTTGCATGGAGGATGAATTTCAACAGGCGGTCTATGAAAAACCGGATATGACGCTTGCAGAAATGAATGCGCTGTACAAGCAACTTTCCAAGGACTATGGATTTGATGTGCTGTATAGCTATACTGGAAAGGAATGGGTTGAAATTCCGCATACATTCCAGTCTCCCCTGTATTACATCAGCTATGCAGCCAGCATGGTACCGTCGCTTGCACTTTGGAGGCTTTCGCAAACCGACGCCGCTGCGGCAAAAACGGCGTATTTTCAGATTGTCGACCGTCCGGCTTACGCCACGTTCCGCGAAACGGTTGCCGCAAATGGCCTGCCGGACGTTTTTACCGCCTCTACCTTGCGCGATATCGCCGCGTTGATTCAAGAGCATTTGCAATAATGGAACCGGCAAACCAACTGCAATTACAAAATCGTGCTCCCCTTTCGGAGGGGACAAGCCTGCATCGCCGCTACAATATACAGCATGCTTTTCGTTGCGACGACGCCACGCTTGCCTATTCCGGGTTTGATTATGTTGCACGTCAACCTGTCATGGTGTTGGAGTTCTTTCCCGTACGGATTGCGTCGCGCGCAAAGGATTCGGTTGCTGTCTCCCCCATGGATCGGGAATATGGCGAACTCTTTTTCCTTGGCATGGATGCGTTCTACCGGCAATACGACAAGCTGATGCAGACGATTGGAAGCCCCAATATTTTATCTGTGTTTGATGCATTCTTCGAAAACGGAACGGCTTACGCAGTAACTGAACAGCCGGTCGGATTGTCGCTTACCCAATATTTGACCTTGCGCCGCCGCAGCCTTAACGATGGAGAACTCGTTTATATCGTGCGTGCGCTTGCAGATGCGCTTCTGGTTGTACACTCCTGCAACCTGCTGCATCACGGCATATCGGAACAAACTATCCTGCTTTGCCCGGATGGTACGGTCAAGTTAACCGATTTTTCGGAAGGGCACACAGCAGTGCGAGATGGACATGCAGTGCGGAATGGCGAGCCTTGGAACGATATTCACGCGCTCGGTGAAACGTTGTATCGCGCATATTTTCAAACCAGGCAGGACATTGTGCCGATGTATATGGACGCAACGATGCCGCGCACGCTTTCCGCATTGTTTGCCGGCATGCTTTCCGACAGCGCGTCACAGCGGTTTACATCCGTATTTGATCTTCGCTACACGGCTGATAGTCTTGATATTGCCCCCGTATGCCCAGATGTTACGCCAGAAAGCATAGCGGCCTATGAAGAACTGTCCAGACGGGCGGAGCCGTCGCACAGCATACCGACTGAACCGTGCCGAGGCCCGGAGCAATCCGATGCGCCTAAAAAAATGCGCCGGACTGGAAGCAATATGCCGCTGGCCCCTGTTATCGGCGCAACCATCTTACTGTTGCTTGGCGTTCTGATTTGGGTTTTGATTCGCTGGTAGCGAAATCATCATATTGCCACAGTAAAAACAGTGCCCGCGATCTTTGCCGCAGGCACTGTTATGATGACCAAGGAACGTTTATTTCAGGTTTTCCGGATTCAGGCAGTCCAGCTCCGGAAGAATAAAGCGGCCGTCTTTACGGACGAGCACATCGTCAAAGTACATTTCTCCCCCACCGTACTCCGGCGTCTGAATCAGCACAAGGTCCCAATGCTGCGCGCTCTTGTTGCCGTTGTTGCAGTCATCATAGCAGGAGCCTGGCGTAAAGTGGATGCTTCCGGCAATCTTCTCATCAAACAGCGTATCCTTCATCGGGAATGTGATGTACGGATTTACGCCAATCGCAAATTCGCCGACGTAGCGTGCGCCTTCGTCGATATCAAGCTGCTCGTTGATGCGCGTAAGATCA
>CAYPLG010000154.1:0-3626 GCA_964411535.1 uncultured Oscillospiraceae bacterium
CATGGTACCCTTCGCAACGAGCGATTTCCGCGCCGCCCAGACGGCCGGAGCAGAGCAGCTTGATGCCCTTTACGGAGGCCTTCTGCATGCTGCGGCCCATTGCCTGCTTCATCGCGCGGCGATAGCTGATACGCTTCTCGATCTGCGCAGCGATGTTTTCTGCGATAAGCTGCGCGTCGGCGTCGGCGTCGCGGACTTCCATGATGTTGATGTTCACGTCCTTGCCGGTCGCGGCCTTGATGTCCGCCTTGATCGCGTCGATGCCGGTGCCGCCCTTGCCGATGAGCGTGCCCGGACGGGCGGTGTAGATGCTCACGGTGATCTTGCCGGCTGCGCGGTCGATCTCAATGCGGGAGATCGAAGACTGGTAATACTTCTGCTTGATGAACTTACGGAGCTCGTTGTCCTCTACGAGGAAGTCCGAAAAGTCCTTCTTGGAGGCATACCAACGGGTATTCCAATCTCTGATGACGCCTACGCGGAAGCCGTTCGGATTAACTTTCTGACCCATTACTGTAACCTCCCTTACTTCGCCTGATCCAGGACGATGGTGATGTGGCTCGTGCGCTTCCGAATGCGGGATGCGCGGCCGTGCGCTCTGGGGCGGAAGCGCATCAGGGTCGGGCCCTGATTGGCGAACGCCTCGGCGACATACAGATCGTCGCGGTTCATTTCGAGGTTGTTCTCCGCATTGGCAACGGCGCTCTTTAAGAGCTTTGCGACCGGCTCCGTCGCGGATTTCGGCGTGTATTGCAGGATTGCTTCCGCTTCACGCACGCTCTTTCCGCGAATCAGGTCGACGACGGCCTGGCACTTACGGGTGCTGATACGGATATATTTCGCGGTCGCGTGCGGACGCTTGTCCGCATTTTCGCGACGCTTTGCTGCTTTTTCTCTCGATCTGGTAGCCATAATTCTTTCGCTTCCTCCTTACTTGGCGGCCGAGGACTTCTCGGAGCCCCTGTGTCCTCTGAACGTGCGCGTCGGAGCGAATTCGCCCAGCTTGTGGCCGACCATTTCCTCGGTCACGTAGACGGGCACGTGCTTGCGTCCGTCATGCACAGCGACGGTATGTCCAACCATTTGCGGAAAGATGGTGGAGGCGCGCGACCAAGTCTTGACGACGGTCTTTTTGCCGCTTGCATTCATTGCTTCGATGCGCGCAAGCAGGCGTTCGCTGACAAACGGGCCCTTTTTGATAGATCTGCTCATTTTGCTTACTCCTTCCTCTTTCCTTACTTACCGCCGCGGCGGCGGACGATGAACTTATCCGACTGATTCTTCGTCTTCCTGGTTTTGTAACCCATCGCGGGCTTGCCCCAGGGCGTAACCGGGCCGGGACGACCGATGGGGGCTTTGCCCTCGCCGCCGCCGTGCGGATGGTCGCAGGGGTTCATGACCGAGCCGCGGACCGTCGGGCGGATGCCCATGTGCCGCGTACGGCCGGCCTTGCCGATGGAGATGTTCTGATGATCGATGTTGCCAACCTGGCCGATCGTCGCCTTCGCGTTCTGCGGAATCAGGCGAACCTCGCCGCTGGGCAGACGAACCTGCGCATACTTGCCTTCCTTGGCCATCAGCTGCGCGGCGTTGCCAGCGGAACGAACCAGCTGCGCGCCTTTGCCGGGCTTAAGCTCGACGCAGTGAATCATGGTGCCTACCGGAATGCTGGCAAGCTCCATCGCGTTGCCGACCTTGATGTCGGCGGCCTTGCCGGAAACGATCGTATCGCCTACGGAGAGGCCAAGCGGCGCGATGATGTAGCGCTTCTCGCCGTCGGCATAGTGCAGCAGTGCGATGTTCGCGCTGCGATTGGGGTCATACTCAATGGAGAATACCTTTGCGGGTACTTCGTCCTTGTTGCGCTTAAAGTCGATGATACGATACTTTCTGCGCGCGCCGCCGCCCTGATGGCGAACGGTGATTTTGCCGCTGTTATTGCGTCCCGCCTTGTTGCGAAGGTCGGTCGTAAGCGACTTTTCTGGCGTGGTGCGGGTGATCTCTTCAAATGTGGAGACCGTCATGCCGCGCTGACCCGGCGTTGTCGGGTTGATCTTACGAATAGCCATGCATTTGCCTCCTTACTGCGAAATGCTGTCGAAGAACTCGATACCCTTGGAGTCCTTCTTAAGCTTCACATAAGCCTTCTTGCTCGACGCCGTGCGGCCAACATGCGCGCCCTGGCGACGCTTTTTGCCGTCGGAATTGAGCGTGTGGACGCTGTCCACCTTTACGCCGAAAATCTCTTCGACAGCCTGCTTGATCTCGATCTTGTTGGCATTTTTGTCAACTTCGAACGTGTAAACCTTCGACGGGAGGTTGTCGTAGCACTTCTCCGTCAGAACCGGCTTCTTGATGACGTCGTATGCGCTCTTCATCAAACGTACACCTCCTCGATCTTTTTCACCGCATCCTTTGTCAGAATGAGCTTGTCATACTTCAGAATCTCGTACACGCTGAGGGTTCCAACGAGCGTCGTCTTAACGCCTTCGATGTTGCCCGCTGCACGCTCCACGACGGAATCGCTCTCCGGCAGGACGATCAGGGCCTTCTTTGCGTCAACCGCCGCCAAAACCTTGATCATTTCCTTGGTCTTTGCTTCCGGAATGTTCAGCGCGTCGAACAGGATCAGTTCGTTATCGGCAACCTTGCCGGACAGCGCGGACTTCATCGCAACACGCTTTACCTTCTTGTTCACGCGGACGCTGTAATCGCGGGGCTTCGGCGCGAACACCACGCCGCCATGCCGCCACTGCGGGGAACGGGTGGAACCCTGACGGGCACGGCCGGTACCCTTTTGGCGCCACGGCTTGATGCCGCCGCCGCGAACCTCTGCGCGGGTCAGTGCGCTCTGCGTGCCCTGACGGCAGTTGGCCAGATGCGCCTTGACGACCTCGTGGAGGACATATTCGTTGACGGGCTGTCCGAACGTGTTTTCGGAGAGCTCATAATCGCCGACTTTCTTGCCGGTGATGTCGACTACTGCTACTGTAGGCATGTTCTGTCTCCTCCTTCTTACTTCACGCTGCTTCTCACGGAGACCACGCTGCCCTTTGCGCCGGGAATGGCGCCCTTGATCAGCAGAAGATTCCGCTCTGCGTCCACGCGCACAACCTCCAGGTTCTGCACGGTGACGTTCTCGCTGCCCATGTGACCCGGCAGATGCTTGTTCTTAAACACGCGGGACGGGCTGGAGCAGGCGCCCATGGAACCCGCTACTCGGTAGCTGTGGGAACCGTGGGTCTTGCGGCCGCGGGCCTGATTCCAACGCTTGATCGCGCCGGCAAATCCCTTGCCCTTGCTGCGGCCGGATACGTCGACCTTGTCACCCTCTGCGAACGTGTCGCACTTGATGACCTGTCCGACTTCATAGGAGGCTGCGTCGTCGAGCTTGACCTCCCGGAAATACCGGAGGGGCTTTACGCCCGCTTTTGCGCAGTGGCCTATCTGGGGCTTGTTCGTCAGCTTTTCGCGAACTTCGCAAAAACCGACCTGGACGGCTTCGTAGCCGTCGGTTCCTTCTGTTTTCTTCTGGATGACGGGGCAGGGACCGGCTTCTACGACTGTCACTGGGATCATGGTACCGTCAGTGCGGAACATCTGCGTCATACCGATCTTTTTGCCCA
>CAYPLG010000155.1:0-3549 GCA_964411535.1 uncultured Oscillospiraceae bacterium
AGCCGCCAGTGGCTTTGAACTGCAAGTTCACACTGCTGCCATAAGCCGCCTCCGTAACGGAGGGCACAGAAACGTGTGTCGGCCGTTGCTTGACCAGAATCGTCACTGCATCGCTGCCGAGCTCAAGGCCGTCTGTCTCCGAATCATACACACGGCACTGAACCGTCTGACTCCCCGCTGTCGAAAAACTAATATCTCTGTAATTATTACCTTTCACTCTATCGGTCATTCCATCAAAGAAATACCAGTAGTCAGAATTTGCAGGCGCCATAGTAAAGTGAATGCTACCGCCCACGTCAACCTCGGTTGCGCTGGGCGTTAAAACATAATCATCCGCCGCCTGCGCCGCTTTCGGCGCAACGATGACCGCGCCGGCTGCCAACACAAGCGTCATCAGCGCAATCAGAATTCTTGTAGTCCATGTCTTTCTCATGGTGTTCCCTCCTTATATTAAGTGGAAGACCGAATTTATGCGATGAATATACATTGCAACGACATCATCATATGTGCAAATATACAGTTTGTCTAGGCAAAACCGGATTTCTTAACCGATTCTTAACGTTTTCCCGTCGTCGCGGGACAAATCCGGCGTTTGTCAACGATGTAAACACGCGCTGCCCAACGGCTTGCGTGCATAAAAATGTCCAAATTGTAAACGAATATTCGCTGTTTTATGCAGGATGTTATTGCGCCCGCATCCGCGCTTGCAGTTGCGCGTTTTCTCCGTTTCTGCAGCGGCCGCCCTCCGCCAATCGCGGCGTTGCCTGCGCGTAAAGGGGAAACCGCACGCCACGCAAAAAGCCCTCCTCACAAAGGAAGGCTCCGTAGCGAAAGGCTGCGCGGAAAGGATTGCCGTTCGCCCTATTCGAACTTCTGTACAAGCTCCTTGAATATCCGGCCGCGCTGCTCATAGTTGTCGAACATACCCCAACTTGCGCACGCAGGCGAAAGCAGCACCGCGTCGCCGGGTACGGCAAGGCTGCGCGCGGTATTGAGCGTTTCCGCGAACGTTTCCGCCGCATGGCATATGTCGGCATATCCGCATTTTTCGGCGGTTTCGAGTATCTGCCGTTTCGTTTGGCCGAGCACGACGCAGGCCTTGATCTTGCCCGCAAAATAATCGAACATCTCGGTAAAATCCGTGTGCTTGTCGTATCCGCCGAGTATCAGCACCGTCGGGCGCGTCATGGCCTCAATGGCGCGAATCGTGGACGCAGGGTTCGTCCCCTTTGAGTCGTTGATGTACGCGACGCCGTCCACCTCTCGAACAAACTCGATACGGTGCTCCACGCCGGGGAACGTAACAAGCGCCTCGCAAACCGCTTCCGGCGATATGCCCATGCAGAGCGCAAGCAGGGAGGAAAGCATCGCGTTCTCCAGATTGTGCCCACCGGGGATGCGAATATCCTTTGCGGGCAGCAGCGCCGTCTCCCTTCCGCCCGCGCGGTAGATCAGCATGCCGTCCCGAACAAACATTCCCTCCTCGACCTCGCACCGGCGCGAAAAGTACAGCGCGTGCGCGGGCGTCAGCCTCGCCATGTCGCGCACAACAGGATCGTCGTAATTCAGCACGGCAAAATCGTCCGCCGTCTGGTTGTCGAACATCTTGCATTTGGCGGCAATGTAGTTTTCCATCGAGCCAAAGTGGTCGATATGGTCCTCCGTAATGTTGCAAACACCGGCTGCGCGCGCGTGAAAATGCACGTTGCCTTCCAGTTGCAGCGCGGCGGTCTCCGCCACGACGACGTCGCCTTCCTGGGTGTCGAGCGCGTGCTCGCTGATGGCTACGCCGATGTTGCCCAGCACAAACGTATGCCGTCCGCCAAGCTTAAACATCTCCCCCGTGAGCGCGGTGCAGGTCGTCTTTCCGTTCGTGCCGGTGATGCAGACAAACTCCGCATGCGAAAACCGGTATCCAAGCTCAATCTCCGAAATTACCTCGATGCCGCGTGCGCGCGCCTCCGCCACAAACGGCTTCGTCATCGGGATGATCGGGCTGATGATCAGCATATCCACGCCGTCAAACAGCGTTTCCGGCGCAACGCCCAGCCGCTTTTCCGCAAAAACGCCGGCGAGCTCCTCGTCGAGGCCGGGTACTTCGGGCTTCATGTCATTGACAATTACGCGCCAGTCGCTTTTTGCAAGCAACTTCGCGGCGCCGACGCCGCTCTTTGCCATCCCGACGATCAGAGCTGTTTTCTTGTGTTCCATTTTACTTGATTACCTCCAAAGGAGTGCATTTTTCTTATCGATCAGGCAAGAATTTCGGCGCGCTGCGCCCGCTTGCCAATGCGGCTGCCCGCGCGGATTCCCTATCGCAAATACGACAGCAGGCAGATTGCGCACAGCGCCGCCGTTATGATGTCGTACATGGATACGATCTTCGCCTCGTGATAGCCAAGCAGCTCGTAATGATGGTGCAGCGGGGCCATCTTGAACATGCGGCGCCCATTGCAAAGATGGTTCGTGGCCACCTGCAACACGACGGAAAGCGCACTTGCAAGAAAGCAGATCCCCATGATCGGCAGCAGCAGCAGCGACTTGCTCATAATGGCAAGCATGGACACCGCGCCGCCAAGCGCCAGCGAGCCTGTATCACCCATGAATATGCGCGCAGGATATGCGTTAAACCGCAGAAAGCCCAGGCATGCGCCCGTAATCGCCGCTGCGAAGACGGCCATGCCGGAATCATTGGCGGCAAGCAGCAGCTGCCCGTTCTGACCGGCGCGCCCTGCAAGAATTGCAAATATGACCGTCATGGCCAGCGTGTAGATCATGGTGACGCTGCCCGCAAGGCCGTCCAGCCCGTCGGTCAGGTTGACGGCGTTCACCTCCGCAATAATCGTGAATACGACAAGCGGAATATAGTACACGCCAATGTTCCATTCCCCGCCGGAAACGGGCAGATACAGCGTCGGCCCAAGCAGCGGGCTTTTGTACGCCCAGATGGCGACAATCACGGCTATGGCGAACTGCGCGATCATTTTCTGATACGCGCGCAGGCCAAGGTTGCGATGCATGCGAATTTTAATGTAATCGTCAAGGAAGCCCACAATGCCGAACGCAACCGTTACCAGCAGCGCCGGAATCACAAAATCGAGGCTTTCGCGCCCAAGCAGAAGCGTTGCAAGAACAATACCGAGCAGGATCATGATACCGCCCATGGTGGGCGTGCCCTGCTTTTTCTTATGGGACTGCGGCCCAAGCTCCCGCTCCACCTGCCCGAACTTTAACCGGGTCAGGAGCGGTATGAACAACGGGCCAACCAGAATGACAACAATAAACGCGACCAGCGCGGACAGCATTAAATTCATCATGTCGGTATTATACTGCGCAAATACCGCCCGCGGCAATACAAAATTACGCCATCTCCGCGAGCAGCGCCTCAACGATCTCCTTATCGTCAAAGTGGTACTTCGTGCCGTTGATCTCCTGATAGTTCTCGTGGCCCTTGCCCGCGATCATGACGATATCGTTTTCCTTCGCAATGGAGAGCGCATAGCGGATGGCCTCCTTGCGGTTTTCAATCACGGTATACTTGGTACCCGA
>CAYPLG010000156.1:0-3335 GCA_964411535.1 uncultured Oscillospiraceae bacterium
CGGGCCTCTTCCCCGAACAGGCGGTCAACTGGGACTGGATGGCGGAGCAGCTTTCCGTCTGGCAGCGGGCGCACGCGCAGCGCAAGCCGAAGGTGCTCAATCTCTTTGGCTATACCGGCGGCGCAACCGTCAGCAACGCGTTTGCCGGCGCGGAGGTCGTACATGTCGACGCGGCAAAAGGGATGGTCGCGTGGGCGAAGGACAACGCGCGCGAAAGCGGGCTTTCCGACGCGCCGATCCGCTATATCGTGGACGACTGCGCAAAGTTTGTCAAGCGGGAGATCCGCCGCGGCAACCGCTACGACGGCATCCTCATGGACCCGCCAAGCTACGGCCGCGGCCCCGACGGAGAGCTTTGGAAAATCGAAAACGACCTGTACCCGCTCGTGCTGGACTGCGTAAAGCTTTTGTCCGATACGCCCGCGTTCTTCCTCATCAACTCGTACACGACCGGCCTTGCCGCAAGCGTGCTGCAAAACGTGCTGCGCGTCGCCATCCCCTTTGCAAAGCGCGTTACCTCCGATGAAGTTGGGCTGCCGGTTCTCCGGGACGGACTTGTGCTGCCCTGCGGCGCAAGCGGCCGCGCAAGCTTTTGATGATGCATATTTTATACGAGGACAATCACCTTCTGGTCGTAGAAAAGCCGGTCAACGTGCCCGTTCAGGCGGACATGTCGGGCGATCAGGATTTACTGACCCAGCTGAAAGCCTATATTAAGGAAAAATACCGGAAACCCGGCGACGTGTACCTTGGCCTTGTGCACCGGCTGGACCGGCCCGTCGGCGGGGTCATGGTATTCGCGCGTACAAGCAAGGCCGCCGCAAGGCTCACCGACCAATTCCAAAACCACACGGCAAAAAAGCGATATGCCGCCGTCGTAACGGGTACGCCGTTACCGGAAGCTACGCTTACCGATTGGCTTATCAAGGATGAACGCACGTTCTCGTCAGCCGCCGTGCCGGAGGGGACGCCGGGCGCCAAGCTTGCAAAGCTTTCCTATGCGCTGCTGGGCGTGGATGAAGCGTCCGGCACGAGCCTGCTTGACGTATCGCTCTTTACCGGCAGGCCGCATCAAATCCGCGTACAGCTTTCCCATGCGGGGCTTCCGATCTGCGGGGATCAGCGCTATAACCCTGCGGCTGCGCCGGGTGAGCAGATTGCGCTTTGGGCGTATGCGCTCACCATCCAGCACCCGACCCTCGGCGAGGCCATGACATTCACCCTCCTGCCCAGGGGCGCGGCCTTCGCGCGCTTTCCGGCGCAGATGCAGCTTTTGCCGGCCTTCCCCGTCTGCCGCGGCGTATATATGGACGAGGAGTTGCTCGTCGTCGACAAAAACGCGGGCGCGGAGACGGAGGACGAGCTGCTTGGGCAGCTGCGTTCGCTCCTTGGCGACGCGGTGTATCCCGTGCACCGGCTCGACGCCAACACGCAGGGACTGGTTGTGTTCGCGCGCACGGAGGCGGCGGAAACGCGCCTGCTACAGCTGTTCCGCGATCACGACCTGACAAAAATTTACCATGCGGTGGTCTGCGGCAAGCCGGAGCCGGAGGGCAGGCTTGTACATTATGTGCAAAAGAACGTCGACGAGGCAACCGTACATATCTGCAACGAAACGGACGCGGGCGCGCTGCGCTGCGAACTGACCTATCGGACGCTAAAGACAAACGGCGCGCTGTCGCTGCTTGAAATCACGCTTCTTACCGGCCGCACGCACCAGATCCGCGTGCAGATGGCGGCAATCGGGCATCCGGTTCTCGGCGACGACAAGTATGGCGACCGCGCCATGAACAAAGCCCGCAAGGCGCGCACGCAGCAGCTTGTAAGCAAGCGTCTCACCATCGACAATCAAACGTTTCTAAGCCTGCGGGAGTTGTCGCTATGAAGGAAATGTACGAGCGCACTGCGCTTTTGATCGGAGAGGACGCCCTATCCCGCCTGCAATCCGCAAAGGTTGCCGTCGCCGGGCTCGGCGGCGTGGGCGGGCACTGCGCGGAAGCGCTGGCGCGCGCGGGCGTCGGCCGCCTGCACCTTATCGACTGCGACACGGTAACGGCAAGCAACCTTAACCGCCAGCTTGTCGCTACAAAGCACACCGTCGGCCAACGAAAAACCGACGCCATGGCCGCGCGCATCCGCGATGTGTCGGACTGCATCGTCACCACTATGGACATCCGCATTGCGCAAGACACCGTAGCAGAGGCCGTTCCCGCCGATGCGGACTATATAATCGACGCGATCGATTCCGTCTCCGGCAAGCTTGCGCTCATTGCATTCGCCAACACGCACGGCATCCCTGTCGTTTCCTGCATGGGTGCGGGCAACCGCCTTGACCCCATGGGCTTCCATATTGTCGATATCTATGAAACGCAGAATTGCCCGCTTGCGCGCGTTATGCGGCACGAGCTTAGAAAGCGCGGCATTGCGAGCCTTTCGGTCGTATCGTCCGAAGAAACGGCGCACGCCGCGCCGGGGCAGCGCATAATCGGCAGCATTGCGCCCGTTACCGCCGCGGCGGGCCTATGCGCGGCAGGATACGTCCTGCGCACGCTGATGCAAAGCAAATAACGCCTGCCAACCGGCAGCGCTGCAAAATCACGAACCACCCGTCAAACGGGTGGTTTGCACAAGGGCTATAAGCCCATGTTGCCGACAAGCACCTAAAGATGCTGCTTTCGCTAGGCTCAAGCTACTATGTCTCATCTTACTTAACGCCCCTTAAGGGGCGCTTTTTCGTTTAAACGGGTCTTCGTACTCTTTCACACTTAGCTTGTCCATTGCTATGTCATCCCGTTCTTGGTCTTGGATGTACTTCCTAATCGTTGCTTCGTTCAAGCCTACCGTTGACACATAGTAGCCCTCCGCCCAGAAATGCCGATTCCCAAACTTGTATTTTAGGTTCGCATGCTTGTCAAATATCATGAGCGCACTTTTCCCTTTTAGGTAGCCCATGAAACTCGATACTGCCATCTTAGGTGGGATGCTCAACAGCAGATGCACATGATCCGGCATCATATGTCCTTCAAGTATCTCGACTCCCTTGTACCCACATAGTTGTTTCAGTATGTCGCGGATACTCTCCCGATATTGATTGTAGATGATTTTTCGCCTATACTTCGGAGTGAACACGATATGGTATTTGCACAACCATTTTGTGTGCGCTAAACTGTTTTCATGTTTAGCCATGGAATCACCTTTCCTTTCCAACATAGTAGCTTGAGCACTTCTATGTTACAGGAAAGGTGATTCCTTTTGTATAACGCTTTGTCTCGCACCCGCATAGCGGGTGGTTTATTATGCGCCCGCTTCGCGGTCGCACAGACTGAAGTCCATAA
>CAYPLG010000157.1:0-3207 GCA_964411535.1 uncultured Oscillospiraceae bacterium
CATGGAGCTCGAAATAAAGCACGCGCCCATGTGCGGCAGCGCATCGATAACCAGCGCGCCGCATTCGGAGGAAGGCACTGGGCAGGTATCCGCCGGAAGCCCAAAGGATTCGACCGCGTCGATATAGGGCACGCAGGTAAGCTGATCAATTTCGGAAACCAGGAACACGGGCATGAGCTGATACGGAATACCCAAAAGATCCGGGAAGCCCGCCATAATCTGTCCCATGGTCATCTCGTCAAAGAGCACGACCTTTTTGTTCAGCTCGATGCTGTTGCCGTTCTTCTTGTCGCACTTGGCAAGGAAGACCAGATTCTCCGCAACATAGCGGAAGATATCGTGGGTCATGAGATGGCTCATCTTGAGCGCGTTGCCGCGCTGCCCCATCGTATTTTTATCAAGGAAGCCCACGCAGCACATATAGGAAATCATCCAGCGATACCAAAGCGTGGTGTTGAGCGCGGGAATCAGGTCCTTGGAGAAAGTCGCCAGCAGCATGCCCCACATTTTCAGCCAACCCAAAAAGTCAATGCAGGTGCTCTTGCCGCCGCGCCATTCGCGGCGGACGGGCACCATGTCGCCCTTCCGGTACAGCTTGCCGAGGTTCTTTTCGCCGTTTATGAATACGTCCATGCGTCCGCGGTGCCCCATTGCAAAGAACGCTTTCCATCCTTCGCGGGAACGCCTTGCATTGTCCTGCGCATGGAACTTTCTGCGCGCCGCAATCGCCTTTTTGTCTCGCTCGCGATAGAGTTCCTTGGCGATGGAGACAAATTCCTTTATGTTCTCCTTCTGCGCCGCCTTGTCCATATGGTCCTTGGCGCGGAAAAACGCCGGATTCGGGAATTTGTTTGCCATTACTTTTTCCCTCCGTTCTTCTTCTGGATCTTCTTGATCTCCAGAGATTCCACAAAGGCCTGCACGCGGGTGCGAAGCTGGCCGGAATAGCTGCTGTCATAAAGCCTGTCGATCGAAAGCACGGGCCAGCCGTATTCCTCCGACATGATATGGCTGACGAGCGCACGTTCAAATCCCCAGTAGTCGCAATACTTCATCTGCTCATAGATGATGCCGTCCGCATGGAACTCCTTGCAGAGCCTGTCGGCCGTATCGCGCCGCTGCTGTACCTTTTCATCCGCAATATAGCGCGCGCACTCGGAATTCTGCATAATATGCAGGCAGATTTGCGAAAGCGCGTCTTCATCGTCGTTCAGCTCGATGATCTCGCGGCCCGGCGTAGAACCGAAGCAGAAGCGGTCGGCAACGATCTGTGCGCCGCACTGCTCGATCAGCCTTGTCAGGTTCAGGTCGTCCACCTCGCTGCCGATAACGGCGACACGGGCACGGAAGGGAGACTTCGCATCCGGCTCGCGCGTCTTGATCTCCGCAAGCGTTTCGCGCAGATAGGGCAGAATCAGCTGTTTGGGGCAGGTATAGCTGACAAGGTTCAGCACATGGAACTCATAGCCCGTGACGACGGGCTTGTCCAGCTTGCGCAGTTCGCCAATCTCGGTGATGACGCGGCAAACCTCGTTATGCTCCTCCACTGCCTTGCGAATGGCGGCGTCGGAGGTATCCACACCGTAGTTTTCGGTGAGGCGGTCAAGCAGGCGCAGACGCATCTGCTTGACATAGGAATCCAGGGTATAGCTTTCGATCTTGTAAGGGATGTCGCAATGGGTAACAAAGAACCCCGGATTGGTGTTGACATTGAGGATCTCAAAATGTTCCATCGCGCGGTTCATCATCGAACACGCATCCACGCCGGCGACGGCATCAAGGAACTGGTATCCGCCCTCGATGGCCCGTTCCAGCAGCGCCCGCGCAAATTCGCAGGTGTAGTTGGACATATAATATGTTGCAATGTCCAACGAGCCCGTTCTGGGTGCGCGCAGCCTGACAGAGAAACAGTTGCCAACGTTGAGCAGCGGTTCGGGTATGTGATAACAGGTGTACCCAACGGCGAGCCCGCCCTCGGCTTTGGCCTTCTTGACCAGTTCATTGTCGGCATCATCCAGCAGCGATTCAAAGAACAAGAGGTGCTTCAGGTCTTTCAAATACTCTCACGCCTTTCTTCTATATCTATATCTATGGGATCGATCATACCCGGCGCTCTTCTTTATATATAATAATAGAGCAGGGATATGACTGACGCTTAAAGAACAGCCAGCTTTTTTAGCGCCGTCCGCGCGCCGCACAGAACCGGCGAATCGGCAGGCAACGTGAAAATGCTGTTGCCGCGCACTTCATTGACGGCATGCACGCCGTCGTTGCCGATGCAGCAAAGTATAGGAACGCCCTCTATCACGATGCTGTCCTCCGGCACCGCGTCCGGCAGGCGGTTGACAATCGCGCCGCAACGCTCGTACTGCACCAGCGGCTGCGCCACGCGGCAGATCGTTTCCGCCACCTGTATGCCTTTGCGGCTGGCGTCCGTTACAAGGACAAGATGAGTAACCTTCTCCATGACGCGCCGGTTGACCTGCTCAATGCCCGCTTCGCCGTCGATCACGACATAGTCGAAGCTTTGGCTGATCATCCGGATGACCTCCTTGAGGTAAGCGTTGACCTGGCAATAGCAGCCCGCCGTCTCCGGCCGGCCGATCGCAAGGAACGAGAAGCCCGCTTCCTCGACCAGCGTATCCAATATGCGATAACGCGCCTCGCCCAGCAGCTCGACAGCCTTATGGGGCTCGCCGCTTTCGGCAATCGCAATCACGCTGTTGCGAATATCATCCACCGTGGAAGCAACCTGCACGCCCAGCGCCGTAGCCAAACCCACAGCCGGGTCGGCGTCGATAGCCAATATCTTCGCGTCCGGATGCGCCTCCATCAATATGCGCACAAAAGCGGCGGAAAGGGTTGTTTTACCCACTCCGCCCTTGCCGGCCAACGCGATAACCCTCGTTTCGACCAAATTACAGCTCCCCCCGAAACTGCGGCTCAATATGCTCCCGCGTAATTCGTTCGGAACGGAAAATGTTCTTTCTCCGCACGATTTTTATCATAATATCACATGCATGTTAAAAATACAACACAATGGTTGCAATAATGTCACATCCATGTTAAAATCGCAGTCGAACGGCTGGCATTATATGCATTTGTCTTTACAAGTGTTGGAAAAGAGTGCCCATATCCCTACAGCCGCAAATAATCAAAAAAGCAGGTACAATTTATGAGAGATCTAAAGCATCTGATCTACTTTGA
>CAYPLG010000158.1:0-3125 GCA_964411535.1 uncultured Oscillospiraceae bacterium
CGCAGTTTGTTGGTCTGACAGTCGCGGAGGATATCGCCTTTGCGCTGGAAAACGATTGCGTGCCGCTCGATGCAATGCATTTACGCGTCGCGCAGGCGGCAAGCGACGTCGACGTCGGCGGGGTCCTCGCCCATGCGCCGCACGAGCTCTCCGGCGGGCAGAAGCAGCGCGTATCGCTTGCGGGCGTCATGATCGACGACATCAGCGTTTTGCTCTTCGACGAGCCGCTGGCAAACCTTGATCCCGCTACGGGTAAGCAGGCCATCGAATTGATCGACGATATTCACAAAAAGACAAACGCGACTATCATCATCATCGAGCACCGTATCGAGGACGTGCTGCACCGCGATATTGACCGGGTAATACTGGTCAACGACGGACGCATCGTCGCCGATATGCATCCCAACGAACTGCTTTGCTGCGATCTGCTCCCAAAAACCGGGCTGCGGGAGCCATTGTACATCACCGCGCTCAAGTATGCAGGCGTTCCGCTGACCCCGGATATGCATCCGCAGCACATCGAATCCATCGAGCTTACCGCGCAATCGAAGCAACGCGTGCGCGACTGGTTCGACATAACGCCCCCGGCCCCGCCCGCGCCGGAGCGTCCCGTACTCTTTTGCGCAGAGCATATCCGCTTCTCCTACAGCAACGGAAAGGAAGCGCTGCACGACATCAACTTTACCCTGCACAAGGGGGAAATCCTTTGCATCATCGGGCAGAACGGCGCCGGAAAATCCACGTTTTCCAAGGTGATCTGCGGCTTTGAAACGCCCCAAAATGGGACGCTGACGCTTGACGGGCAGAATCTTTCCGGCCTCTCCGTCAAGGAGCGCGCCGATCATATCGGTTACGTTATGCAGAACCCGAACCAGATGATCAGCAAGAACATGATTGCCGACGAGGTTGGTTTGGCGCTGACAATCGACGGCGTACCGCAAGAAACCATCCACCGGCGCGTGGAGGAAACGCTGCACATCTGCGGACTGTATCCCTTCCGCAATTGGCCGATCTCCGCGCTGAGCTTCGGGCAGAAGAAGCGCGTAACCGTCGCTTCCATTCTCGCCATGGGCCCGGAGATCATCATTCTCGATGAGCCCACGGCCGGGCAGGACTTTAAGCATTACACGGAAATTATGGAGTTTTTGCTTACGCTCAACAAGCAGGGCGTAACCATCGTCATGATCACGCACGACATGCATTTAATGCTCGAATACGCCCCGCGCGCAGTCGTGTTTGCGGACGGCAATATCGTTTGCGACGATACGGCGGCAAACGTGCTGACAAATCCGGAAATTATTGAAACCGCCAGTCTCAAGGAAACGTCGCTGTTTACGCTCGCCGTACGCTGCGGTCTTGCGCAGCCGCGCGCGTTTGTCCAGAGATTTATCGATTACGACCGGGAGGTGCGTGCAAAGTGACGAATCTATTCAACTATCTTCCGCGCAACTCCCCCATCCACCGTTTAACCGGCGCAACCAAGCTTGCCGCGCTTCTGCTTCTTTCCTTCGCCGGTATGACAACCTTTGACACGCGCCTGCTCTTCGCCCTTGCCGTGTTTTCATTCGCGATGTTTGCCGTGTCAAAAATACGCCTTTCCGAAGTACGCGTTATGCTATGGTTCACGTTTGTGTTCATGGTATTAAACAATGTCCTGATCTATCTGTTCAGCCCGGAGCAAGGTGTGGAAATCTATGGAACGCGACATGAAATCTGCCGCCTGTTTTTGCGGTATTCCATCACCAAGGAACAGCTGTTCTATCAGCTCAACGTAATATTGAAATACCTTGCCATGATTCCGCTCGTCATCCTGTTCGTTTCCACGACGAATCCGAGCGAGTTCGCCGCCTCGCTCAACCGGCTTGGCGTAAGCTACAAAATTGCGTATTCCGTGGCGCTGGCGCTGCGATACATCCCGGATATCCAGCGCGAATACCACGATATCTCGCTTTCCCTGCAAGCGCGCGGCGTAGAAATGACAAAAAAGGAACGCTTCGGCAAACGGCTGCGAAACGCCGCTACCATTCTCTTTCCGTTGATTCTTACCAGCATGCAGAAAATTGAGGTCATCAGCAACGCAATGGAGCTGCGCAGCTTTGGCAAAAACAAAAAGCGCACCTGGTATATGGGCTCCCCCTTCCGCGCTGCCGACTATGGCGTAATGGCAAGCTGCGCGCTGGTACTGCTGCTTTCCATCGCGCTGACCGCGGTAAACGGCGGACGCTTCTACAATCCGTTTATATAACACGATTGCAGAATATAAGGCACGCGTCGGAATGCTCCGTAGCGCGTGCCTTTGTTATATTTATATAGCAGGAACCAAATTATGACAAAATCAGCAGATGCGACATACCAAGAATAATCAATCCCGCGACTGTATTTCCCATGATCACAATCGGCAACGCCTTGCGCATCGGCAAATCCAGCGTGCCGGCGATCATGGAGCCCGTCCATACGCCGGTAGTCGGCAGCGGAATTGCAACAAAGATGAACAGGCCAAGCAGCGCGGAGGTTTCAAACGCCTTGCTGCTCTTTCCCTTCTCGATTTTTTTATGCAAAAACTGCGCAAATTTTCTTAAAAACCCGATTTTGCACGTATCTGCCCAGTTGAGAAACCGCTTGATCCCAAGCATCACAATGGGGCTTGGCAAGCAGGAGCCCAATAACGCCGCAAAGAACGTTTCCCACACGCCAAGTCCCGCCGCAAGGCCAATCGGCATCGCCCCTTTGAGTTCGATGACCGGCGCCATAGAAACCACCAGCACGGTCAGGTAGTGCCCAAGGTTGTTCAGGATTTCGTGTATACTCATGCGTTCTTCATTATATCCGCTTCCTATATTTGCGATCATTCACCGCTTTGCGCATTATATCATATCATAGCGGTATTGCAAGTTAAAAACATGTTAAACATATATATAGCAACGGGCGAAACCTTCGCATACACGCCGTTATTACACTTTGTTTCCGTTTTCTCACAAAACCCCTGTTTACACTTTTCTGATTTTCGCATATAATAACGGGGAATCCATGGGGGCGAATCCGGTTTCGACGGGGATCGCCAAGGTTGGATAAGCGAGCCGAAGCCCCGTGCTTCGTTAAAAACGGGAACAGTAATAAAGTAACTG
>CAYPLG010000159.1:0-3111 GCA_964411535.1 uncultured Oscillospiraceae bacterium
TCGTCCCTCCTTCGGCATGTCCTCCACAGTAAGCTCCGCTGCCGCCACAAAGGGGGAAACGGCAAACAGCGCGTCCGAAAGAAGCTGGATTGCGCCGCCGCGAAATGCTGCGCCCTCCTCCGAAGCATAGTAGCGCGCCAGCCCCTCTACCCCATCCGCCGCGCGCGCATACGTGCGGGCGTCGTCCAATGGCACTCCGTCCGCCGCAAGCTTTTCCGCCACCGCGGACATATCAGCCGCGCCAATCCGCCGAATCATGCAGCGCGAACGGATCGTCGGCAACAGGCCCATCTCGCTGCCGGTCAAAATCAACATCGTATTGGTCGGCGGTTCCTCCAGAACCTTGAGCAGCGCATTCTGCGTCCGAGACTCCATCCTGTGCGCATCAAGCAGCACAAACGCCCGCCGCGCATCATTAAACGACTTGGCAGCGGCCGCTGCCATCAGGGCGCGCACACGCTCAATCTTGGTCGAAGCGCCGACCAACTCGTCATAATTGGGGCACTCGGCAAGACGGGATGTATCCGCGCTGCCAAAGCAATACAGCGCCGCCGCGCGACGCGCCAGATCACGCTTGCCGCTGCCCGCCGGTCCGGCTATCAGCAGCGCATGCGGCGCAGCACCCTCTGCAATTCTATTTAACAGTCTTTCTTCCATTTTGCTTCTTACCTTAGCTTCTTACCACTGTAACCCGGTCATCCCGCACGCCAAACAGCTGCGCGCCGACCGACCTTTGCGAAAGCATGAACCGAACGGTCGCCTCCGATATCCGCTCCCCCGGCATCGTGAGCGCGATTCCCGGCGGATACACGCCGATGGCCTCCCCTGCTATTCGGCCGGCTGCCAACCGCAGCGGCGTTTGTTCCATCGATGCAAAAGCCCCTCCCCGCACGGAAAGCACCCGCTCCGGCACATCCTTGTAAACGCCGTCGTCGCCCGTCATATCCGCGCCGGGCAGCGGCTTCCCCTGCGGAAGCAGTTGCAGCGCATGCAGCAGTCTTGTGTACCATTCGGGATCGTCCTCCGGCGAGGTAATCAGCACCAGATGCCGCAGATCCGCCATCTCGCAATATACGCCTGCCTGTTCCAGCATAGACGCCGCTGCGTAGCCGGTAATGCCGCAGCCCGTCACATCAATTACCAGCCGCGTTTGATCGCGCGCTACAACGCCCGCGCCAATCCGATCCGGCAAAAGGCGAATGCCCGGCAGCACGCTTATTTTCTGACGAAGCGCGTCGATCCGCTTTACCTGCCCCGTCCAATCCTGCCGCCGCGCCATATACAGGGACCAGTCCAGCGACGACATCAGCAGGTACGAGGGGCTTGACGTCTCAATCATGGAAAGCGCGCGCCGCACCGTTTCCGGCGCAATGCGGCAGCTCCCGATATGCAGGCTCGCCGCCTGCGTCAGCGCGTTCAGCGTCTTATGCTGCGAATGCGACCACAAATCGGCATAGCCCGCCAGGCCCGGCGGCAGCGCATCCGAAAACGGAAAATGCGCACCGTGCGCGCTGTCGACGAGCAGCAACGCATGATGCGCATGCGCAACGCAGGCCAGTCCGGCGATATCCGCACAAAAGCCATAGTAGTTTGGACTTGTTATAAGCACCGCCGTAGCATGGGTTTGCGACAGTCTTTCATCCAGCGCCTCCGGCGTGACCATTCCCCACAGCCCGTTCGCTGCGTCGAACGCAGGCAAAATATACTCTACGGCAATGCCGGAAAGCGCTGCGCCCGCAATCGCACAGCGATGCGCATCGCGGGAAAGCAACAGCTTGTCTTCCCTGTCAAGCGAAAGCAACATGGCCTGCACCGCCGCAGTAGACCCATTCACCACGAAGAACGACGCACGCGCGCCGTAAGCCTCCGCCATGCTCTGCTCCGCACGCAGTATCCCGTCCGAAGGCGCATGCAAATTATCCGTGCCGGAAAGCTCCGTTACGTCCCAACGAATCAGATCGTCGCGCCAAAACCCGCCCATTCCGCGTCCCTTATGCCCAGGCATATGAAAGCGCGCCGTATCCTTCGACGCGTACAAGCCGAGCATTTCCGGCATGGTTAGATTGTCTATTTTCGTGCGATCTTCCATTGGCGTATCAACTTCTCTTTCAACTCGTCGGAAGGGCTGATCAGCAGGGTATACTGCTTCGCTGCGCGAATGCCGACAGCAAGCGTGTTCTTCCTTTTTCCGGTATACACGCGTCGCGCCCTGCGAATGTCGCACGCAGGATCGGCAGCCAGTCGAATCCACGCGATATCGCTCAAATGCACGTTTTCCTCCGCGCGTTCCTTTCTTCCAACAATACGCTCCACACGAAACATGCGCTGCGTCAGCGTATAGCGAAAGCTTACCAGGCAGTAGCGATACACGAGCCACCCAATCGCAAGCAATATTGCATACAACGACAGCTGCACAAACAGCCGCGGCAACTGCCAGCGATCACTCAACGCATTCCCGGCCACAATTATGCCGATAACCGCCATGAGAAGCAGGACATACAACGCGCCGTCGGAACGTACAAAGCGGCGCTTCGGCTCCGATTTTTCCATACAAACAAGGTTTTCAATCCGCTCATTTTCCATGCATTCATTATAGATTGCATTATTGAAAACGTCAATCAAAGCAAAGCAATATGAAGAATTTGAAAGGATTTTAAAGATATCTTTTGATAAATCGAAATAAATGTCCAGCCCGTTGATTGCAACTCAACCGTTGTTCGTGTAAAATCTCTCTGTTGCGATCCTCCTTAGCTCAGTCGGTAGAGTGCGTGATGCGGTTTTATACCGGCGAACTTCGGAATCGGGGAAGCAGTTTCCCGATGATGCAAAATGAATAATTGAGCATCGGAAACGCATAAAAAATGAATAACGATCCTCCTTAGCTCAGTCGGTAGAGCGCGTGATGCGGTTTTATACCGAAAGAACTTCGGAACCGGGAAAGCGATTTCCCGTTGATGCAAAATGAATAATTGAGCATCGGAAACGCATAAAAATGAATAGCGATCCTCCTTAGCTCAGTCGGTAGAGCATGCGGCTGTTAACCGCAGTGTCGTTGGTTCGAGTCCAACAGGGGGAGCCAAGAAAAGCCCGAAAACAGTACGTTTTCGGGCT
>CAYPLG010000160.1:0-3095 GCA_964411535.1 uncultured Oscillospiraceae bacterium
GGCTTCCTCGTCCTGGTCCATCGGATTTGGATAATAGCCGAGCGACGAAATCTTTACGCCGCGATCCTCCGCATATTTTTTGTAGTACTTTAGCTTTGCATCGTCGCAGGTATTGAGGTCAATGTGCGTAATGCCCGCGTACCGGCGCACCGCTTTCCCCTTCGGCCAGCAGCATACCTCCAGGCAGGTAAAGCCGACCTTTGCAGCGTAATCAACGACCTGCTCGAATGATTCGTCCGGTAAAATCGCAGTAACAAGACCGAGTTGCATCATAGTTATTACCCTCCAAGTTTAGATTTTTGTTAGTAATGCCCGCAGGAATGCAACGGCGTTTCCGATATCGGACGCCCCGTTCTTCGCCTCCCGCTCCACCGTTAAAAATCCGTCATAGCCGGTGGAAATGAGCGCGCGGACATAGTCCGGCCAGCGTACGTCGCCCTGTCCAAGCGGCGTTTCAACGAGCAGCGTATCGAGCGTCTGCATCCATTCGAGTCCGCCCTCCGCAAAGTTATGATAGAACTCCTCCGCGTTGAGAGGTTGCAGATTCTTTCCGTCCTTGGCATGCGTATGCACGATGCGCTTGCCCGCGATTGTAACGCCTTCGACATGATCCACGCCGGTCACCATCACGATGTTCGCCGGATCATAATTGACGCCGACGCCCGCGCCGCAATCGTCCACAAACGCCGCCAGCGTCGTAATCGCTTCCGGCCCCGTCTCGATGGCAATCGTCGCGCCCCGTGCCGCAGCATACGCGCCGACTTCCATGCAGGCCTGCCGCATAATCTCGTAGCGCGGTACGACCCTGTCTGCGGGAACCACGCCGATATGCGTCGTCACGACATGGCAGTCCAACTCGCTGCCGACATCGATCACCTTTTTCAGATAATCGATCTTTTCTGCATTATCCTCCGGATGCTCGAACCCATATCCGCCCAACTCGCCGCACAATGCGACAATCTGCTGGTGACAATCGCGCGCCGTGCTGCGTACGCGCTTTACGTCCTCCGCCGTTATTTTGCGGGGGTCCATCTCGTTGGCGGCATATATTTGCACACCCTCCGCGCGGCAACGCTCCGATGCGCGGATGCCTTCCAGCAGTCCTACGCCAAACCAGTCCGCCAGCGTTCCGATTTTCAGCATGCGTTCCTCCTTATCCGTCGCAGGCGTTACTCGCCAACCTTGACCCAGCGTCCTTCCTTCGCGCTCTTGACAACCGCCTCGCACAGCGTCATCTCCCGCAAGCCGTCCTCGAAGTTGGCAAACAGGCCCTTCTCGGTATCGCCCTTTTCAATGGCGCTGTAGATCGCCTTAAAGTTCTGTTTGAACGTATCCGGGAAGCCTTCGACATGTCCGCCGGGGTAGCTGATGGACGCGGCGGCCAGCTTGCTTAAGATGGACGGATCCTTCGCTGCCTTCTGATTGAAAGTATCGCGCCGGCCAATCCAGAGCTCGTTGCTGTCCTCGCTGTCCCAATGCAGCGCGCATTTGCTGCCCGCCACGTCGAGCAGAATCTGGTTCTTCCGGCCCGCAAACACCTGGCTGATCGTGCAGTTTCCGTGCGCGCCGTTATTAAACTTAAACAATACCGTGCAGAAATCCTCGGTATCGATCTTCTTTTCCTCGTAATCCTCCGGGCGAAGCGCCATGCCGGAATACGTCTCAATGGGCTTCAACGGCTTTTTGCGAACCTTATGGAAGGTTTCAAAGTCGGAGAATACCTCGGTTGCGCGCAAACCCGTCGCGGACTCCACCATGTCGATCCAGTGGGAGCCAATATCCGCAAACGCACGCGACGCGCCGCTTATCTCCGGCTCCAGCCGCCAGCTGTAGTCCGTATCGTAGTACAGCCAATCCTGCAAGTATGCGCCGTGTACGGTATAGACGTCGCCGACTTCGCCGCTTTGCACCATGGCGCGCGCCTGCATAATCTGCGGATACCAGCGGCAGTTGAAGTTTACGCCGGTAACAATCTTGTGCTCGCGCGCATAAGCGGCAAGTTTCTTTGCTTCCTCCAGCGTTTTGGTCAGCGGCTTTTCGCAAACGACGGAAATGCCGCGCTCCATCGCGTACATCGCCATTTCGTAGTGCGCAACGTTCGGCGTGCAGATATGCACCACGTCCGGCTTCTCCGTATCGATCATTTCCTTATAATCCGCATACCCCTTTGGGACGCAGTGCGCGGCTGCCTTTGCCTCCGCATTCGGAATATCGGAAATTGCCACTACCTCCACATTGCCCAAGCGGCGAAGCGCCTCAATATGCGCAGCGCCGATAAAACCAACGCCGATCACACAGGTTCTGAACTTTTTCACAATATATCCTCCTTTATCAGATCGATTGATTTGCACATTTAGTATACAGCACGATGAAAGGAATTGCAATTACTTGACATGATTTGCAATACATAAATGCGGCTGCATCATCCTTTTGCGGCACAGTATGGGCGCAGTGTCCAGCCCCGCATGAGGAAGGATTCCCAAAAACTGCTGTTATAGTTGCTTTTCTTCGTATTCCCATGATATAGTGTTCATACAATCCAATAGGGTTATGCAAGGTGTGCTTCCGAGATGGTTATCTCTTATGCGTCCCTGCGTAAGAATTTCCATCCAATGGGTTAGCCGGGTGACCGGCCAGCCTGCCGTGTTCGCAAAGGAGCCCGCAGAAAGCTATGTTTTCTGCGGGTTTTTGCATCCTTCAAACCCGCCAGACCAAATCATATCAAAGGAGGTGGCGGTTCCGCGCCGCTCCGGGCGATGCTTCTTGGCGGCGTGGAGAAAGAACATGGGAAAACAATTGCTTATCAAGCCAGAAAAATGCGTGTCCTGCCGGACATGCGAGCTCATGTGCTCATTTGGGCACACGCAGCAGTTCAATCCAAGGCTGTCCGCTGTAACGGTCATGGACTATGAGGCTGCGGCGGTCAGCATCCCGGTCATGTGCCTGCAATGCGAGGACGCCTGCTGCGAAAAAGTCTGCCCCGTACATGCCATCAGCAGGAACAGCGACGGCGCGGTCGTCATGGATCCCGACAAATGCATTACCTGCAAAATGTGCGTATCCGCCTGCCCGCTCGGCAACATCAGCTTCTCGCC
>CAYPLG010000161.1:0-3056 GCA_964411535.1 uncultured Oscillospiraceae bacterium
GCCGAAAGTCTGTGCCTTTCGGGAAATGCCGCCGGAACATTCGGTTTTGATTCTCATTGCTGCCACGTTCACTAGCGCAGTATGGATGGCAATAATATACCTTCGTCCGACTTCCACCATATATTGATCGTTCCATGCCGGCGCAGTCCGCAAACTCCGATCCGTTATCCACCGTGATGCTTGCGAAAATAAGAGGAAACAGTTTTCCATATTTTCGTTCCAGCCTGTCGAGAGCCGCTACGACACTGGCCTTTGTTTGATCGCGCATCGGTATCATCAGGTTGTTGCGCGTCTTTCTTTCTGTTAGTGCAAGCATGGTACGCTTCGTGCTTTTCTTTCCCTCGACACAGTCCATTTCCCAATGTCCGAACATGCTACGGGCGTTTATGCTTTCCGGACGATGCTCAATGCTTTCGCCCTTTGGAGCGCGGGAAGCGCGCCGGACATGGTTATATTTTCTCTTGCGGATTCCTTTTACCGGCAAATCCTTGTTGGACAGGCGCAAGAATACGCCCTTGTCTATGTAGCTGTAAAGCGTCGTCGGGCAGATGGTGACAGAGAACGTCAAGCCCTTTGCCATGATCTCTCCAAGCACTGCCGCCGGAGAATACCGATCTTGAACGATCCGATCCTCAATGTATGCTGCCAATGCGTAGTCAGAGCCGATCTTTAGCGGCGCTCCCTTTGCTGCAAGGTTCTCGTCGCACCGGCGTTGCGCAATGTCAGGGCTGTATCGCTCGTCCGTGGTAAGGTCACTGTTCATATGTGTGTATCTGCCGCGCTTAATCTCGCGGTAAATCGTGCTTTTGTGGACACAAAGAATGTCTGCTATCTCGCTTGGCGTTCGACCGACATTTAGGTTTGCTTCTATGCGCAAACGGTCTGTGTGTGTAAGCTGATGCCAATGCCTCCTCATGGCGCAATCCCCCTTCATATGTGCGCATCATATCGCCGCATGAGCGCCCCTTTGCGGTGACGTCCTACGCAAGCAAGGAAACATACCAGCTAACCGTGACGGCGTGATTGCAACTGATTGCAACAGCCCTATTTGCGTTTGCGAGGATAGCGCTTCTCGAAAGCGATAACAATGCGTGCTAAATCTTCATCCAAATATGCGAGTGCATCCAGTCCGAATCCGTTCGGGATGCCGTAGTATGCCTCTGCTACGCCGCCGGCTATAGCAGCAACGGTGTCGCTGTCTCCGCCGATGGATATAGCGTTGCGTATCGCATCCTCGAATCCGGTCGATTCAAAGAACGCCTCCAGAGCTTGCGGCACGGTGTCCATGCACGTCTCGTTGAACATGTACGTGTCTCGTATCTCGTCCAGCGCAAAGTCGATGGTGTAGTAGTTCTCGCAGATATGCCATTTAATCTCGTCGATACTGCAACCTTCCCGTGCTAGCCATATCGCGACCGTCGTCGCTTCCGCACCCTTAATGCCCTCCGGGTGATTGTGCGTGACCTCTGTAACGATGCGTGACAGGTCTATCGCCTCCTGCATGCTGCTTGCGGCAAATCCGCATGGGCTTACCCGCATGGCTGCGCCGTTGCCGAAGCTGTTGTATGGCTGCGGTTTATCGCTCATAATCCACTCTCCGAACATGCCGCCGTAACCGGCGAATGGATAGCGGAGGCCAATCTCCTGCATGCAGCGGACAGCGTGGGAGCCTAGCCGTTTCCAGTCGCCCCTGCATTGCAGGATTGCCCATGCAACGGCGATGCTCATTGCGGAATCGTCCGTAAAATCGCACTCCGCGTCAAACAGGGTAAAGTCCTTTGACCGGCAGTTATCCCACTCGAAACGGCTTCCGGCAATGTCTCCGATGATTGCTCCTAACATGCGTCTATCTCCTTTATGCGTAATGTGCACAGGGGCAGGACGTACCCGCCCCCACATGGCATCTGTGCTACCATGGCATGCCGGGAGCCGCCCCGTACACGTCTGCGATCAAGTCCCGCGAGGAACCGTAACAGTCACAATGCGCCGCAAACTTCGCGTTGAACGTAACCTTTCCAATGATCGAGTACCCCTTGGAGCGGAATGCGCAGCCGGTTTCCCAATCCATCTCATACAGTCGTCCCTTTGCGTCTATTGCGAAATTGTATGCGTCGGCGAGGTCGCCGGTGCTGTCCTCTTTGATCGTGGCGTCCGTGCAGCTGTCGCTCACAATCATGAGCGGCTTTACAGTGGCAATAGCCCTTCGCCGCGCTCCCGTGCTTCTGCACCCGCCCTCTCCGAACAAGCAGGTGTCGTAGTACGAGAACGAAACACGCGGTTCGTAGCTGCTATTTGAGTATAACACACCTTCATGATCTTGGAAGGCCCCTATGGTGGTTATTGTGCCGTCCGCAGCGAGAAACGCCATCTTGCTATGGACTGCGTTCTCAATCAGTTTCATGCAGTTTTTGTTCAGATAGAACTGCTTGCAGTATCGCTTGATGTAGGCAAGCTGGGTGACAATGTATTCCATCGTGTCGCTGATCTTTGGGCGCGGCGTTATCGGGATGATTCCATTGTGTGCTACGCCTACGTCCGTAGGCATGGACGGCTTTTGCAGCACGGATACGTTATTGCTGATGGGGAACGGGTGGCAGTTCTCCGGGCTTGTTCCGCCATGAGTAGCAATGCGCAAATGTAGCACGAACGGCGTAGCCGTAGCGTCCAAGCACCCGGATAGCCGATGCAGTCTTTTGAGCAAGTCGTCAAGCTGCATAAAGCCTTTCTCAATGTAAACCTTTCCGTCCCTTGCGTACATGAAACCTGCACCGTCCGGGTTATTCGTCCACATGGTTGTGATGAGGTCGTCGCTCGGCATTTTAACGCCGGCGTTTTTGATTGCGATGATGCACATGTTGTTCTCCTTCTCCCCGTGTAGCCGGTAGGACAGCAGAGCTCTTTAGGCGTACCAGCTCTCGTAGAGATACCCGCCGGTGTACGGGTATGCCGTGTCTTGGTATCCGCCGCGACGCCCGACGTTGAAAACCGGAATACCGCCGCTGACCTTGACCCGCCGGATGTCGCCGCGTTCGTTGTCGTTGATGAAGGATGCGTAG
>CAYPLG010000162.1:0-2963 GCA_964411535.1 uncultured Oscillospiraceae bacterium
TTGATAAAGAACCCCGGCGCATAGTCGCCGCGCAGTATCCGCGGTGACATGTTGTTAAGCTGCCAGGAGCCCGCCGCGCCGCCGCTGATGCAATCGATCATGTTCTGCACGTCAAGCCCGTTGTTTCGCGCGTACGTTATCGCCTCGCATACGCCGGCGACTGCACCGGCAATGGCAATCTGGTTGCACATCTTGGTATGCTGTCCGTTGCCTGCCGCCCCGGTATAGGTAATGGTCTTTCCCATCAACGCAAACAACGGCATCGCAGCGTCGAAAGCCTCCCTGTCGCCGCCCGCCATAATGGAAAGGGTGCCGTTTTTCGCCCCGACGTCGCCGCCGGATACGGGCGCATCCAGCGTCTGGATGCCACGCTTTGCGCCCGCGGCATGAATGCGCACGGCCAGCGCCGGGTCGGTCGTCGTCATATCGATCAGGATTGTACCCGGCTTTGCGTTCGCTATTGCCCCGTTTTCGCCGAAATACACTTCCTCCACATCGCGCGGATATCCCACCATGGTGATCAGCGCGTCGCAGCCGCGCACGCAGTCCCGCACCGTTTCACACCATGTCGCGCCGCGCGCAACAAGCGCGTCCGCCTTGCTCTTCGTCCTCGTATAGACGCGAACCTGATATCCGCCGTCTAAAAGATGCCCGGCCATGGACGCCCCCATAACGCCAACGCCGATAAAACCGATTACCTGCATGCTGATTCCCCCTTGTTTTGCGCTGTCCGGGCGTTCGCCCCCATCCGGACGGCATTGTTCCTGCCTTGGATACTGTTGCATCCCCGTGCAGCAATCCTTCCAATTCCATAAGGATAACACGTTGACAATTTGCCGTCCAGTGTAGATAATAAAGAGTACTTTATCGTGCGGGCGTATCGGCATGCGCGGGATGAAGCGCAATTTTTGGAGGACATAACGATGGAAGAAGAAAAACGCCCCCTGAATTTCATTGAGGAATTCATCGAGGAAGATATTGAGCGTAACGGCCCCCGTGTGAAAACGCGGTTCCCGCCGGAGCCCAACGGATACCTGCATATCGGCCACGCAAAGGCGCTGTGCATCGATTTCGGCATGGCGGAAAAGTACGGCGGAAGCTGCAACCTCCGCTTTGACGACACGAACCCCACCAAGGAGGACGTCGAATACGTCGACGCCATCCAAAACGATATTCGCTGGCTCGGCTTTTCGTGGGATCAGGTGCTGTTCGGTTCTTCATACTTTGACCGCTGCTACGAGCTTGCCGTCAAGCTCATTCAAAAGGGCGTTGCGTACGTCGACGACCTGACCAAGGATGAAATGCGCGAGTACCGCGGCACCCTTACCGAGCCCGGCAAAAACAGCCCGTATCGCGACCGCTCCGTGGAGGAAAACCTTGACCTGTTTGAGCGCATGAAGGCCGGTGAATTCGAGGACGGCGCAAAGACGCTACGCGCAAAAATCGATATGGCCTCCCCGAACATCAATATGCGCGACCCCGCGCTATACCGCATCAAGCACGTTTCTCACCATCAGACAGGCGATAAATGGTGCATTTATCCGATGTACGACTTTGCGCATCCGATTCAGGACGCGATCGAGCAGGTTACGCATTCGCTGTGCTCGCTCGAATACGAGGCGCACCGGCCGCTCTACGACTGGGTCGTTATGCAGTGCGAGTTTGACCCCAGGCCCCGGCAGATCGAGTTTGCCCGGCTGAACCTGACCAATACGATTATGAGCAAGCGCTATCTGCGCCGGCTTGTGGAGGAAGGGTACGTCAGCGGGTGGGACGATCCCCGCATGCCAACGCTGTGCGGGCTGCGCCGCCGCGGCTATACCGCCGCATCCATCCGGGATTTTCTTGACCGCATCGGCGTCGCCAAAGCCGACTCCGTTGTGGAAACCGCCATGCTGGAGCACTGCGCACGCGAGGATTTGAACGTCTCCGCACCGCGCTACATGGCGGTCATCGACCCCGTTAAGGTGATTATTACCAACATGCCGGACGATTTTCACGAGCCGGTTACGCTGGAAAATCACCCGAACGACGAATCGCAGGGCAAGCGCACCGTAACGATGGGCAACGAGGTCTATATCGAGCGCAGCGACTTTGCCATCGATCCGCCGAACAAGTTCTTCCGGCTGAAGCCCGACGGTGAGGTACGGCTCAAGGGCGCATACATCATCAAGTGCACCGGCTACGAAGTGGACGACGCCGGTCTGGTCACGCTGATTCGCTGCACGTTTGATCCCGACAGCAAGTCCGGGGAGAATGCGCGCAAGGTCAAGGGCACACTGCACTGGGTCAACGCCAGAGAAGCCGTACCGGCCGAGTTCCGCCTGTATGACGCGCTTATGCGCGATGAAAGCCCCGACGACGCGGAGGGCGACTTCGTGGAGCGGCTGAACCCGGACAGCCTCGTTACCGAGCATGGCTATGTCGAGCCCGCGCTCGCAGAAAGCGTCCCCGGCGACCGGTTCCAGTTCATGCGCGTCGGCTACTTTTGTACGGATTTGGACAGCACGCCCGGCATGCCGGTGTTTAACCGCATTGTGGGCCTAAAGGACAGCTACAAAGGATAAGGAGAAACATGGTCAGAACACGTTTTGCCCCGTCGCCGACGGGATATATGCACATTGGCAACCTACGCAGCGCGCTGTACGCGTACCTGTTTGCGCGCCACAACGGCGGCCGCTTCCTGCTGCGCATTGAGGACACCGACCTGGAACGTTACGTTGCGGGCGCGACGGACATTATCTACCGTACGCTTACCGACGTCGGCCTCCATTGGGACGAGGGTCCGGATGTAGGCGGCGAATACGGACCGTATGTGCAGAGCGAGCGAAAGGCCATGTATCTGCCGTACGCAGAACAGCTTAT
Source organism: uncultured Oscillospiraceae bacterium (assembly GCA_964411535.1). GTDB lineage: Bacteria > Bacillota > Clostridia > Christensenellales > CAG-138 > CAYPLG01. The sequence continues at coordinate 2,866 of CAYPLG010000162.1, forward strand.
CAAAAGCGGGCACGCCTACCGCTGCTTCTGCACGAAGGAGGAGCTTGCGTCACGCCGTGCGGAGGCCGAAGCGCGCGGGGAAACCTTCCGTTACGACA
>CAYPLG010000163.1:0-2959 GCA_964411535.1 uncultured Oscillospiraceae bacterium
CGATCGACCACTCTGACAACCCTCCATATTCAGTTTTTCCTAAAGTTCTCTCGTGGAAAACGGAGAGAACTGAAGGAGAGAACTCTGTGAAAACCGCTCCACCGTGGAGCAAAAAACCTGAGACGCTTCGGGGCTTCCAAGCATTCGATCTACCAAATACGTCACGGCATTTCGAGTGCCGCACGATCGACCACTCTGACAACCCTCCGCATGGTTAGGTGGCGTTCTTTCGAGCAAGAAACAGTATACCCAATACAACGAAATATTGCAATTGTTTTCTTAAAAAAGCATGCGCAATTTGATCATGCGAATACTGCTTCTGTTACGCAAAGCTCCGCCTGCGGCAACGCAGCAACAATGGATGCGGGCACTTCGGCCGAGGGCTGTCCGGCGGAAAGCAGAGCTACGGTTCGCTCAATGGCAGGGCGCTTGTTCGCCGTATTGGCCATGACGAATATCTTGCGCGCCTCGCTCGCGTTGGCAAGGCCGATGGATACGCCCTTTGCCAGACTTGGCGCGGCGGACGCAAAGTATTTTTGCGCGACGCTTTCCGTAACGGGCGAAACGTCCGCAATATGCGTGCGAAGCGACGGATTCACGCCGGGCTCGTTCAACGCGACATGTCCGTTTACGCCGACGCCGAACACCACCGCGTCGATGCCGCCGTGCGCAGCAAGGAATGCTTCCGCACGTACGCATTCGCCGGTCGGGTCGGCCATGCCGTCAAACAGGAATGTCTCGTGAAAGCCTGCGCGGTCAAGGAAGTGGCGGCGAAGAAAGTCCGCCATTGCGCCGTCTGCATCCTGCGGAAGCCCAAGCCATTCGTCCATGCCGATAAACGACGCGCGTGCAAACGAAATTTCGCCCTTGTCTGCGCGTTGCAACAGCGCGTCAAATACCGGAAAGGAGGAGGTACCGGCGGCAATGCACAGCAAGGCGCTCGGCTTTTCGGCAAGGACTTTGCATAATCCGTCCGCAATATAGCCGCCAATCGCGTGATCATCGGCAAACCGTAGAAGCTCTTTTTTCATATTATTTACCGCCATGCGTCTACGGGCTTTTGGGCAAGGGAGGCATACGGCAGACTGATTTTCTTGCCCGCCTTTGCGGAAGCGTAAGCCGCATGAATGATCTCCAGAACCGCCCGTCCGTCCTCTCCGGTTACAATTGGCGTTTTGCCGCTTCGTACGCAGTCGACAAAATGCATTAATTCCTGCGGATAACCTTGGTTGAAGGCCTCCTCAAACACGGGATACGTCCAGCCGGTGGTCGCGCCTGCTTTTTCGCTTGCATAATCATAGCCGTGCAGGCTGTACATCTGCGAGGCGTTGCCCTGGAACAGGTCGGAGTATGCCACGCCTTCACTTCCGTATACTTCGATGCAGTCCTGCATACCGCCATGCTTGGCCCAACTGTCTTCACCGATGCAGAGAATCGTGCGCCCGTCCTTTTCAAACTCGATTTGGGTAACGGCATTGTCCTCCGCGTCGGTATCGTGCATCACACGCATGTAGTTGCCGTATACGTTCTTTACCGTTGCGCCCTTTAGCATCCAGCGAAACCATGCAATCGCGTGGCAGCCCATGTCCATCATTACGCCGCCGCCGGATTTATCGGATTCGTAAAACCAACGGCTGTGCGGGCCGGAATGTTTCTCCGCCTGTTTGAGCATATAAACGTCGCCAACCGCGCCGCTTTCCACAATGGCACGCACGCGTTCATACTTCGGCGCAAAGCAAAGCTCTTCGGCATACATAAGCAGTTTGCCGTTCTTTTTGCATGCGGCAAGCATCTCGTCCGCTTCGGCAAGAGAAAGGCAAAGCGGTTTTTCAACGATGACATGCTTACCGGCATTGGCGGCTTTGATACATGCGTCGTGATGCAGGAAATTCGGCAGACAGATATCGATGATGTCACAATCCACCTCGGCAAGAAGCCGGTCGATGTCGTCGTATGCCGCGGGCACGTCCATTGCCTTGGCAAACGCCTGCGCACGCGCCAGGGAGCGCGTATATACCGCTACGACCTCTGCGTCGTGTACAAACCGCTTGTAGGAAGAAACATGTATTTCTGATATGAATCCACAGCCTAGCACGGCAACTCTGGTTTTTTGCATAACATAGGTATCCTTCCATTTTTTATTGCTTTTAGTATACCAAATTATAATGGGTACGACAATGCCGTTGTGTGGATAAAAATGGCGCGGTGTTTTTTGCGCGTAGCAAGTCTTGTTTCGTGGTATACTGTATACGCGACACAGAATCTGTAAGGAGTGAATCATATGACGGATGATTTTGGAAAAAAGGTGGAAGCGTTTGGCCAGAACATCTGGCGGAAGGCGCAGCGAACATTTGACATAGTCAGTATCAATAACGACATTGGTATAAAGGAGCGCCGCCTTTCGGAGCTTTATGCCGAGATTGGCGAGGCGTACTGCAAGTCGCATCAGGAGGATGCGCAAACGGAGTTTCCGGAGTTTTGCGAGGAAGCCATTTCACTCATCAGAGAGATCGCTGCGTTGCGCGCGGCCGTGCTGCGTACCAAGGGGTACCGCGAGTGCGCAGCCTGCCATGCAATGGTGGACGAGTGCGCTGCATACTGCCCGCGCTGCGGCGCTGCTATGCCGGAACCGGAGCCGGAGCCGGAACCCGCGGCGGAAGCGCATGAAGCGGACGGGATGCATTGCGGGGAATGCGGCGCGTCGCTTGAAGATGATGATCATTATTGCTCGAATTGCGGAGCAAAGCGGGATTAAACGGTTGCGCCACGCCTTGCGGTACGGTTAAGCAGCGCATTTTATGGTTCGCAGCCTACGGGAAACGCTGATGCAGTTGCTGTACCGATTTTGTAGCAGATGGGAAACGAAGCAAACGGCAAAATCAGGTCTTGCAATGTCGCGCACGATGTTGTAAAATACATTTTGCATGGGGATGTAGCCCAGCTGGTTAGAGCGCTTCGT
>CAYPLG010000164.1:0-2931 GCA_964411535.1 uncultured Oscillospiraceae bacterium
GGATTGCAGATGCAAGGATTGCCGTGATGAAAGCAAATGGGAGTGGCGCGGAGCGCGGGAAGGAGAAGGAAAGTGAAGCAGGAATTTAAAAGCAAAGTATACACGGACAGGCCAGCATATGCGGATTTTGATGCGCCTGCCAAATTTGAAGCAATCAAGAGCATCGTTGCAAAGAGGCTCTACGAACATCCGAACGCGATCTGCTCATACTCGGGTGGGAGCGACAGCGATATTCTTTTGCACATGATCGAGGAAGTGCGCGGGATATTTGGGTTTGCGCCAGTACAATATGCGTTTTTCAACACAGGTCTCGAAATGGAGGCGATCAAGCGGCATGTACTGGAACAGGCCGAAAAGTATGGTGTGACGATCACGACATATCGCCCGAAAAAGAACATCGTGCTTGCTACGCGGGAATACGGACAACCCTTCGTTTCAAAGATTATGAGCGCAGGGCTTGAGGGCATACAGAAGAAAAACATTCCGCTGTCAATTCACGATGAATACGAGCAAACGGAAGACAAAGCGGCAAAGCGGCGTGAATTAAAAGAACGCTATCCCGGATGCGAAACAACAATCAATTTTCTTTGCTGCTGTAATTCGGCAGGCGAACCGCGCCCAGACATTCAGCTTGTAATTAATTCGTCAAAATATATGCTGGACTTTATCAAAGAGAACCCCATACCTTTCCGCGTGAGTAATCGGTGCTGCGACTACTGCAAAAAGCAGATAGCGCACAGCGTGCAAAAAGGGTTTGACATGGTTATAACCGGGGAGCGGCGCGACGAGGGCGGTATGCGTTCTGTTCCACGCAAAGATAACACCTCCATGTGCTTCACGGAAACGGCTGATGGTACGTTCCGGCTACGCCCGCTGTTCTACGTTTCAGATGCGGATAAGGCATGGTACAAAGAATACCACGGCATTCGGTATTCCGACGCATACGAGGTATACGGGCTGACACGAACAGGCTGCTGCGGATGCTCCATATCAGCAAGTGCGGTTGATGAACTGGAAAAAATCCGCCCATATGAACCAAATCTTGTGAAAGCGGCATGGAATGTATTTGGAGATAGCTACCGTTACCGTCAAAAATACAACGAGTACAAATTCAACAGACGAAAAAAGGAGGCCGACCATGCAAAGGAGTAGCACGAAGGGCGGTATGCAAACAAGCGCAACCGGTTGTAGCATTATTTGCCCAGTATGCGGAAAGCCGGCCGCAAGGTTGGATGAAACGAGCGCATGGAAACGATACCTGCATTTTACAAAGAAAGGGAGCGTATGGCATACGCAGAAGGAGGCCAACCATGCAGAATGAACTGACGCAGTTCTGCGTAGAGGGGCCGTGCCCGGATGATACGCCTACCAACTATGACCGCATAGCGGCATCGCCGGAATCCTTAGCCGAGTTTGTGCGGCAATGGCAGAGCCGCGACCCATCCGTCCTGTGGTGCAAGGGTGCGCACGGCTGCGCAAACATGCTAGACGACTTGGATTTCGAATGCACTGACGATATGTATACGGGCTGCATAGTTGACTGGCTCAACAGCCCAGCGGAAGGGAGCGCGGAATGAACAGCCACAAAAATGAGACAGCCCGCCTGCGGGAGGAAATCACCGAAATACGCCAAAACACCATCACACTGGAGGCCCACCAAATGCTCGTTGCATCCATCACCGCCGCCAATAGGGATCAGGCAGACAAGCTTCGGAAGGCCCAGCAGCGGATTCGGGAGCTGGAAACCTACCTGTGCGTGGAGCCGGATCTTGCAGGATCAAAAAGCACCTGGAACGGGATCGAGTGAAAGGAGAAAGCACCATGTTAAAAATCACTGAGCATGTAGACGAATTCAACACCCATATCACCTATGCGGAGGGCGCGGACGGCTTACGCGCCGTCTGGCGGGATGGGCAGTTTATCGGGTGGTATAACCCGTGCCTGGATCGGGAGGTGTGAGCAAGTGAAGAAGAATCATTATCGGGACTATGCAACTGAAGCGTTCCGCTTTTTGGAATCGCGCGGATCGTCCAGCGCATATAAGGAGCGGATTTACAATGAAATGCTTCGCTACCAGCAGCTGAAGGAATCCAGCGTTGAATCGGGCGTGTCCGCACCGACAGAGGCGGCGGTAATGCGGGCAGAGCTGGCCGTAGAGGCCGCACGGGCGGAAATAGCCGATCTGGAGGCCGCCGAATTCGCCCTTGAAGCCGTTTGCAAGCTGCGAGGTGAAACGGCGCTGCGGGCCGTTAAGGCCGTGTACATGCTTCTGCCGGATATGGAGTTGTCCCGCGGAGAGATTGAGAGCCGGGTAATTGCAGCCAGCATCTACCTTTGTACAGGGAGAGCAACTATTTACAGATGGTTGGCTCTAGCCAGGAGGATATTCGCCGAAGAAAGAGGTCTGCGGTTGTAAAGATGAGACTAGTGCGACCTTGTCAAGTGCTATACTGTGTATAGTGGTTCCCGGTGGAGGGAAGGAAGGGACTGTTCGGCAGCGAGCGGTCCTTCTTTCTGTTATTCAAGTAATGACTCAGGATGAGCAAGCAGAAGTTTTTGCTGGTCTTCCGATAAGTCAATTGTGCGCGCACTTACGACCCTATAGGGAGGTTGATTTGGTTTTTTAAAACGTGCTCTCTGCCTCTCCATTCGTAGGACAACTTGTATAGTCATTCATCCGCGAGTACAGCGCCATACTTGTTTCACCAAGCGGGAAACCTCCGCTACCGCTTACCAAGGTAAATTTCATATATTTTTGCATAAGAGAGCCCCTTCTTTTTTAAAAATTATACCATGATTTGAGAGGTGGTGAAAATGGCTGAAAAGCTGACAGATCTTCAAAAACGATTTATCGAGGAATACCTCGTGGACTTAAACGCGACACAAGCCGCGATCCGCGCCGGATACAGCGAAAAAACTGCGTATGCGATC
>CAYPLG010000165.1:0-2883 GCA_964411535.1 uncultured Oscillospiraceae bacterium
CCGTCAGCTACGGCAGCAACAAGAACAACAAAACGGCGAGCACCGTCAACGGCGGTCTTAACGGCCAGCAGGAGAAGGACGGCAGCGCAGCCAACAACGATACGAACCTTTCGAGCAATGCGCTTCGCACGACGAACGTGCAGGCGTCCGGCACAAACAAGGAGGAAGGCACGGTCAGCGCCGGCGTAACGAAGGCGAACGACAACACCGGCAAGAGTGTTACCACCAATTCGAACGCGAATTCACAGGACAAGAGCTACCAGGTCGCGGCTGCGGTCGGCGTGAACATCACGGTGCACCACGCGCTCGTCAATATCAACGGCAGCATCACGTCCGGCGCGCTCAAAGTGCTGGCCGACAATAAGGGCAACTTCCGCACGCTCGGCACGGGCGTGGGCATGAGCCTTGCGGACAACAGCAACGCCATTGCGGTCGGCGTGGCCATGAGCATCAACAACAACCGCGCAATCGTAACGATTGCGAATAATGCGGTAATCATTACGGCGGACGACGCGGACTTTACCGCCCAACTGACGCAGAATCAGGACGGCGACTATAAAGGCTACCTTGGCGCGCAGGCGCTTTCGGGCGCTGTCAGCGGCAAAGACGGCGCGGTATCCATCGGCGCGGCCATCGCGACCATCATTTCCCACAGCAAAACGGAAGTGTGTGTCCTGAACGGCACAGCGGCAACGCATGCAGCGTTCACCGTTGGCGGTAAACTGACCATCGAGGCCATAGACAAATCGAAGCTCGCGCTGCGTGCGGGCGGCATCAGCGTGTCCAAGGGTGCGAGTATGGGCCTTGGCGCATCGTTTGCGGTCATCATCGCGTACAATGCCGTGAAAGCGTCTGTCGGGGACTACACGAGGATTCGGGCAAACGAGTTTACGATGCTTGCGCAGAAACAGCGCGTGGATATACACGATTATAAGAGCGCTTTTGGACTAAGCGATCTCATCAGCGACAGCTCCAATCTGACCGACGCCGAGCGGCAGGACGCCGACACCGGCATCATCGACGTACACAAGGGTGCGGACCAGGAGAGCTACAAGGTGGATATTAACCTTTCCACCGATACGGTGCTGGAACTCATCGACCTTGCGAATTTCCTCTCTTCCACGAACTATTATGCGGAGGCCATCGCAGGCTCCGTCATCACCGAAACCAACAGTGACGGCGGCTCCGTCGCGGGCGCGTTCACGATGGTGCTGTTCCACAATACCGTCGATGCTGCAATCGGAAATGATGTCGATATAGTCGTTATCGACGATATGAGCCTGCTAGCCGACAACAGCGCGAACGTTCGCATCATTGCAGGCTCGCTGGCGGCGGGCGGCGGCACGGGCGTCGGTTTGAACTTCGGCTTGTTCCTGAATGTGGATATGGTGAACGCGATGGTCGGAACGGATGCGGTCATTCAAGCCGGCAGCTATGCGCAGGAAGCGATTACCTCGGCGGATGTGCTTGTCATCACCATTGCAAGCGCCATCATTGCAAGCAGCTCCAGCAGCGCCGCGATCGGCGGTGCGCTCAACGTGCTCTCCGCCAACAACTGGACGTTCTCCACGGTAGGGGACAACAGTCGGATTACGGCGACCACCGGCGACATCGACATCACGGCGGCAAACGACATCCTGCTCATCTTCGTTTCGGCGAGCGTCAGCGTGTCGGCTTCCGGCAGCGGCGTTGCGGTCGGCGGAACGGTCGGCGTGGCGGCCAATACAGCGCGCAGCTGTGTCGATATCAAGCCGTATGTTGAGCTTGTGAGCGAGAACGGCAGCGTGCATCTCGATGCAAGCGCTACCGAGTGGCTGATTCACCTGATTTCATCCGTTTCCGGCGCGGCGCAGGGCACTTCCGTTGCGGCGGTGCTTGGCGTGCTGGGCAGCTATTCCGATATCCAGGTGTACATCGGAAATGACGCAGTCATCCGGGCAAAAGGCGACGTCATCGCGAAGGCGAGCGGCACGGCGGTATCGGTGTTCGGCGCGCTCGGCGTAAGTGTTTCCAGCGCGCAGGTTGCGGTGGGCGCCACGGTGATGCTGGACGCCTTCGTGCGCAATATCGGCGTCACGACCGGAGCGAACGTACAGATTACGGCGGGCGGCGATGTGCTGCTTGCCACAAGCGCGCAGGATATTGCGGTGCTTATCGCGATCTCCGCAAGCGGCTCGTCGTCCAACGTGGCGGTTTCGGGCACGATTCCCTTTATGCTTGCGAGCAATATCGTACAGGCGACAACCGGCGCGGATAACACCATCCATGCAGATGGCAGTATCGCGGTTTCGGCCTATATGCGTGACGTCGTGGTGGATACGGCGGGCGGCATCGCGATTTCGGGCGGCAACACGGCCGTCGGGGCAACGGTTACGACCGGTTTGTTTGTCAACATCGTTACGGCGAAGGTCGGGCAGGGCAACGTGCTCTATGCCAAGGGGCTGACAGCGGGCCTCGCTGTCGCAAACCGCAGGGAAAAGCGCCGCGGCGTCATCGTCAGCGCAGTGGCGAACGAAACCATCATCATGGTTGCGGTTTCGGGCGCAGCGACCGGCGGAAGCGTGGGCGTGGCGGGCGTCATATCGACCTTTGCGGCGCGCAACCGCATCGAGGCGAGCATCGAGAGCGGCGGAAAGACCATCGCGGGTCTTGCGCTGAGCGATCCGAACGAACCGCCGCAGACGCCGGAAAGCGCAAACGCAATCAAATGCAGCGAAAGCGACGTCATTGTAGAAGCGGACGATAACACCGTAATCGTCAATGTTGCGGGCGGTCTGAGCGGCGCATCGAGTACGGGCGTAGGCGCGACCGTCGCGGTGGTTGCTTTTGTCAAGACGATCAACGCGTTTGCAAACGGCGAAATATACGCCGCGCGCGATATCA
>CAYPLG010000166.1:0-2874 GCA_964411535.1 uncultured Oscillospiraceae bacterium
GGTCTATCAGGAGCAGGTTATGGAGATCGTGCGCACGCTTGCGGGGTATTCCTACGGGCGCAGCGACCTTGTGCGGCGCGCGATGAGCAAGAAGAAGCACGACGTGATGGCCAGGGAACGCGAGTACTTCATCCACGGCACGGAGGGGGTGGACGGCGCGGTCAAGCGCGGCGTGCCGGAGGCTGTCGCCGACAAGATATTCGACGAGATGATGGACTTTGCGTCGTATGCGTTCAACAAATCCCACGCGGCCTGCTATGCGGTGCTGGCAGCTTTCTCGGCTCCTTCGACAAGGTTGCGGAGTATGTATACAGCGCGCGCAGGCACGGCATACGCGTTTTGCCGCCGGACGTGAACAGGAGCATGGCGCGTTTTTCCGTGGAGGAGGGCGCAATTCGCTTCGGCCTTTCCGCCGTGCGCAACGTTGGCGGCGCGGTTACGGACAATATGGTGGCGGAGCGGGAAGCGAACGGGCCTTTCACAAGCTTCTTTAACTTTACGGAGCGGGTGGACGGCATGAACAAGCGCCTGCTGGAGGGGCTTATCTGCGCGGGCTGCTTTGACGGCATGGGCGGCAATCGCGCGCAGTACATGGCCGTATACGAGGCGGCGCTTGACGCGGCGAACGCCGTGCGCAAGACGCGCGCGTCCGGGCAAATGTCGCTTTTCGACCTCGATGGCGGCGCGGACGCGGCAAGCGGGATTGCTATGCGGCTGCCAGACGTGCCGGAATGGCGCAGCGCCGTATTGCTTGCCAAGGAGCGCGAGGCGACCGGGCTGTATCTGTCCGGCCATCCGCTCGATAACTATGCGCGCGCGATTGCAAAGCTGCCGAACGCCATTACCGAGCTTGCGGAGGCGGACGGCGTTACGGGCGTGCGCGATAACGCGACGGTGATTACCGGAGGCATGCTCACAAACATCAAGCAAAAGCCGACCAAGTCCGGCAGCGGCCTGATGGGCTATGCCGAGCTGGAGGGGATCACGGGCAGCGTGGAATGCGTACTGTTCCCGCGTACGCTTTCGCAGTACGCAAATCTCTTTTACGCGGACTCGCCGGTATGGGTCCGCGGCAGGCTGAACATCCGGGAGGAACGCGCCAACTCGCTGCTGGTGGAGGAGATGAAGCCGCTTAAAAGCTTGCAGTCGACGGTATATCTGAAGTTTGACATGCTTACCGGGGAGGCGATGGCGGAGGCGACGAAGCTTTTGAAGCGCTATCCCGGCAGCGTGCCCGTCGTGCTCTTCGATGCGGCAAAGCGTATTAGCAAGGGCGCGCCGGAGTCGCTTTTCGTGGACGGCAGCGACGCTTTTATCGAGGAAGCCGGACGCATATTGGGAAAGGATCATGTGGTGATCAAATGAAGAACAACACACCCGTACAAAAGAACGACGATATTGAGATTACAATCGACACGATTACGGGCGAAGGGCAGGGCGTCGGGCGCGTTGCGGGCTTCGCCGTTTTCGTTACCGGCGCGCTGCCCGGCGAGACTGTGCGCGCGCACGTTATCAAGGTCGCGGGCACGTATGCCATAGCCAAGTGCACGGAGGTGCTGCGGGCTTCGCCGGATCGCGTCAAGCCGCGCTGCCCGGTGTTTGCAAAATGCGGCGGCTGTACGCTGCAACACCTTGCATACCCTGCGCAGCTGGTGAACAAGCAGCGGCAGGTGCGCGACGCGCTCGTGCGTCTGGGCGGTCTCGAAGAGCCGCCGATGCGCGATATAATCGGCATGGAGACGCCCTGGCGATACCGGAACAAGGGCAGTTTTCCCTTTGGAAGCGAGGGCGGCGCGGCGGTATTCGGCTTTTTTGCCGAAAGGAGCCACCGCATTGTGGCGTTTGCCGACTGCCCGATTCAGGATCAGCGCATCATTGAGATTGCGGAGCGTGTGGCCGCATGGGCCAACGAGTACGGCATTCCCGTATACGACGAAACGTCCGGGCGCGGGGCGCTGCGCCATGTTGTTGTGCGGGCGCTTTCGACAGGGGAGACCATGGCAGTGATCGTCACGCGCGATTCGGTGAAGCACATGGACGCGCTTACGGAGTCGCTGGAAAACGTGGACAGCGTCTGGCACAACAGAAACCCGGAGAAGACCAACGTTATTTTCGGCGACGCTTTTACGCTGCTTACCGGCAAACCGGCGCTGACCGAACAGATTGGCAGCCTGCGGTTTTCCGTCAGCCCGCAATCGTTTTTGCAGGTCAACGCGGCGCAGACGGCGGCGCTGTATGAGCAGGCCGTTACGTTGCTTGCGCCAAAGCCCGGCGATACGGTCGTGGACGCGTACTGCGGCATCGGCACCATATCGCTGATGCTGGCCGGGCGGGTACGCCGCGTTGTCGGCATTGAGCAGGTGCGCTCCGCCGTGGAGGATGCGGCGCAAAATGCAAAGATGAACGGCATAGAGAACGCATCTTTCCTATGTGCCAATACGGAGGATGCGCTGCCAAAGCTTCTTGCCGGGGGCGATAGTCCGGACTCTATCGTGCTCGATCCGCCCCGGAAGGGCTGTGACGAGCGCGCGCTTGCCGCCATTGCGGACGCGGATATTCCCCGGATTGCGTATGTAAGCTGCAATCCCGCGACGCTTGCGCGCGATCTAAAGTATCTGGTAAGCCGCGGCTATGCCGTAAAAGCCGTGCAGCCGGTCGATATGTTCCCGCAGACGAGCCATGTCGAGACGTGCGTACTTTTGTCCCACAAAAATTCGTAAACATCTCCACCGTCCTTATACACCGGAAAATTGAATAAAATAGACTTCAGAGGTAGCTCTGATTCATCACATGGGAAAATCTCTATTTCTTTGATTAATGAAGAAATTAGGGATTTTTTCTCTTCATCGCTGATTTTGTCATACACCTTTTCAA
>CAYPLG010000167.1:0-2873 GCA_964411535.1 uncultured Oscillospiraceae bacterium
TGCGGCGCATTTCGTCCAGCTTCTCTCCGTTTTCCACCTGCATGCGCGTAAGCCTTAGCTCGACCGTCTGCCGTATGCCTTCCAGCTGCTGCTCGTTTCGTACTGCAAAGGTTTTGAAGCGCTCCTCCTGCAACGCAGAAGCCGCCTGCTGGTTATCGCCCACCATGCGGCCGAGCGAGCCGACCGTCGATTGCATATTCGACGCAACCTCCTGCCGCAATAACGATAGCGATACGTCCAGCAGGTCCTCCAGATCATCGTGCACCGAACGCCGCTGCCGCAGCAGCAGGACAACACCGATACAGCCGACAATAAGAAGCAGCCCGCATATGCACAGCAGTACGATCAACAAAGCATTTGCATTCATCCGCATATTCCTCCGAAACGCATAAGCCAACGGGCTTGTGCGCGATATCGCTCGTTTTGTGTATTATACCATAGTTTTTGCATACATGTCAGATAACGCTCACCGAATCGGTCCTCCCCGGTTTTGCCCGAATAAAAGCCACGCGCCAAGCATAAAAAGCAGCCCGGATGCAATCAAAGCAATCAGCCATCCCGGTGCGCAAAGCAGCAGCAATAAGGTTGCAAGCAGTATGCAGACTGCGCCGGCAACGCGCGTAATGCGGCAGGGCTGGCGCATCCACTTGCCGCAGGGAATACGGCTCCTCCAATGCGACAACCGCAACACCTCCGTTCGATGCATTCTATGCGAAAGCCCGCAAAACCGTCACAACACCAAAGTGAATCCTATTACATACAATATCGTATTACGACACGCATGCAGGTCGCCTGCGGCTTTCATGCGGCGTGAACCGGAGGAACGTATGGAAAAACCGATTGTGGAAGTATGCCATGTCGATTTATTGTATCAACAGCCGGCGGCGGAAACGCTGGCGGTTTCAGACTTAACCTTTTCAGTTTTACCGGGCGAATTCGTATCGATTGTCGGACCGTCCGGATGCGGCAAAACAACTGTGCTCTCCATGCTGATGGGACTTTTGCCCCCCACCGGCGGCTCGGTAACCATCCGCAGCAACGCTGACGGACAGCGTCCAACGGTTGGCTATATGCTGCAACGCGACCACCTTCTGGATTGGCGCACAGTAGAGCAGAACGTATTGCTCGGCCTTGAGGTAAAGCGTATGCTAACGCCCGCGCGACGGTCACACGCGCTTTCCCTCCTGGACCGATATGGCCTTGGGACATTCAAAAAGCATTACCCGCGCGCGCTTTCCGGCGGCATGCGCCAAAAGGTCGCGCTCATCAGAACGCTTGCAACGGAACCTTCGTTGCTGCTGCTTGACGAGCCTTTTTCCGCGCTGGACTATCAAACAAGGCTCCTCATCAGCGATGAAATCTACGGAATTATACGTGAAGAAAACACGACGGCCATACTGGTTACGCACGACATTGCGCAAGCGGTTAGCATGGCGGATCGCGTGCTGGTGTTTACCGACCGGCCGGCAACGCTGAAAAGCGAGCATATCATGCCGCTGAACCGGTCCTCCACACCGCTGGCACGGCGCAACGATCCACAGTTCCCCGGCTGTTTCAATCAGATTTGGAAGGAGCTAACTGACCATGGAACATCCTGAATCCCTCTCGCCATCCCGCGTCGCGTACCTGAAGGGAATCCAGAGCAAGCGGCGGTTCATTACCGTCGTCCGTTACGCGATTCTGATCATGCTTATTATCATATGGGAGCTTGCCGCCCGCATGGGCATCATCGATCCATTTATAACCAGCAGCCCTTCGCGCGTACTGGCAACCATTGTTCGTCTGCTTGCCAATCGTGAATTATTCCTGCATATTGGCGTTACGCTGTTTGAAACAATTGCCGGATTCCTGCTCGGCACGTTGCTTGGCACGTTGCTTGCGGCCTTGCTTTGGTGGAGCAGTACGTTATGTAAAATTCTTGACCCCTACCTTGTCGTACTCAACGCATTGCCTAAAATTGCGCTTGGACCGATACTCATCGTATGGATTGGCGCGGGCGTCGGTTCCATTATCGTTATGGGTGTGCTCGTATCCCTTGTGGTAACAACCGTAACCGTGCTGACGGGCTTTCTGGAAACAACGGATGAAAAACAGCTGCTTATGCGCACGCTCGGTGCAAATAAACGGCAAATATTCCGCCTCGTTGTGCTGCCGGCAAGCATTCCCACCATGATTGCCGCGCTGAAAATGTCCGTTTCCATGAGCTGGGTCGGCGTTATCGTCGGCGAGTATCTGGTCAGCAAAGCAGGATTGGGATTCCTAATCGTATACGGCGGGCAGGTATTTAAGCTCGATCTGGTAATGGCCAGTATCGTCGTGCTGTGCATACTGGCTGCCGTTATGTATTACGGCGTGTCCTATGTGGAAAAGAAGCTGTCGAGGGAATAACCGTCCTCTACGGCTCACGCAGCACGGTGTCTATCCCGAAATAAGTAGCGACCTGTTCATTGTAAAAATAAAATGGGTCCGATTGCGTACTTGCCAGATCTACCATGCATAGTAACGGCGGTTGCTGCGAAAGCTTCGGCAAAACCACGTTTGTTTCGGTTGGATTACGCAAAATCGCAAGCCGCCGCTCCCAAACCGCAGCGTAGGATTGCGCCTTGCCGCTCGTTTGCAGCAGTATTGCGCTTGCCGTTGCACTGTTACGCGTATGTATGGTAATTGTACATGCGGCGATAGCCGCAGCCGAAACGACCGTAACGGCAACAATTCGAAGTCCGCGAACGGAAATCCTGCATCTGCGCCGCACCCAGCCGGTATACCAAAGCACGTTGAGCAGCAGAAGAAGCACAAACATATAATACTGGATATCAACAATGCGCGCTTCGCCCGGAAAGCCAAGCGCGTATTCATTTGGCGTAAACCCGGCG
>CAYPLG010000168.1:0-2848 GCA_964411535.1 uncultured Oscillospiraceae bacterium
CTCCTGCGTGACGTCGTCCGCATCCGCACTGCTTTTTGTCCGAAGGAACGCAAGCCGGTATACCATGTCGGCATAGGCGGCAAACAGCGCGTCTATATCGTTTGCCGGAATTGGCGGGGCGATTGCTGCCACTTGCTCCATAAGCAATCCGTTTCCTCTCTTCCACCCATAACACTCGGCAGGGGGGATATTGGTTGCAGGTATTTCCGCACGCAGCGCGCGGAAATATCTTTCACGAGTATACCATATTTGTTTTGCCGTGCCAGCGTTTCGCCGGTGTTCGAAAAAAGTTTGCTTTTTGCTGCGAAGATTCTCTCTTTTCGCGGTTGCAACGGGCAGGATACGGCGCTTTTTGCGCATGCCGGCTGCGCAAGAGGGCGGTTATGCCCAATGGGGCAGGGGCGCCTGCGTTGCTTTTGCAAGTAAAATACCCCATGTTATAATCGAAAAACAGATGAAGCGCCGCAATGAAGAAATCTACCGTTGTCATATGGATTGCCGTTCTGATTCTTCTTGTTGCGGCAGCGCTCCCGATTGCGAACGACAATAAGCTTGTCGCGGGTAAACCGCGGCGTCGCGTCGCGCTGACATGGCGGCATACCCTGCGAAATCCGCCGTTGGCGCGCCAGCCGTTTGCGAAAGCCACAAAACGTTCACATCGGCAGGCCCGGCCGCGAATTGACGCGTCAAACATAGCAGGATATAATTACTATTTAGATTTATGCGCATTTTGGAGGTATGACCCAATGACACTGTGGCAGGTGATCGTATATTTGGCTATCGGCGCGCTGATCGGCTGGGCCGCGAGCAAGGTGATGAAAAGTCGCGGCGGGCTTGTCCGCAACATTGTTGTCGGCATTGCGGGCAGCTTTCTCGGCGGCTGGGTCGCAGGCTTCCTTGGCATCGAAAAACCGTACTTGCTGGATATCAGTCTTGTCGGGATGCTGGTTGCGATCGGCGGCGCGTGTCTTCTAATCTGGATCGGAAGGTTTATTACAGGTAAAAAATAGATGGATGAACGAAAGCTGGCGGCTGTCCCGGATATGCCTGCGGACGCCGCGAAGGATTTTCTCGTCTGCAAGGATGTTTGCAAGTTTTACAAAATGGGCGGCCATACCATTGCGGCGGCCGACAAGATCAATCTGACGATAAAACGCGGGGAATTCTGCGTTGTGGTCGGCGCGTCGGGCGCCGGCAAAACGACGCTGCTCAATATTCTGGGCGGGATGGACACCTGCGACGAGGGCGAGGTCTGGCTCGACGGCAACAGGATCAGCGCGTATAACAGCCGGCAGCTTACGACCTATCGCCGCCATGACGTCGGTTTCGTGTTTCAGTTTTATAACCTTGTGCAGAACCTGACGGCGCTTGAAAACGTGGAGCTGGCAAGCGAAATCTGCCGGGAGCCGCTGGACGCGAAAAAGACGATTGCGGACGTCGGGCTGACGGACCGCATGAACAATTTTCCGGCGCAGCTTTCCGGCGGGGAGCAGCAGCGGGTGGCGATTGCGCGCGCGCTGTGCAAAAACCCGAAAATCCTGCTTTGCGACGAGCCGACGGGCGCGCTCGACTTTGAAACGGGCAAGAGCATCCTGCAACTGTTGCAGGATACCTGCCGCAACACGGGGAAAACCGTGATTGTGATTACGCACAACCAGGCGATTACCGGCATGGCGGATCGCATTGTGCATCTGCGCAACGGCCGGATACAAAAACAGGTGCTAAATGACAATCCCGTACCGGTCTCCGAGATAGAATGGTGACGCAGTGAGCAGCGCATTCCGAAAACTGAAACGCAGGGGCGTGAAAACGTCGCTTGCCAGATTTCTGTCCATACTGGGTATCGTGGTGATCGGCGCAGGGTTTTTGGCGGGCTTACTGTCCACCGCGCCGGATATGAAGATGACCGTCGACCGGTATATGGACGAAATGTCCATGCACGATATCGACGTCAAGGGCACGCTTGGCATTACGGAGGACGACGTTGCCGCGATAAGCGCGCTTACCGGCGTGGAAACCGTGATGCCGGCGTACGTAACCGATCTTATCGTACTGGATCAGGACGAGTCGGAATCCGTCGCAAGGCTGTACGGCGTGCCGCTACACAAGCGCGGTACGGACGCGTTTCTAAACGATTTCCGGCTTGTAAGCGGCCGTATGCCGGAAGCGCCCGGCGAGGTGCTTTTGCTTACGCCAAGCTGGCTTACCCAGCAGGCGCACCCCCTTGGCGAAACCTATGTTATGTCGCCGGACAACAAGGATTATGAGGACCGTGCGGACACGTACGCGTCGGATACGTATACGGTGGTCGGTATCGTGCATTCGCCGCAGCATATGACGGTGGAGCACGAGAATTCCGGCGTGGGCACGGGCGGCGTAGGCCTGTTCTTCTTTGCCAATGCGGACGCGTATACGCTCGACGTGTACACGGACGCTTTTTTGCGCATGGTCGGTTCCGTGGAAATGGACGCCTTTTCGGACGCGTATCAGGACCGTATCGACGAATTGACCGACCGGCTGGAAACGCTTGGCGAGGACAGAAGCGTGCTCCGCTTTGCGGAGGTGAAGAAGGACGCGCAGGAGGAAATCGACGACGCGCAGATAGACATTGACGACGCGCAGAAGGAGCTTGACGACGCGCGTGTGGACGCGGATACCGAGATCGCCGACGCGCGCAAGAAGATCGCGGACGCGCATGTAGAGCTTGACGACGCAAAGGTGGATTACGCCGACGGCGAAAGGACGCTAAAGCGCGGCAAAACCAAGTATTATGAAGCGGAAAAGGAAGTACGCGACGAGATCAAAAAGCAGCGCAGCGACCTTGCGGAGGCGCGCACTTCCATGAACA
>CAYPLG010000169.1:0-2737 GCA_964411535.1 uncultured Oscillospiraceae bacterium
CGAGCGCCTTCCTTGCCGTTTCGCGTACGGGTATCTTCGCATCCTTTGCGTAGCCGATGATCTCCCGCAGCGACCCGTCCGGTTCTGCGGAAACCAGTATGCGGTCGATACTGCGCCCGGAACGGACGGCCTCGCGTACGGCGTTGCGGCCGATGATCAGGAACGGCAGCTCGTCGTCGCCGCCCTGCTGCTCCGTCGCCTGCTCGCTGTCCTGCAAGCCCGTGTCGCGCGGGCGTGCGTACGGCTTGCGCTCGCCGTCAGAAGGCTTTCCATAGGAATTGCGGCCGTCACCCTGCCGGTTGCCGTAGTACGGCTTATGCTCGCCGTCGGCGGGCTTTCCATAGGAATTGCGGTCATTGCCCTGCCGGTTGCCGTAGTATGGCTTATGTTCGCCGTCAGAAGGCTTCCCGTAGGAATTTCGTTCGTCGCTCTGCCGGTTGCCGTAGTACGGCTTATGCTCGCCGTCAGAAGGCTTTCCATAGGAATTGCGGCCGTTGCCCTGCCGGTTGCCATAGTACGGCTTATGTTCGCCGTCGGCGGGCTTCCCGTAGGAATTGCGGTCATTGCCCTGCCGGTTGCCGTAGTACGGCTTATGTTCGCCGTCGGCGGGTTTTCCATAGGAATTCCGTTCGTCGCCCTGTCGGCTGCCGTATGCGCCGCGCGCTTCGCTTTCCTTGCGCTTGCTGTAGCCGCGCGTGTCGCTGCCGCTGGTCCGTTTGCCGTAGCCGCCGGACGCGCCGCTCTTTTGCTGCTTGTTATATTCCGTTTTGCCGGAAAAGTATCCTTGTTTTGCCATCCTTCTTATTCCTCCGTTTGCATGAGCGCGGCGCGCATCAGCGTGTCGATACGCGTTTCGTCGCCGTTTAGGTACAGGTATCCGAGCAGGGCTTCGAGCCCGCTTGCAGCGTGATAGTCCGTCACGCTGGCGTTTTTCGGCACGGTGCCGCTGTGCGCGTTGCGGCCGCGCTTATAGACCGCCCGCTCGTCCTCCGTCAGCAGGGGGTCGATCCGGCGGAACGCCGCGGCCTGTGCAGCCGCGCAGACGTGCCTTGCCGCAGCCAAATGCAGCCCGTGCGGCGCGGCGTCGAGCGTATCGAGCAGCATCGTCCTTACGTACAGGTCGTATACGGTGTCGCCGATATACGCGAGCGTCAGCGGCGCAAGCTGCTTTGCGTCGCATACGGTAGCATACCCAAGCGCGTGGGCAATATTTTCACGAATGCTCATATACATCTATTCTACCTGCGGCGCGCGCTTTCCGCAAGGACTTTCGTTTTGCGGCGAATCTTTGCTTTGCGGGCCGCTGCGGCGCGCGCTTGCAAACGGAATTTGCGTGTGATACCCTAAAGGCGCATTTTCGGGCAGAACGGCGACGGCAGTCTCCGGCCGGGGCGGTTCGCGCAACGGACGTGTGCCGTCCGGTTTTGCCGCTGCGGGATGCAATCTGGATAGGGAGTGGGATTATGGATCGAAAGCTTTTGCGGCAGGCGCTGACAAAGTATTGCTGTTCGTTCCCGCCGGTACGCTAAGGTACTGGAACGCCTGGCTGTTTATGGGGCTGCTTTTTATCCCGATGTGCGTCGTGGGATTTGTTTTGTTTTGCAAAAATCCGGAGCTGCTTCGCAAGCGGCTGCAAGCCAAGGAGGAGGAGACGGAGCAGAAAACCGTCGTTCTGCTCGGCGGATTGCAGTTTTTATGCGGCTTTATTGTCGCCGGGTTGGATTTCCGTTTTCAGTGGCTTACGCTGCCGCGATGGCTGGTATACGCCGCAAGCGTGGTATTCCTCGCCTCCTATCTGCTGTACGCGGAGGTGCTGCGGGAAAACGCGTACCTTTCCAGAACCGTGCGGGTGCAGGCGCATCAGAAGGTGATCGACACCGGCGTTTACGGGATTGTGCGGCACCCGATGTATACGGCTACGCTGTTTCTGTTTCTCTCGATGCCGCTCGTGCTTGGCTCGCTGTTCTCGTTTTTCGTATTTCTTTTGTATCCCCTGCTGATTCATAAGCGTATACGGAATGAGGAGCAGGTGCTGGAGCGCGACCTGGAAGGGTATACGGCGTATAAGCAGCGCGTCCGGTATAAGGTCATCCCGTACGTCTGGTAACAAAAAAACGGCGGAGCAAGCTGTCCGCCGTTCGTAACCGGTTTTTTGGATTTACTGGATTTACCCTGCGACGATATTGACCACGTTGCGCACGACGATGACCTTACGAATGGTTTTGCCTTCGATAAACGGCAAAAGCTCTTCGCAGGCAAGGGCGGCTTCTTCAATGGCCTTTGCATCTAGCGCGGCGTCAAGCGTTATGCGCGCGCGCACCTTGCCGTTGACCTGCAAACCGTACTCCACGGTATCCGCAAGGAGGGAGGATTCGTCGTATGCCGGCCATGCCGCATGGTGCAGCGGGACGGTGTTGCCGAGCAGCTCGTTCATTTCCTCCGCAATATGCGGGGCGAACGGATTGAGCAGCAGCAGCAGCGTGGTAAGGTCGTCCTTCGTTACGCTGCCCTTGTTGTAGAAGTCGTTGACAAGCGACATCATTGCGGCGATGGCCGTGTTGAACTTCATGCGCTCGATGTCCTCGCCCACCTTCTTGATGCAGGCGTGTACGCTTGCGCGGATGGACTTGTCGCCCTTTGTTTCGTCGCTGATCATGTCCTGTAGGCGCCATACGCGGTCCAGGAAACGCCGGCAGCCGCGCGTGCCCTGCTCGTTCCAGGGAATCGGCTGGTCAAA
>CAYPLG010000170.1:0-2668 GCA_964411535.1 uncultured Oscillospiraceae bacterium
GTAGCGAGGGCGATACTGCTTAATCAAATTACACTCCAGCTTGCAGACCGGTTCCAGCAACACGTCAATTCCGACGCGTACCGCTTCCTCACAGATTACAGTAAACGCAGCTTGCAACTGCTTCCATGCAAGCGCGTAGGTATTGTCTCTATCAACATTGCGCGATTTCGGTGCGCCAATGCCGATATATCGCACACCCATCCTTTCTGCACGAGCACAAAGCTTTCTGGTATAGTTACGGATTTCTACAGTATCCGCATTGCTTCCGGTTAATCTAAGCGCCGCCGGGCAGAAAGAATTAATGCTGATCGACTGTAAAGCACCGGATTGCATCTTTGTAAGCACAGACGCAAATTGCTCTTCACTCCACGCAACAACGTCTACGCCGGCAAGCGTAATGGAATCAAACCCCAATTTCGCCAAAATATCATAGTACTCAATACCAATGCAACATCCGATTTTCATGCCATAGCCTCACTGTTTTGCCGTTAAGCCGCCATCAACGCACAATACCTGCCCCGAAACGAACTCCGCCGCATCGCTGCAAAGATACACCGCCGCGCATCCAAGGTCCCTTGTTTTACAAATTCTTCCGCGAGGAATTCGGCTTACCAGCTTTTCATAGAATACCGGATCGTCCAGTTGAAAGGAGTTGATCGGAGTACGCGTAAATGTCGGCGCTATGGCGTTTGCCGTAATGCCGTGCTTTCCCCATTCGCAAGCTATCTGCTTGGTATACATGTTGACGGCGCCCTTGGACGCACAGTAGGCCGCATAATCCTGATCCGTTCCGATCAGCGATTTTACGGAAGAAATGGATAGAATTCGGCCGTATTGCTGCCGAATCATTACTTTCCCAACTTCTCGCGTAACAATATGCAAACCGCGCAGGTTGATTCCAAGAACAAAATCCCAAGCGGAGGTATCATATTCTTCCGCCTTTTTTAATTTATTTACGCCGGCAGCATTAACCAGAATGTCGATACGTCCCGTCTTCCCCGCAGCTTCCGCAACCATATTGACAATACTCTGTTCATCCAGAAGATTGACCTGCACCGGAAAGTATTTACGCCCTTCTTTTTTTGCAAGCTCGCTTAGCTCACTTTGCGCTTGCACCTCAATATCAGCAGCAATGATATCTGCGCCGTTTTCCATAAGCGCCTGCGCAATTGGCTTGCCGAGGCCGCCTACGCCCACAACAAGCGCGGTTTTTCCTTCCAATGAAAATGCGTTCTTAAACGTTTCCATTTCAATTCCTCCATTCCTTCATAACGGTTCTTCTACGCTTCATGTTACCGGCATCACCATATCATAAACGTCGACATAATTCAATATGTATTGTCGACATTTACCATATATATTTTATAATTTTATATCAATATTTTGTCGCCATTTTTTAACTGTTATTGCATTCCCCGATTGTGTATAATATAATAATAGAAAAGTAATTATTGAGGTGTATATATTGCATAGCAAATTAAACCCAAGCGTAGAAAAAGCATACCGATATTTACTCAATGTCATTATGTCTTTTGAGCTTGCACCTAGCGAACAAATTAGCGATAGCCAGATTGCAAAAGCTTTGGACATCAGCCGCGCGCCCGTTAGGGAAGCGATACTGCTGCTCATCACAGACGGAATGATTCAATCCGTTGATGGGAAAATGATTGTCGCTCCAATGAATCTGGATGATATCGTCGATATACTTCGTGTCCGAACCGCACTGGAAACAGAGTGCTTAACCATTATATCCAGTAACGGCTGGCTATCCAAGCGTAAAGAAACGGCTTTGAAAAATATTCATGATCGCTTCGCGGCATCGGCAGATTCCGGCTCGCTCTCTGATCAGTATGCTTTTGACGACGCCTTTCATATGGAACTTGTTGATGCAGCCGGCAGCCCACGCATCAAAGCCATTACAGACCAGATGCGTCTGCAAATGCAACGTGCCCGTTGGTTGAACCTTGCCGTTCCCAGCAGGCAGATTTCCTCTATCCAGGAGCATGCGCTACTTCTGGATGCGATTCTTAGCCATGATCTTCCGCTTGCCATACAGCGCATGCGCGAACATATGTCAAATAGTGAGCAGTCCTTCCGAAACATCCTTTCCAACGAACAGACACAGCATCTTGCCAAGGCGATTAGCAGTTTCTTCGATTGACATGCCGCGTTGTCGTGTGTACGCAACACTGTACGCATAATTGCATATGTATGCTATCCGGTATATCACTGCAAAATGCATCTTGTGTTTTTACTTTCCTAGCGTCGAATAGAATCAAAGCATTATTGCCAACGTTCGTACAAAAATGCCCGCACCTTATGACCTTACGGAATCGATGCGATAACGCGGCCGCTTGAAACCGATATGGCCGCACCGGCGCATACGGTCGCACAATATTTTTCGGCGCATGTTTTGCACGCTGATAGGCAAATGCGCCTTTAAGCCTATCGCGCGCTCCGCCGAACTAGCATATTGTAAAAGCATGCAGAAACGGAAGATGCATGCAAAGTATCAACCGCCATTTTAATGCGATTCTTGCGAAAAAATGATACCAAAAGTGATACTATGCATAAAAAAAGTACCGAATCCCTAGAAGATTCGGCACTTTTTATTGGCGGAGAAGGTGGGATTTGAACCCACGCACCGGTTACCCCAGTCTACTCCCTT
>CAYPLG010000171.1:0-752 GCA_964411535.1 uncultured Oscillospiraceae bacterium
GATGCCGGCCTTGGCGTCAAAGATGGAGGTGCGGGCGTCGCCGATAAAATCGGAGGAGACGACCGGATCCTCGGTGTAGCCGAGAATGCCCTTGAGCTCGCCTTCGGAAGCCTTCTTCATCGCCGCGCAAATCTCGTCATACTTGGCGGGCTTTGCAAGGTTGACGGTCAGGTCGACGACGGAGCAATCCAGCGTCGGTACACGCATGGACATACCGGTCAGCTTGCCGTTGAGGGAAGGAATTACCTTGCCGACAGCCTTCGCAGCGCCGGTCGAGGACGGGATGATGTTGTAGGAAGCGCCGCGACCGCCGCGCCAATCCTTTGCGGACACGCCGTCAACCGTCTTCTGCGTTGCGGTAATGGAATGTACGGTGGTCATAAGGCCATCGACGATACCAAAGTTATCATGCACAACCTTCGCCAGCGGCGCAAGGCAGTTCGTGGTGCAGGATGCGTTGCTGACAAACTGCATATCCGGCTTGTATGTACCGTGGTTCACGCCGTAAACGAACATCGGCGTGTCGTCCTTCGACGGGGCGGACATCACGACATGCTTTGCACCGGCAGCGATATGGCCGGCGGCCTTTTCTTTGGTCAGGAACAGACCGGTGGACTCGACAACATATTCTGCGCCGACTTCGTTCCACTTCAGGTTAGCGGGGTCCTTCTCCGCGGTGACGCGGATGGACTTGCCGTTGACGATGAGGGAATTCTCCGTATAATCCACCGTGCCGTCAAAACGGCCATGGA
>CAYPLG010000171.1:762-2608 GCA_964411535.1 uncultured Oscillospiraceae bacterium
GTCATACTTGAGCATGTACGCCATGTAATCCGGGGTGATCAGGTCGTTGATGCCGACGACTTCGATTTCGTCGTTGCGTACCGCCGCGCGAAATACGAGACGGCCGATTCTTCCGAATCCATTGATACCAATTTTTGTAATCATATATGTATCTCCTTTTTCAATAATGCCACATTCAAAATCCACAATATACTACATCATTCGCATACCATCTTGCAAGCAGAAAATTTGTATATTGTTCAAATAGTTTTTGTCTGTTCGTCCATATTCATGCGTTCCGCAACAATATACAGCGGACGCGCTTTTGCCTCGTCGTAAATCCGTCCCAAATACATCCCTTGCAGGCCCATAAAGCACAGCGTAATTCCCTGCATGAGCAGTATTCCGTCCACAGCCCATAGCCACGCGGGAACGCCGCATGTGCAGGCAAGAACGATTAAGGCAAGCAGGCCGAGACCCGCCGTTATGCAAACGCCAATGCCAAACAGGCCGGGCATCGTCAGCGGCTTATCGGAAAAGCCCGTAATGCCGTCGCTGGCAAGGCGCAGCATCTTCTTTAACGTATACTTCGTTTTACCGGCCGCACGCTCATGCCGCTCATACTCGATCGGAACCGCCTCGTACCCCATCCACGCGGACATGCCGCGCAAAAAGCGGTTATGCTCCCGCATTGCAAGGAAGCAATCCGCAACGTTCCTGCCGATCAGGCGAAAATCGCCGGTATCGAGCGGAATCGGATAGGCGCTCATTGCGGAAAGCAGCCGGTAATAAACCGCAGCCGTCAGCTTCTTGAAGATCGTCTCCCCTTCGCGCTTCACCCGTTTCCCGTACACGATATCCGCGCCGTCTTCCCACATCTTCACCATGGCGGGAATCAATTCCGGCGGGTCCTGCAAGTCTACGTCAATGATAATCAGCGCATCGCCCTTTGCCGCATCCATGCCGCAGGTAACGGCAAGCTGATGCCCAAAGTTTCTGGAAAAGGAAAGCACGCGCACCTGCGGATTCTCGGACGCGAGCTTTCTTAGTATCTTCATGGTACCGTCACGGCTGCCGTCGTTAACGTAAATAATCTCGTACGCGTAGCCGGTCTGGCGCATCGCCGCGTCCATACGCGCAAACGATTCCGCAAGAACCTCTTCCTCGTAATATACCGGAATAACCAGCGACAGCAATTTGTCCTGCATAGTCCAACGCTCCTTTGCTCAACTTAACCCATAACATTATAGCCCATGCATCATGCTTTTGCAATTTATCCATTGCATTTGCGGCCGAATGCGATATAATACGTCATGAAAAAAGAAAAAGAGGAGAAAGCTTATGCCTATCGTAACAAGCAAGAAGATGTTTGCGGATGCATACAAGGGCGGATATGCCATTGGTGCGTTCAACGTCAACAACATGGAAATCATTCAGGGTATTACGGAAGCTGCCAAAGAGTTGCAGGCCCCCTTGATTCTGCAAGTCAGCTCCGGCGCGCGCAAGTACGCCAACCATACCTACCTGATGAAGCTCATCGAAGCCGCTTGCATCGAAACCGACCTTCCCATCTGCGTCCATCTGGACCATGGCGACACGTTCGAACTTTGCAAGAGCTGCGTAGACGGCGGTTTTTCCTCCGTCATGATCGACGGCAGCAAGCACACGTATGAAGAGAACGTCACCTTGACCAAGCAGGTTGTCGAGTATGCCCATGACCACGGCGTCGTCGTGGAAGGCGAACTCGGACGTCTGGAAGGCGTTGAGGACGAAGTGAAGGTCGCCGCCGGTGAAGGCAGCTACACCGACCCCGATCAGGTGCAGGATTTCGTTACCCGTACCGGCGTGGATTCGCTGGCTATCGCAA
>CAYPLG010000172.1:0-2566 GCA_964411535.1 uncultured Oscillospiraceae bacterium
TTTTCTGCGGCGTTACGCGGTGCTTTGCGCAGGCGGATATGGTGCTTGTGCCGGATATCTATCCCGGACGGGAGCAGGACACCGGCGCGGTGCACGCGCGGGACATGGTTGCGGCGATCAACGCTGCAACGCACAACGCCGTATACCTCGGCACTTTTGAAAACATTCGCGCATGGCTTGACGAAAACAGCGCGCCGGGCGACCTTGTGGTGACGGTAGGGTCGGGCGACGTGTATAAGCAGACGAAAAAGCTTCTTTAAAACTGATGCGTTCGGGCATGCTATGGCAACGACGGAACGACTATTCGAGGAGGGAGCGACCGGCCGATGGTTCGCAAATCCAAACTGAAGGCGCTTATGCAGTATCTGCCGAACAGGCGCGTGCTGGACGAGCGGCCGGATTTTCAAAACGATATTGCGCAGCCGCTGTTTCATAAAGGCAACGAGATCGGGTGCATCACGCTGCACGGCATCAGCGGTACGCCCGCCAATATCCGCGTGGTGGCAGATGCGCTGATGCAGCGGGGCTACACGGTGGTTTCGCCGACGCTGCCCGGCCACGGCGAAACGGTGCGCGCGCTGGACGCTTCCACCGGGGAGCAATGGCTTGCCTGCGTGCGCGACGCGTACCGGCAGCTACAGGATGCGGGCTGTACGCAAATCTATGCGCTGGGGCTTTCGCTTGGCGGAATCCTGTCCGGCCTGCTGGCGGCGGAAGCGCCGCTCGACGGGCTTGCGCTGATTTGCGCGCCGATTGCCATGCAGCCGTTTTTGCACATGGCGCGCAGGCTGCGGTTTATTATTCCCGTTGTGCGCTATCCGGAGGAGGACGGCTCTCGCACGAACTGGCGCGGGAACCCGTATGCGCAGATGTACGACGGATTCTCCAACCGGAAGCTTGCGGATTTGAACCGGCTCTGCAAACGTCTGCGCGAATCGCTTTCGAAAATCACCTGTCCGACGCTGATGGTCAATGCCGCGTACGACGACAAGGTGGATGTTGCAAGCCTTGCCATCTGGAAAAACGGCGCGGTAAACGTGCCGTTCACCGAATATCTATATCTCGAACATTCGCCGCATGGCTGCACGTACGGCCCGGAGCGGGACCTTGTTGCGGAGGCGGCCGCCGCGTTTGTCGAAAGGTGCGCGGAAGCCAAGCGGGCAAACGACTAAAGGGAGCGAACAAGCCGGGAGGGGGGAACGACATGGAATTTCTGCACATATTGGAGGGAATCCGCACGCCGTTTTTCGATGCGGTATTCCAGTTCTTTACGATGTTTGGGGAGGAGACGCTCTTCCTTGTCGTTGCGCTGATCGTATTCTGGTGCGTGGACAAGCGCTGCGGCTACTTTTTGATGTACACAAGCTTTCTTGGCGCGATCATCAACCAGTTTTTGAAGTTGATTTTCTGCATACCGCGTCCATGGGTGCGCGATCCGTCGCTTACGATTGTGGAAAGCGCGCGGGAGGCGGCGACCGGGTATTCGTTTCCGAGCGGGCATACGCAGAGCGCGGGCGGGCTTTTCTTCGGCATTGCGCGATACGGCAGGGGGACGGGACTTCGCGTCCTCTGCATCGTGATGGTGGCGCTGGTGGGCGTTTCGCGCATGTACCTTGGCGTGCATACGCCTGCGGACGTGCTCGTATCGTTGGGCGTTTCGCTGCTGCTGGTGCTTGCCGCGTATCCGCTCTTTGTCCGTGCCTGGAACGGAAACAACAAGGCATATATTCCGCTGCTTTCCGTACTGCTGCTGGCAGCCGCGGCGCTGATGCTATATGTATACAGCCCGGCGCCCGCCAACGCGGTGCTGGAGAACACGGAGCATGGACGGGAGACGGCGTACAAGATGCTTGGCGCGTCCCTTGGCCTTGTGCTGGTCATCGGGCTTGACGCAAAGTATATTCGCTTTGAAACAAAGGCCGTTTGGTGGGCGCAGGTTATCAAGGTGACGCTGGGCGTCATCCTTGTGGTTGGCGTACGCACGCTGACGAAGGCGCCGTTGCTTGCGCTTTGCGGCGGGCACTATGCCGCAGGCGGCATCCGGTATCTGCTGATGGTGCTTGTTGGCGGCGCGCTTTGGCCGTTGACGTTCCGCTTTTTCGGCAGGCTTGGCCATGGCGAAGCGGAGGAAGCGGCCTGAACCGGAAAAGCGCTGCAAGTTTTGCCGTTTTGCCGGTTTGTCCCTTTACGCGGACATTTGCAAAACAAACGTTACGTGTGTTGACTTTTTTTCATAAACCCAGTAGAATATAAGCGCTATCGTGGAAAGCTATGGGGGTAACGCCATCGGCGGAAGCGACAGCACGGAAGCAAAAACCGGGGCAAAGAAGCAATGCGGTTTTTGCGCATGCGGGTGTAGCTCAGTGGCAGAGCTCCAGCTTCCCAAGCTGGCTATGTGGGTTCGATTCCCATCACCCGCTCCATCGTCATGATAGCCGTACTCTGCCCGCTGCCGCTTCCGCTTTTGCCGCACGCGGGTAACCAACTTCAGATTCAGGAGGAACGATTTGTTATGGCAAAGGCAAAGTTTGAGCGGACAAAGCCGCACGTAAACATCGGAACGATC
>CAYPLG010000173.1:0-2554 GCA_964411535.1 uncultured Oscillospiraceae bacterium
CTTCCCTGTTTCAAACGGATCTGTCCAGTGCGAATCTTGACGATGCAAACCTGTCCAATGTTTTCATGGACGATGCGAACCTGTACGGCGCCAGCCTCAACGGCGCCAGGCTGCCCCATGCTGACCTGTCCGGCGCAGACCTATCCCGTGCCAACCTGTACGGTGTTGACCTGTACGGCGCTGACCTGTCGAGCGCGAACCTGTTCGGTGTTGATCTGTACGCTGCCGACCTGTCCGGTGCGGATCTGTCCGGCATCAACCTGACCGGCGCCAACCTGTACGGCGTAAACCTGTCCAATGCCGACCTGTCCGGTGCGGATCTGACCCGCACGAACCTGTCCGGCGCCGACCTGTCCCATGCGGATCTGGAAGGCGCTATCCTGTGCCGCGCAAACCTGTCCGGCGCCAAAAATCTACTCTCTCCAATAGACTTTCTGGATGCACACTTTGTTCGATCCACAGAAGGATACATTGTATACAAGACATTCTGCGACATACACGCCAGTCCCAATCGCTGGGACATTAAACCCGGAAGTGTTATTGCGGAAACCGTAAATCCCGACCGATGCACGTTCTCCGGCAGCGGGATCAATGTCGCTCCGTTCGAACAGATGAATCGCCGTCAAGATAATGCAATCTGGAAGTGTCTTATCCGTTGGGAATGGCTGCCGGGCGTGATCGTTCCTTACAATACGGACGGCACGATTCGATGCGAGCGGTTGGAGTTGATTGAGATTGTAAAGTGAATTGCATGCTGCATGCTTTTGGCGAAGCAATGCCGGGCAAATCCGAACTGTGAGCAAACTATTATAGATAGAATATATAAACACGTCAATCAACCGTTGCCGGAACCGCACGTCGTTATAGTTGCCATACCGAAATCGCTCCAACCATACAGCAAAGCACGACGAACAAAAGGAATTGTTAAGCATGATACAGGCGCAGGATTGCGCGCCATCGATAGCGCAGACAACCGAGATGGAAAAGCTGTCGCAAAATTGAAGACTTTCGCCGGACGTGATCGTCTCCATTATGACAGAGAAAAACCGAATCAAAAGGAGCTGATTCGCATTTCCACCGACAAGCTGCGGCGATATTTTCCGAAGCACCACCCTGTTGAGCAGATGAAGCAGGCGCTGTTCAAACTGCCGGAAGAACGGCAGCAGAAGTGGCAAAAGAACAACAGCATGGAGCAATAGAATAGATCGCATCCGCAAAATTAGCCCGTGCAACCGCCACGGGCCTTTTGCCTGCTGCGAAGGAAATGCCGACAGCAGAAACGGTTATCGGTAAGCGCGTATCACACCACAGCCGATTCGCGATCCTGCGTCGCCTGCCGGTTGCGTAGTAAAATCATCCCGCTGACCGTGAATGATGACGGCTTTACCAACCACATCGTCAGGGATAAACCGTTCCGTGTAAAAGCCCTGCCACGCATAGCCTTGATTGCCGAATAACGGTGGCAAATCCCCGGCGTGTGCAGGATGTGGGCAATTCTTTGGATTGTAATGTCCGCCCGCACTCGCAAACGACATATTCATATTTCCGTTGCAATCCCCCACGGCATGAATGTGCATGGCATAGATGTTGGGGGCACATGGCGCACTGTCATATGGAAGCCCCCAAACCTCCGCAAGTACGATGGTACCGCTGCGGTATGGGAAAAAGCGTACTGTCCCATGCAGCTTTGGGTGCCCCGCATCCCCTTTTATACTTGCTTGGGCGGCGGGTCGTGCGCGCATCGCGGACAGCGCGGGTAGGTTTTGAAAACGTTCCAGCATAGCAATATCTCACCTCTATCGCATACTATGCGCGGTAGAGCGAAACGGTCAACGAACAAGAGTTTCCTGCGGTTGACAGCTGGGCAACTGCTGCCTCGTACATTTGAACGGATTCGCGTTCCGTCTATGCTGCCGGTATCGGATGCAGAAGGTACTTATCTCTGCCGCCCCGGAGATAGTCATCCCAAGTAAGCGCGCCGGAGGAAAGCTGGGTATCGGATTGTCCGTTGACGTTTTCTTCGCCTTGTAGCATATTACGAATATCGGGTGTGATGAGCCAAGCGCCGTCGTCAACAGTGGGCACGGAATCGCTCTCCGCCGCACCCACACTGTATTGACGAAGCGTATGCTTCGCCTCAGCCCATCAAAAAAGCTTGACATTGCTTGGCTTTTTGACAGTTTGATCCCCCTATTTTAGGGTGTTTTCTTGGCGGGGATAACAGGGCTCCTCCGCTTGTTCGCTGCATGCTTGTCCTCCGGGCTGCGCCGCCTGTCGGCCTCGCTCCGCGGGGCGGCAAACCGTCCACCGGGCGCTTTGCTCTCCCGCCCTTCGAGCCCTCTGATCACAATTTACCAAAGCAGAAAGCCACCCATACGGGTGGCTTTTCTGCTTTGGTGGGGATAACAGGGCTCCTCCGCTTGTCTCTCCGTCTGCTTGTCCTCCGGACTGCGCAGCCTGTCGGCCTCGCTCCGCGGAGCGGGCAAACCGTCCACCGGACGCTTTGCTCTCCCGCCCTTCGAGCCCTCTGATCACAATTTACCAAAGCAGAAAG
>CAYPLG010000174.1:0-2424 GCA_964411535.1 uncultured Oscillospiraceae bacterium
AGCTGTGTATGCCCTTTGGCCACGGCGGCAAGACCGCCAACCACCAGGGCATCGTGGCGTACGCCGCGGGCGTCGAGTACTGCGACGTAAGCGACATTCTTGCCCTTGCGAAGCAGCGCAACGAGCCGCCGTTTGTCGTCGTCCTTGACGGAATTATGGACCCGCACAACCTGGGCTCCATCATCCGTAGCGCGGAATGCGCGGGCGCGCACGGCGTGATCATCGGCAAACGGCGCAGCGCTTCGGTAACGGCTGCGACGGTCAAGGCCTCCGCAGGCGCGGTGGAGCACGTCCGCATTGCGCGCGTAACGAATATCCCCGTTGCGATCAAGGAGCTGAAAAAGGCGCACGTTTGGATTGCAGGCGCGGATATGGCGGGGCAGCCCATGGGCAAGCAGGCGCTTGACGGCGCAATCGCGCTTGTCATCGGCAACGAGGGAACGGGACTTAGCAAGCTTGTCGCGGAAACCTGCGACTTTCTCGTTTCCATCCCGCTGTTCGGAAAGATCGACTCCCTCAACGCCTCCGTCGCGGCGGGCGTACTGCTATACGAGAAAAAGCGGCAGGACGCCGCAAAGAGCGCCGACGCATGAAGGACTATGCCGCGCTCAACGACGAAGCGCTGATTCATCTGCTGCGCGACGGCGACAAGATCGCCGAGGAGCAGTTATACGCGCGCTATAAGCAGGTTGTCCGCAGCAAGGCGCACCCGTATTTTCTTGTCGGCGCGGACCGGGAGGATATCATACAGGAGGGCATGATCGGGCTGTATAAGGCCGTGTGCGACTATTCGGAGGAAAAGCTTTCGTCCTTTCGCGCGTTTGCCGACCTGTGCATTACCCGGCAGATTCTCACTGCAATCAAGGGCGCGACGCGCAAAAAGCATATGCCGCTCAACACCTACGTTTCGCTCAATGCGACGGCGTATCCGGGCGATTCGGAGCGCCCGCTCATCGATATGCTGGAAAGCCGGCACGTCAGCGACCCGGAGGAGGTTCTCATCGGGCGGGAAAGCCACGCCGCGCTTGCCGACGGCATTGCGCACGCGCTGACCCCGCTTGAACGCAACGCGCTGACGCTGTATCTCAAGGGATTCTCCTATGTGCAGATTGCCGAGCAGCTCGGCCGCTCCGTCAAGAGCGTCGACAACGCCATCCAGCGCGTCAAAAAGAAGCTGGAGGAGTACCTGCGCAATACCGTGCAGTAGGAAGAAAGGATCACCCGTACTATGAAACTGATGGAAAAGCAGGTTGCGTCCGAGGAAATCTTTCGTGGAAAGGTCTTACATGTTGTGCGCGACACGGTCGAACTGCCAAACGGCAGGCTCGCCACGCGCGAGGTCGTCCACCATCCGGGCGCGGTATGCATCGTGCCGCTGACGGAGGACGAAGAGGTGATCATGGAGCGGCAGTTCCGGTATCCCTTTCACCGCGTGATGCTGGAAATTCCGGCGGGCAAGCTGGAGCCGGGCGAAGACCCGCTGCTTGCGGCAAAGCGGGAGCTTTCCGAGGAGACGGGCGTTATCGCGCAGACGCTGGAGCCGCTTGGCGATTTCTACGGTTCCGTCGCGATATTCGACGAAAAGATTCACACGTATCTGGCGCGCGGGCTGACGTTTTCCACCGCGCATATGGACGAGGACGAGTTCCTCAACGTGGAGCGCATACCGCTTCAGACGCTCAAGGACATGGTTCTTGCCGGTGAAATCTGCGACGGCAAAACCCAGGCTGCGATACTGAAAACGTGGCTGCGGCTGCACGGATAATCGCCGTCCGTACTGCCGGGCCTTAGCCGCCAAGCTTGCAAAAACACTGCAAAACGCCCTCCCTGCGCCAACAAAGCGGCTCCGGGAGGGCGTTTTCTTGTTTACGGTACGGATGCGGAAGGCTTACAGCTTGATGCCGGTCACCTTCGCGCGGCTTGCAATCTCCAGCAGGAGCTTTGTTGCAAAATCGTCAAGCGCCGTTACGCCAAGGTCGCCGTCGCTGCGCGAGCGCACCGCAACCTGTCCGTTTTCCACCTCGGCGTCGCCGATAACGAGCAAATACGGCACGCGCTCCATGCGCGCTTCGCGAATCTTGAACCCGATCTTCTCATTACGCAGGTCGGTTTCCGCACGGACGCCGAGATCGAAGAGGTGATTTTTGATCTCCTCGCACCGGGCGTTGGCGCGATCCGTAATGGCAAGCACACGCACCTGCTCCGGCGCCATCCACGTCGGCAGCGCGCCCGCGTATTTTTCAATCAGCAGCGCAAGCGTACGCTCGTAGCAGCCAAGGCTTGTGCGGTGGATGACGTACGGATACTTCTTCTGCCCGTCGCTGTCGGTATACACCATGCCATAGCGCTCCGCAAGCTGGAAATCGATCTGGATGGTGATGAGCGTATCCTCTTTGCCGTATACGTTCTTGATCTGGATATCCA
>CAYPLG010000175.1:0-2405 GCA_964411535.1 uncultured Oscillospiraceae bacterium
TCAACGTTGTGGAGCCCGCGCTTTGCAAGCGTTACGATAAGCTGGAACGCCGCGATCCGATGCACGCAAAATACGATATGGACAAACCGCACTACGAATACGAAACGAAAGAATAAACCGACTAGTAGAAAGGAGATTTCACCCGTATGGACAAGCAATATGAACCATTGTTTACCCCGTGGAAAATCCGGGACGTAGAAATCAAGAACCGCATCGTACTGACCTCGATGGGCGGCACCTCGCTCTTTGGCTGGATGGAGCCCAACCACTTCGATAAGGAAGCCGCAAACTTCTTTATGGAGCGCGCCAAGAACAACGTCGGCCTGATCCTGCCCGGCATCGCGCCGCTGTGCGACACGCTCGGCAACCGCTGGCTGTATCAGAACAAAGGCATGTTCAAAGAGCTCAAGGAATACATGACGGAGTTCCATAAGACCGGCGCAAAGCTGTTCGTGCAGCTCACCGCAGGCTTCGGTCGTTCGTTCGCCATCACGAAGCCGCTCGTCATGCTTATGAAAAACAAGGTCATCGGCACTTTGGCAAGCCCGGTTATCAACGCGCAGCTGCTTTGCGCAAGTCCGAGCGAGCTGCCGAACCGCTGGGATGACAGCGTCACCTGCCGCGCGCTGACGGTCAAGGAGATCGAGCACATGGTCGAAGCGTTCGCCAAAACCGCGAAGCTCTGCATGGATGCAGGCGTCGACGGCGTCGAAGTCCACGCGGTACATGAAGGCTACCTCATCGACCAGTTCACCTATGGCTACACCAACAAGCGCACCGACCAGTACGGCGGCTCGTTTGAAAACCGTTACCGCTTCCCGGTCGAGATCGTGAAGGCGATCAAGGGCGCTTGCGGCGAAAACTTCCCCGTATCGCTGCGTTACTCCGTCGTATCCAAGACGAAAGGCTTCGGCAAGGGCGCCGTACCCGGTGAAGATTTCGTCGAAGTCGGCCGCGACATGCCGGAGAGCGAGCGCGCCGCGAAGTATTTGCAGGACGCGGGCTACGATATGCTCAACTCCGACAACGGCACCTACGACGCCTGGTACTGGGCGCATCCGCCGCAATACATGCCGCAGAACTGCAACCTCGATGACGTCGCGCATATCCGGAAATTCGTGGATATCCCCGTCGTCTGCGCCGGCCGTATGGAGCCCGATGTTGCGGCAAAGGCAATCGAGGAAGGCCGCATCGACGCGATGGGCGTTGCGCGCCAGTTCCTGACCGATCCTGCATGGATTACGAAGCTTATGAGCGGCAAGCTCGAAGACATTCAGCCCTGCATCTGCTGCCACAACGGCTGCTTCAATATGTGCCACTACAAGGGCGTTGCGAACGATCAGGATATGAGCGATACGCGCGGTATGGCGCGCTGCGCATTGAACCCCATGACCATGCAGAGCAAGAAGTACAAGATCGTTCCCGCTGCGACCAAGAAGAACATCGCGGTCATCGGCGGCGGTATCGGCGGCATGGAAGTCGCGCGCGTTGCCGCACTGCGCGGACACGACGTAACGATCTATGAGAAGGGCGATAAGCTCGGCGGTATCTTTATCGCGGCCGCAGCGCCCTCCTTCAAGGAGAAGGATCGCGCATTGATCGAGTGGTACAAGCGCGAGATCGGCAAGCTTGCCAACATTACGGTCAAGCTCAATACCGAGGTCAAGGACATCGCATCGCTCGGCGCGGACGAAGTGATCGTTGCAACCGGCTCCACCGCGCGCACGCTGCCCGTCAAGGGCGTCAAGGAATACGGCATCGAGGCCGTGGATTACCTGCTCGGCAAGAAGACGGTCGGCGAGAACGTGATTATCGTCGGCGGCGGCCTGACCGGCTGTGAAATTGCCTACGACCTGTATTTGCAAGGGAAGAAACCGACAATCGTCGAAATGAAGAACGACCTCATCGCGGTCAAGGGCGTTTGCCTTGCGAATACCAGCTATCTGCGCGACTTCTTCGACGCGAACAAGGTTCCGGTATACCTGGAGACGAAGCTTGGCGAAGTGCTTTCCGACGGCGTAATGGTCGTGGATAAGGACGGCAAGTCCTTCAAGCTCGACGGCGACAGCGTAATCATGTCGGTCGGCTATAAGTCCACCCCGCTTGCGCCGGAAGGCGGCAAGGTCCACCTCGTCGGCGACGCCGGCAAGGTCGGCAACCTGCGCACCGTCGTTTGGAACGCCTGGGATGTAGCAATGAAGCTATAGTTTAATACGGACCCTGTCAAGGGCGCGCTTGCACGCGATGCAGCGCGCTCTTTTGTTGTGCACTGCATTCGACGCCACGCGCGTCCGCTCCCTCGCTCCGCGAGACGGGCAAACCGTCACCGGACGCTTTGCGCTTCCGCCCCTTCGAGCCCTTTAAGCACAAGAGCTGATCGCGTTTTATCGTCTCATACACACCTT
>CAYPLG010000176.1:0-2395 GCA_964411535.1 uncultured Oscillospiraceae bacterium
AATCAAAAAAGCAGGTACAATTTATGAGAGATCTAAAGCATCTGATCTACTTTGAGGACCTCTTGACGGAAGCAAACAACGCGCTTGTACAGCAAGGGAAAGCCGACGGAAATCTGGCGTTGGGCTACACCTGCTACTTCATGCCTGAAGTATTGCTGGATCTGCCCGGATGCTTCTCGGTGCGTCTGCGCGCACCGCGCTGCGTCTCGCCGGACATTGCGACCTACTACATGTCGGGCCGCACCTGTCATTACGGAAGAAGTCTTCTCGAACGCGCGCTGGAGGGCGGCTTTAACTTCCTCGACGCGCAGCTCGCCACCGAGACGTGCACCGTCACCTGTCGCTTTCAGGAGCATCTCCAGCAAAAGCACCTCGATACGGTAAGCGACATGCGTATCATCGACAATGATCGCTTTCAGTGTTCCTTTATGGATGTTCCGTTCAAAAAGACGGCAAACAGTATCGACCATTACGAGGAACAGATTCAGACGCATGTGCTGGATTTTCTGCACGACAACTACGGCGTGGACGTTTCCGACGAAGCGATTCGCACGGCGATTGCGCAGCATAACGAGGTCTGTGAGCTCATTTCGGAGATCGGGTCATACCGGAAGCTGGATAACCCCACCATTACCGGCTACGAGTTCCATGTGCTGGTACTTGCGACGATGACCTGCCCCAAGTACCTGATTCTGGATAAGCTCCGCGAAACCGCGATAGAGATGAAAACCCGCGTTCCGGACGCGAAAAAGACGTTCCGCTGCAAGGTCCTGCTTACCGGCAGTGAAAACGACGATCCCGGTTTCACCAAGTTGATCGAATCCTGCGGCGCATTGGTCGTTGGCGACCGGTACTGCTACGGCGCGGCGGAGTCCCGCATCCCCATCGAGATTCGCGAAGGCGAAACGCCTGTGCGCGCCATCGCCCGCCATTATCTTCTAAACAGCAACTGCACGCGCTTTATGGGGCAGGACGAGATGCGCGCCCGCAAGCAGCACATCGCCGACCTGGCCACGGAATACCATGCCGACGGCATCATCGTGGTATCCAACAAATTCTGCGAGTATTGGAGCTATGAACGCGTTATCGACACCGTTGTGCTGCAACGCGACTTTGGATTCCCCGTTTGCTCGATTGAGAAGGAGTATCTAAACTCTGCCTCCGGACAGCTTCGCACCCGTTTCCAGGCGTTTGTCGAGAGCATCGAAATCAAAAAGATACAGGAGGGTGCAGCGAAATGAATTCGACCGAAGCAACGAAGCCGGCGAACTCCGGGCTGAAGAAAGCTCTGCGGGATTTCTGGTACGGCAAGCCGCATGGCGAACGCCGTCTTGGCGATCTCTATCTGCCCAAGACCGGTCTGTATAAACACCGCGAATGGCGCGGCGTCAAGGACACTTTCTACTACTTCCACAAGGTCTGGCTCTACAACTACGTCATGATGGTCAGCGACATCATTCGCTACGGCGGTCTTGGCGTGTTCATGAAGGGCCTTCTGCGTTACCGTTGGATGGGGCAGACGTATCTGCCGGTACTGCACTGGTTCGACCGCGGCATGGAGGGTCTGCGCGGCAAGGCGCTGCGCGCGTGCCCGTGGCATTACCGCGGCATGGTCAACGCTACCATCTATCAGTTCATGACCATGTTCAAGAACGATCAGATCACCAATCCGTCCAAAGCCTCCAAGGCGCGGCACGACAAAACCATGGCGCATGACGAGACCGTTTGGGGCGGAATCTTCTATCCATTTAAGAACGTAACGAACGTACCGCTGCAAATGATCCCCTATTTTGTCACCTGTCACGTCAATAACCACACGGTGCTCCACTACATTGATGCGGTGCAGTCCATCGGACTCCCCGGCGATCCTTGCCCGATGTGTCAGGCGGAGGCGGGCCTGTTCGTTGCGGACGACGTGCCGGATTACTATACGGCGGTCATCACCAGCAACGAAGCTTGCGACGGCAGCGTCGCCACCTCCATTTTGCAGGACTGGCTGATCGACAAGCCCCTGTTTGCCATGCCGCAGCCCATGCAGTTCGACGATCCTCTCGTGCAGAAGTATTGCAAAAACGAGATCGAGCAGGCCTGGCGCTTTATTACCGAACAAACCGGCGAGCCCTTCGACTATGCGGAGCTTTGCCGTTGTCTGGAGCGGCAGAACGAGTTGCAGCGGTTCGAATGGGAAAAATGGGACGTGGAGGCCAATACCCCCTACTACCCCATCAACGGCGTTTCGCAGGCGCTTTACCGCATCTATCAAAGCCAGTTCGGCGATCTTCCCATCTGGCACTTTGTGGATAAAAAAGTGCGCGCGATCATGGACAGAACCGTCGGACAAAAGATCGACTGCTTCCCGAAGACCCGCCACCGCATGATTGCCTGGTCCTGCGCG
>CAYPLG010000177.1:0-2368 GCA_964411535.1 uncultured Oscillospiraceae bacterium
CTTTGCAGATACTCCGTAATGTCGAGGATTTCCGCGGCTTCCTTCACCTTTTTGTCAATGTCCGCCTTCGGCATCTTGCGAAGCTTTAAGCCGAACGCCATGTTTTCGTACACCGTCATGTGCGGGTACAGTGCGTAGTTTTGGAAGACCATCGCAATGTCGCGATCCTTCGGGGGCACGTCGTTGACGAGGCGGTCGCCGATGTAAAGCTCGCCCTCGCTGATTTCCTCCAACCCCGCGATCATGCGCAGCGTCGTCGACTTGCCGCAGCCCGACGGGCCGACCAGCACGACGAATTCCTTGTCCGCGATTTCAAGGTTGAAATCCTGGACGGCGACTACATTCTTGTCGTAGATCTTCTTGATGTTTTTGAGCGTTACGTTTGCCATGCATTCCGGGCTTTAGCGGACACGAAATTCTTCATCTGCCCGCCTCGCGGATCCGCGCAAAGTCGAATCCGCTTTACGACAGGTCTCCACACTGCCGTACCGCAAGCCCCGCGGTAAATGGGTATCCCTCCTTCATTTACAGCGTCGCGGTCATACCATGGTGGAGTATGTGTCCGCGCGCCCGATTACGGTTTTCCCGCAGTATTTATCATGCCATATTGCGCGGCGAAATGCAAGCGGTTTCGGCGTTTGCCGCGAAACTAGCGCGAAGCGCCGGGACGGGGGCTGCTGCGGAGGATAATACGGATTGCGACGGCGGAAAGCGCGGATAGCAGCGCGCCGAACAGAAACGGTGCGGCGGGGGATACCCGGTTCCACAAGAAGCCCGCGATCACCGAGGCGGGCAAAAGCGCGACGCCCACCAGCGTACCGTGCAGGCCAAGCATGGCGCCCTTGTGCGCGGGCGGGGCGATCTCGGCGATCAGGGCGCGCTCCACGCCGGAGGTCATTGCCGTATACAGCCCGTACAGAAGGAACAGCGCTGCGAATGCCGCCGTGCTCTTTGCAAGCGCGAAGCCCGTATAGGTTACGGCGAAGAGCAGATAGCCGGAAAACAGCAGGTTGCGCCGGCCGAGACGGTCGGACAACCTTCCGAACGGCAGTGCGGTAAGCGAGCTTGTAACGTTATAGAGCAGGTAGAGCAGCGTGACGTTCAGCGTATCAAAGCCGACGTCATACGCGCGCAGCAGCAAAAAAGCGTTGGAGGAGTTGCCAAGGTTGAACAGAAACGCGACGGCGAGAAACCAGCGAAGCCGCTTGTCCAGCGCTTTCCAACCCTGCACTAGCCCGGTGCGTTCCCGCGCCGGGGCGGGGGCCGATTTGTCCTCTCGCACAAAGAAGAGCAGCGAAACGCTGACAAGCGCGGGGAGGATCGCAAGCGCGAATATGCGCTTAAAATACACGTTGCCGCCGGTGGCGCGCATGAGCAGATATGCCGCAAGGATGCCGAGCGCGCTGCCCGCCATATCGAGCGCCTTGTGCAGCCCGAACGCCGTCCCCTGCCGGCCCGCTTCCGCGCTTTGGCTGACCAGAACATCCCGCGGTGCGGTGCGGATTCCCTTGCCGAGCTTGTCAATGACGCGCGCGGCGAGTATGCCCGGCCACGAGGATGCGACGATCAGCGCGAGCTTATAGACAATCGCGGTGCCGTAGCCGAATATGGCAAGCGGCTTTTTCCGGTTCCGTTTATCGGCAATGTGGCCGGAGAAGACCTTGAGCAGGCTTGCAAGGCTTTCCGCAATCCCCTCGATGACGCCGACGAGCGCGGGCGTTGCGCCGAAAGCGGAGGTTAGATACAACGGGATGAGCGGATAGACCATCTCCGTCGAAGCGTCCATAAACAGGCTGACGAGCCCCAGCAGGACGATGTTGCGCAGCCCGGCGCCAGCCGCGTTGCGTTCGTCCCGTGCGATTTTCGCGGATGTTTCCCTTTCCCGCAGCATGCGCTTACTGCTCCTTTGTCAAGCGTTCGTTGATTGCGCGCACGGCGTCCGGTTCCATTTTGATAACCTGGCGGTCATAGGTAACAAAGCCGTTGGTCTCGTCCTCAACGTCGCTTAGCTGCGTATAGACGGCGGCGGCAAGGCCCTTGCTCTTCGCCGGGAGAATCTGCTTTTCGTATAGATTTAGAAAGCCGCTTTGCAGCGCGCCGGCGCTCTTGTACGGGCGGTAGCCGTACGCCCTCTGGCTTAAGCTGTGCTCCGGCAGATGCAGCGTATAGCCGCCGAACTCACTCAGCACCACCGCGCGGCCAAGCCGGTCCTTATGAAAGCGGTACGGCTTAAAGTATACATGCAGGCTCTTTACGTCCGAAACGCCCTGATCGTGCCAGCCGCTGGCGTGGTCGATCGTGCGCGTTGCGTCGAGCGTGCGCAGCATCGCCGTAATATTGGCCGCGTCAAACTGGCCCCAGGCCTCGT
>CAYPLG010000178.1:0-2339 GCA_964411535.1 uncultured Oscillospiraceae bacterium
CAAAGGACGAAACGGACGCTCGCGGTACCACCTTTGTTGAACGGCCGCACGCGGCCATTCCACTCCTGTCCGTAACGTGGACGGACGTGCAATGCTACTGTGGCTTCACATCGCAGGCTCCGACGCGACCTTCCGCTTCCTCCCGCAAACGGTCTTGCAGCCAAACGACCGTCTCTCTGCTGCGGGCAAACCGCGTACTCCTCGTCTTCACAGCCGGTATGAAATTGGACAAAGTTTACCGCAATTTTGCAGCGTTGTCAAGCAGCTTCCTGTATCTGCGCGTCCACCCAGATATCCATCCGCTCCTGTATTAGGTTAAAGTACGCGGGGCCAAGGTCCAGATACGCTTTCAGAAACGCCTTCTGGTCAAAGGTGTTGCCAAGCGTCGTCTCCGCATCGCGCATCATGCCCATAAGCTGCGCAAAGCCTATGCCGTAGCATAGCGTATAGAACGGCTGGTTTACGGCAAGCCGATAGTAGCTCTTTGCCAAGTCCTCGGAAAGCGAAGGCCAAAGCGCGTCGAGCTTGATCTTGACAGCCGCTTCCGTATACCCGTCATAATTGACATAGATGCTCACAATCGCGGGCAAAAGCGCGTTAAAAATCATGTTCTGGTTGAACACCAGCGTGACATAATCCTTTTCATACGTACTCTGGGTCTTCGTAACCAGATACTCCGCAAGCTGCGACCAGCCCTCCGCGTATCCGCCGTAATGCAGCGCGCGCTGCGTCAGGCCAAGGCTGTCCATTCCGCGCTGGTACACGTACTGATACATATGTCCGGGATATGCCTCATGCGCAAGCGTCAGCAGCAGCGTAGCGTCCTCGTTCTTCGGGTTGATCAGCACCTCGTTCTTCTTCCAGCCGTCGAGCGCCGGAATCACGTATGCTGCGGGCGACATCATGCCTTGCAGCTCCTCCGGCACGTCCGACACCGATACGTCGTGCTCCGGCAGCTCCGGGAGGATGCCCGCCGTAAGGCCCTTTAACAGTTCCAAATCGGTGTTGGTATCGCCGCTTGTAATCTTGCCCGTGTACTCCAAAACGTCCGGGTTCTCCTGCGCGATCATTGCGGAGGTTACCATCAGATTGTACATCTCATTCGTCAGAAGCTCCCGCGACTCCTCAACGGAAAGCAAATTGTCCGCTTCCTGCTGCATGCGCATCTCATAATACGCGCGGCCCTTCTCCCCAAGCTTTTCGCCAAGGCCGAGCGGCGCGGAGCATTTCCGGCGCAGTGCGTCAAGCCCCTTGTACAGTTTCCGGTATGCGTTGACAAAGTCCTTCTTGACAAGCGCGTTGTTTTGCTCAATGTACGCCGTTTTCTGCGCATCGGTCAGTTCGGCAAGCGCGTTGACGGCGTCGCTGAAGGTTGCATACAGGAAGGAGTTGTCCTTTGCATCGATAATATCGTCGCATGCATCCAGGATTACATCGAGCGCGTCCTCCGTCATAAACATATTCAAATCCGCGCGTTTCTGCTCATAGGCAAGCACCTGATCCACGTAGCGAGGGACGTCGGCAAACAGCGCAAGGTAATCCTGCACGTCCTGCTCGTCGTCAATTTCGAACAGCGCGAACATCAGCGGAAGATCCGCATGAATACCGGAGTATTCCGTCAGCGGCTCGTAAAAATACTCGTAATTCGTGTCGTCCGCCGTAATGGTCAGATACTGCTCCATCACGTCGTATGCAAGCTGATTTGCCTGACTAAGCCCGGCGCGCGGAATGGCTTCCAGGCGCGCAAGATATGCCGCCGCCTCCGCCGCGTATACCTTGGTATCCTCCTCGGTGAATTCACCGAGCGTCATCGGAACGCTTGTCCGGTCAATGCCGAAATCCGCAGGGTTATCGATCAAGGAATGGAACGAATATCCGTCCGTAGTCGCGTACCAGCAGAACACTTCGTGATCGAGCGCCTTGAACTGCGCCGTTACGCTGTCGTCCACCGCAGGCTGCGGCACACCCGGCGTTGGCGCGGGCTCGTCTGCCTGCGCGCCCGGCGCGGCTTCCTCCGGCGTCTCCGTCGTAATCGCAATCGGGCCGGTGCTTCCGCTGTTTTGCGGCATGTCCTCCTTCGGCTTCGTAAACCCAAGCACGTCGCATCCCGCCGTGATTAGCGTCATCATGAGCGCGAGTATCAGCGCCGTCAGCTTTATCCAACGTTTCATGTCCTGTTTCCTTTCTTATCGTGTCCGTTCCAGCGGCATATGCACGCGCACAAGCCGCCCGCGCTATTCCCTGTCCTCACCGGCGTCGTCAATCGAACGCAGTATCGCAAAAAGCGCGTCTTCGTCAAGCCCGGAACCGGCCCTTCGCAGCGCCGTACAAAACCAATC
>CAYPLG010000179.1:0-2316 GCA_964411535.1 uncultured Oscillospiraceae bacterium
TTCTACCAGCTTGCGCAGAATACGGTCGATCTGTTCCGGTCCCTGGATATCCCCGTGCGCACGCTGGAATGCTGCAGCGGCGATTTGGCGGATCTCAAGGTGAAAAGCCGGGATGTGGAGGCATGGTCGCCCCGCCAGCAGAAGTACTTCGAGGTGGGCAGTTGCAGCAATCTCGGCGACGCGCAGGCGCGCAGGCTCGGCATCCGCATCAAGAACAAGGAAAAAGGCAATTATTTTGCGCATACGCTCAACAACACCGTCGTCGCCCCGCCGCGTATGCTCATCGCGTTCCTGGAAAACAACCTGCAAGCCGACGGCTCCATCCGCATTCCCGAACCGCTTCGGATGTACATGGGCGGCAAGGATTCCATCGGATAAGCGCTGCGCTTGCATACGCGGCGTAGCCCAAACGGTAAATACGCATTGAACATCATATGTTTTGAATAAACCGTCGCCTCTGCGGGCCATACTACCTGCAGAGGTGATTGACTATGATCGAAGAAAATCGCAATTTCGCGTCCAAGCCAAAGGATTTTCTAAAAAAACAGGGATTTTATGTGGTACTGTTCGTTTGCCTCCTCATTGTCGGAACGGCAATTGTACTGACGACGCTGCCGCAGGACGAGGCCCAGCTCCCCGCCGCCGACGCGACCGGGCAGCCCGTTGTCATTGAAACCAGGCAAGCGGGCGACCAAACGCTGGCTGTCAAGAACACGCCATTGCCAACGGCCACGCCGGCTCCCTCGGCCAGTCCCGAACCTACCCCGACAGAAAAGCCGCGGCAAACGTCCGGCGCAGGCAGCGTTAAGAAGGGTGCAGCCCCTGTCGGCGGAGACGTTATCTGGGGATACGCAAGCGAGCATCTGATTTACTCGCGCACGCTGGATCAGTGGACGACGCATCCGGCTATCGACATCGCAGCGGAAACCGGTACGGACGTCAAGGCGACGCTGGCCGGAACGGTGGACAAGGTATACGAGGATGACGCGCTGGGCACCGTCGTAACCATTCTGCACACCAACGAGCGAACGAGCCTGTACGGAAACCTTGACAAGACCGTAAGCGTAACTGCGGGGCAGAAGGTAAACGCGGGCGACGTCATCGGCAAAGTAGGCACGACGGCCATGGCGGAATGCGCCGACCTGCCGCATCTGCACTTCGCATTCCTTGTTGAAAACAAGCCGGTAGACCCGATGGAATACGTCACCATCCCGCACTGACGCGCTTAGCAAATGATTGCAAAACAAGGTCGTGGCGCTTACGCCAACGATCTTGTTTTTATTTTTGGGTATCGATACGGGCCGTCGCCGGCAG
Organism: uncultured Oscillospiraceae bacterium; assembly: GCA_964411535.1. GTDB lineage: Bacteria > Bacillota > Clostridia > Christensenellales > CAG-138 > CAYPLG01. Next base: position 1,315 of record CAYPLG010000179.1, read on the forward strand.
TCCGCGCAAAAAGCCAAAGGCTTCTATAACCCTTTCCGCAACGGGCGCAATCATAAAAGCTGCACTTTTCAATCGCCTGGAAATCGGGTCGGAAATCGAAATTTAATGCTTGACAGCGCATTTCCCGTTGTCTATAATAGGGCAGTGCGAGTGCCAATGTAGCTCAGTTGGTAGAGCAGCTGATTCGTAATCAGCAGGTCAACGGTTCGAGTCCGTTCATTGGCTCCACTTCGGGGTGTAGCGCAGTTTGGTAGCGCGTTTGGTTCGGGACCAAAAGGTCGCTGGTTCAAATCCAGTCACCCCGACCACCGAAAAAGTGCCGAAACGTCTAGCGTTTCGGCACTTTCAGTTTTTTGGATTTCTCCGGATTTTGCTCCGATTTGCCCGTTTGACTCACTTTTGACTGCATGAGAATTACGATTGCTAGGTACTGTCTGGTCTATCTGGCATCGCCACGTTCCTTTTTATCGCCAACGCTCCGCTCCTTTTTGATGATCTTGTCAAAATGCTTATTCAGCGCTTCGGAGGATTGTTGCTCTCTCTGCTCGGAAAGATGCGTGTAGATCTTGGGCAACTTGATAGGTGGTTGAAGTGGAGTGATCAATGGGGAACAGAAAGGGCGAAGATATGGAAATATTCATTAGACTATTTTGCTTCACTTCCCCGAATTAACCAAGTTTTCGGTGGCGGACCGAGCGGGTTATATTACTATGACATAAAACACATGTTGTTTCACGACGCGGTGTTGGACAATGCGCACAATGAATATCTTCAGTACTTAATCTGTAATGGGGTATGCGGCCTAATTGCGTATATGCTGCTTGTTACTCACGCAATACTATCAATTTGTTTTAACAAGAACAATCCGGAGCGCCTATCGTTTTTATGCGCTATTGTTGGATATTGCGCATGGTCAATGGTAGGAATATCCCAACCCATGACAACTCCTTACTTTTTTATGATTATCGGTTTGTCTCTAGAAAATGAATCCGTATTTACTAA
>CAYPLG010000180.1:0-2221 GCA_964411535.1 uncultured Oscillospiraceae bacterium
GCGCGATGGGTTCGCAGTACAGAATGCACTTTGCGCCCGCCGCATGGGCAAGGGCGGCGATCTCCTCCGCATTTTCCAGAATGCCGAACCGGTTCGGATACTGGACGACGACGCTTGCGACCGTTTCGCCGAGAAGCGCTTGCAGCGCGGCAAGGTCGGTGCGCCCGCTGTCCGCCGGTATGGTGACAAGCTCCGTACCGCTGCCGAAGCAATAGGTGCGCATAGTGTCGATGATATCGCTCCGGACGCTTTCGGAAACAAGCGTGACCGTGCGGTTCTTTTCCCGGCACATGGCGGCGGCCTCCGCGGCGGCGACGCTGCCGTCGTATACGGACGCGTTCGATACATCCATGCCGGTGAGCTCCGCGATCATCGTCTGGTATTCAAATATGGATTGCAGCACGCCCTGCGAAATCTCCGGCTGATAGGGCGTATAGGCTGTGACAAACTCCTCCTTGGCGGCGATGCGCGTAACGATGGGGGGAATATAGCGGTTGTATGCGCCTGCGCCGCGGAATATGGACGTATACACGGTGTTTTTTGCGGCGAGCGCACGCATATGCGCGGCGGCTTCCATCTCCGAAACGCCGTCCGGCATGGAAAGCGCGCCGTCCGGCAGCCGGATTTCGGCGGGGATGTCGTTAAATAATCCGTCGGCGGAGGCAAGGCCGATGCTTGCAAGCATCGCCTGCCGCTCGGACGCGGTAGAGGGCAGATAGTTTCCCAAACTGACCACTTCCTTACAGCGACGCTTCGTATTCGGCTGCGTCAAGCAGCGCTGCTTCCCCGGTGATTTCGCCGATTGCAACAAGCCACGTTTCATACGGCGTACTGTTGATCGATTCCGGCGCGTCGGCGGCTGCCGAGTTGACCGCGGTAACAACGCCGGTGACGGGGCTGATCAGTTCGGAAACGGTTTTCACGCTCTCGACATACCCAAACGGCGCGTCGGCGGTAACGGCGCTGCCCACCTCCGGCAGGTCGACGTATACGATGTCGCCAAGGGCGGACTGCGCAAAGTCGGTAATGCCGACGCGCGCGGTCTTTTCGCCGGTGGGAAGAAGCCATTCGTGGGATGCGGTATACTTGCGGTCGGTTGGATTTGCCATGATTCGTTACCTCCGATTTATATTCGTTTCCATGTGCAGGATAGAAAAACGAAGCGCCGTCGGGTACGCTTATGGCCGCGCTTCTAGGCCAGTTTACTATGGAAACGGGGCATCGTCAATTGTTTTTCGGGCGCGGGGCGGCGCATAGCGGCAAACGCGGGCCGGTAAGCGGCCGCAAAACGCATAATCCGCCGCTTGCAGGCAGAAGTTTTGCGCCGTTAGGCTTGCTTTTGTCGGTCTGTGGCACTATTATAGTAGTCGGTAAGTTATGGGCGCATCCGGCGGAAGCCGGGCGCGTACAGGACACGAAAGGAATCGTTTGCTTATGGATTATGCTAAGGAGAGCCTTCGCCTGCATGGGGAATGGAAGGGCAAGATCGAGGTGGTATCCCGCGTACCGGTCGCCACCAAGGAGGACCTTTCCCTTGCGTATACGCCGGGCGTCGCGCAGCCCTGTCTGGAGATTCAAAAGGACGTTGACAAAAGCTACGAGCTGACACGCCGCCATAACATGTGCCTTGTGGTAACCGACGGTACGGCGGTGCTGGGCCTTGGCGACATCGGGCCGGAAGCCGGTATGCCGGTGATGGAGGGCAAGTGCGTGCTGTTCAAGTCCTTCGGCGACGTGGATGCATTCCCGCTTTGCATCAAGTCAAAGGACGTGGACGAAATTGTCAACACGATCTATCTGATCAGCGGCAGCTTCGGCGGCGTGAACCTGGAAGACATTGCGGCCCCGCGCTGCTTCGAAATTGAGCGGAAACTGAAGGAGAAGTGCGACATCCCGATCTTTCATGACGACCAGCATGGCACGGCGGTCATTACGCTTGCGGGGCTGACCAACGCGCTGCGCGTTGTCGGCAAGAAGAAGGAGGACGTAAGGATCGTAGTCAACGGCGCCGGGGCGGCGGCGATTGCGATTACCAAGCTGCTGCTTTCAACGGGCTTTCAGGATATTACCCTGTGTGATCGCAAGGGCGCGATCTATGAAGGCCGCGCGGAGGGGATGAACCCCGTTAAGGAAGAAATGGCAAAGCTTACGAACCGGACAAAGAAGGCGGGCTCCCTTGCGCAAATGCTTGTCGGCGCGGACGTATGCATCGGCGTGTCCG
>CAYPLG010000181.1:0-2149 GCA_964411535.1 uncultured Oscillospiraceae bacterium
TTCCTTCGCATTGAGGGTAAGAAGGATACGACGACGGAAGTTGTGGAAGTTTCGGGGCTCTATGTCAATAGTTCGTCTTGTATCGATTGTGCGTTGACGCAAGGTTTGGCCGATGTTATATTGAGAAAAAGGGGGGATTATCATGAAACGATGTACGGCGATGCTTCTTTCTGTCCTGCTGCTGGCGTGCTTGCTGATAACGCCATGGAGCGGATCGTCCGCGGATGCGAAAGAGACGGTTTCCCTCGGAGAACAGCGCATCTATTACAAAGATAACATAACGATTACGGCGGATGCGCTGCGGTACGCTACGGGAGGCGATATAGAAATCGATTTTACGATAGCGTACGCAGGCGGCGGTACAAGAATTGTGTATTTTCCGGAGATGTACGTCAACGACTGGCTTGTTCCGTTTGCACATATCGAAAACTATCCGGTCACGAAGGGCAAGCCGCTGTCCATAACGCTGCAAACCGATGCGAGCATACCGGAATTGTATGAAATGATGCAGCTTGATGAGGTACAGAAGGTAAAGCTTGCCGTCTGGATTTATAACGAGGCCTACTATGTGCAGAGCCAGGGGTATACCCAGGAGGCTGTGAACCCTGACCTGCCTGCGGATTTCGCGCAGTCATATGACGTTTTCGGTACGGTGCTCTTTGACGATGCAACCATTCGTATCGCACAGCTGGGGTATGACCCGGCGACAAAAACTGCGTTGCTGGCAATTGAGAAAAAGCAGACCAGCAAGTGGACGAAGGTTTCGCTGGACGTACTGTTCAACGGCTGCCGCGCGCTGGATACGAACGTATACCTGCTCGACAAGGGCGTGCGTGCGCTGATGCTCGTTGACGGTACGGCGGATTGCGCTGCGTTTGGCATATCGGAGGTTATGCGCACGGATGTTTATGTGACGTATTACCATAGCAACCGGCTGCAAAAACCGTTCATGGTAACGTTACAGGCAGACGGCGCTGCTGCGTCGACGGAGGAAACGTATACGCCGGACTTTCGTGGCGAGCCGGTTTACGAGGACGCAAACTGCGCGTTGTACTATGCCGGCGCGCAACACTATTATTCGGATTCCGACGCGATCGTGTTCTATTGCAGGAACAAGACGAAGGATAAGGATCTGGCGCTGTTTACCGCGTATGAGTATATCCTGCTGGACGGTGAGCGCGTGGAGGCGACGCAGCAGGGTGTGAACGTGTATCCCGGCTCGGTTTCACAGATTATTATCGTCGCGCAGGGGTGGGATTACACGGATCTTTCCGGCTACGACAGGCTGGAAACAACGCTAAGCGTTTGCAAAATTGCCGGCGGTTATCATGAGCAGCTTGTAACTACCGGCAAGCTGGATTTGCCGCTGCATGGCGTACCTAGCCCGCTGGAAGCTGGCGCGGAGCAGACGGGGGCGAAGACATAAGCGTTTCTGCATTCTGCCGGTTTGCATAGCACGTATAGAGAGTAATGGAGCCGTTTCCAATGAAACGGCTCCATTTGCATGTCTTACAGTTCTTGTTCTGTGCGCTTATGCGTGCACCAGACCGGGGTGCTTTTTGCGCCAGATTGCGCGCTGGATGGCTTTGACGCCTTCCACAATCGGAATCACGCTGACGGCCAGTGCCATTGCTACGGCGTATTCCGCAATGCTGATGTGCTCAAAGCCGAACGCATCGGAAAGGAACGGCACATACAGCACGGTGGTGGTGAGGATTAGCGATAGCGCAGCCGCGCCCCAAAGGAACTTGTTTTCCGTCTTCATGCGGAATATGCTGCCGCGCTGGGAGCGCATGTTGAAGCTGTGGAAGATTTCCGCCATGCTCATCGTGAGGAACGCCATGGTCATGCCGTCGGCGCTTGCAAAGTTGGTAAACTCCCAAATGCCGGACTCCATGTAATGCCCGATAAAGAATGCGGCAAGCGTCAGCATCGTGACCATTACGCCCTGATAAACGACGTCGAATCCAACGCCGCCGGAGAAGATACCGTCCTTCGTGGAACGCGGCTGGCGCGCCATGAGGTTGCTTTCCGCAGCTTCCGTGCCGAGCGCGAGCGCCGGGAAGCAGTCGGTGATCAGGTTGATCCATAGCAGGTGTACGGGCTTTAGGATGACGAAGCCCAGCAGCGTCGCCGTAAAGATCGATAT
>CAYPLG010000182.1:0-2134 GCA_964411535.1 uncultured Oscillospiraceae bacterium
CAGGAGTCCGTCTTTTTGTAACTGTTGGCTACGATTACAAGGCTGTCGAGCGACGTATCCGGGAAGAATGGCTGCATGGCGCTGGCAATTTCCGTGTCGGACGCGGTCATAATCCAGCGCTGCGCGCGGTATATGGCCGTAACAAACCGTTCCACGAGCGCCGCGTCGGTTTGCAGCGTATTCTGCGAGACCATATAGGTGGTGTACGGGATTTCACCGGATGCAAGACCGACGTTTTCCACGATATATCCCTTGCCCGCGTTTTGGAATTCCGTGGCGGTCGGCTCGAACAGCGTCACATAGTCGCCCGTGCCGCCCTCGAAGGCGCCGCCCATCAGGTTGAACTGAATGTTGTCGATGACGGTTAGATCTTCGCCGGGGATCAGGCCGTTTTGCTTAAGGACGTAGCAAAGCGTCATGATCGGCATACCGCCCGCACGCCCGCCGATAACGGTTTTTCCGCGCAGGTTTTCCCAGGAGAAGTCCGGCTCTGCGGTGCGTCCGACCAGGAAGGAGCCGTCACGCTTGGTCAGCTGCGCAACGACCTTCGGGTAGTCGGCCTTGCCCTCGTTGTACACATATACCGCCGTTTCCGGGCCGGCGAGGCAGATATCCGCCTGCCCGGAGAGCAATGCCGTCATGGCCTTGTCGGAGCCGCCTGCGGTTGTAATGCTGACGTCGAGTCCCTCCTCGGCGAAGAAACCTTTTGTCACGGCTACATACTGCGGCGCGTAGAATACGGAGCGCGTGACCTCGTTAAGCGCAACTTGCGTAAGCGCGCCGCCTTTCTTGCAGCCGAGCAGCGGAACGGACAGCGTAAGCAGGCAAAGCAGGATACAGATGATCCGTTTCAATAGAAAACCCTCCTTATGCATGATGTACGGCATAGTATGACGAATGTTAAGAAATTGTTCGATTTTGGAAAATACGCTATGAAAAGAAGGTAATGTTCGGTATAATATTTGCATGGAGGTGGACAGGATGAACGATACACGCAAAGAGACGCAGCAGTTCGAGACCTCGCGCGATATGCGCAGCGCCAGGAACACGCTCTTGACGGTGTACGAGGCCATGCAGGAAAAAGGCTACGATCCGGTCAACCAGATCGTCGGGTATCTGTTGAGCGGCGATCCAACGTACATCACAAGCTACAATAACGCGCGCTACCTCATTTCGCGTACGGAGCGGGATGAGCTGCTGGAAGAACTGGTGCGCGCATACGTGGAAAAGAGATAGGCCATGCAGCGTATATTGGCGTTTGACGTCGGGGAACGGCGCATAGGCGTTGCGGTGAGCGATCCGCTCGGCTTTTCGGCGCAGGGGGTGGAAACCTATACGCGCGTGGACGATACGGAGGCGGATGTGCAGCATCTGCTTGATATTGCCGCGCGGTACCGGCCCTGCAAGCTGCTGTTCGGCATGCCGCGGAACATGAACGGCAGCTATGGCATGCAGGCCGAGGCGACGCAGGCGTTTGCGGACGCGGTGCTGCAAAAGTGGGACGGCGAGTACGACTTTGCGGACGAGCGGCTGACCACCATGTCGGCAAAGCGCGTGCTGTTGGAGGCGGACGTCCGGCGCGACAAAAGGAAGCAGGTCATCGACAAGCTTGCGGCGGTGATCATTTTACAGGGATATCTGGACGCGCATCCGAACGGATAAGGAGAGGACATTATGGAAGAAGAAAACGGCAACATCATCGAATTGCTGGATGAGAACGGGAAGGCGGTCGCGTTTGACCTGCTGATGTCGTTTGACTACGAGGGGAAGCGCTATGTGGCGCTTTTGCCGGTGGAGCCGGTGGAGGGCGTTGGCGAGGATGAGGTCGTACTGCTGGAAGCCGTGAAGGGCGACAGCGGCGAGGATTTCGTTTCCATCGACAATCCCATATTGCTCGACGAGGTATTCAACGAGTTTACCGAGCTGTTCGACGACATGATTGCGGAAAACGACGAGGAAACGCCGGAATAAGGCGCCATATTGCAAATTAACGGTTGCGCTTTTGATTTGCCCTGTGCTATAATGCGCAAGGTATCACGCACTCTCGCGGATTTTCGGGTTCGTGCCGGTATATGCCGGTTCCCCGGAAAGAGGAAGCGGGAGGTGGAAAAATAACGAGGAGGTTTATTACTCA
>CAYPLG010000183.1:0-2124 GCA_964411535.1 uncultured Oscillospiraceae bacterium
CGAAGGGCGTATGACCAAGGTCGTGTCCCATGGCGATGGCTTCCGTCAAATCCTCGTTCAGCCGCAGCGCGCGCGCAATGGTGCGAGCAATTTGTGACACTTCCAGCGTATGGGTAAGCCTTGTGCGGTAATGATCGCCCTGCGGGGAAAGAAATACTTGCGTTTTATGCTTAAGTCTGCGGAAGGATTTGCAGTGGATGATGCGGTCACGATCACGCGTAAAAGCTGTGCGAATGGTGCAGGGCTCAATTTCATGCGCGCGTCCGCGGGAGTTTTGCGCAAGCGTAGCATAGGGGGAAAGCGTTTGAGCCTGTAGCTGCTCGTAATACATCCTTGCGTTGATCTCGTCCATTGCTTCCTTTCCTGCCGCAAAACAACGGCAAACGGCGCTCTCCGGCGCTTATAGTATCCGAAACCATTACCTTATTAATACACCGTGTTTCCAAATAATCCTTGTTTTCGCGCGTAAAAAGTAAGTCCGAAGGCAATTTATTGCGCTGTACACGGGCACTTGACCTGGATCGCTTGCTGCATGTAAAAATGAAAAACGCCCGTTACGGGCGCTCAAGGGTATCGAAGGTAGATTTCTGCGGGACTATGCGAAGGTAAAACGCCCTTTTTCCGCACTGGCCGCAAGACGAGGTGTTTTTTTCCTACACCGAAATCAAAATGACATCTTACAATGCCGAGGTCAATCTTGCTGCATGGACCGCCGAGGGACTTTATATTGACCATGCTGCTGCCGGAAAGCGTGATGATGAAACTCTGCTGGTTGACGGCGGTGGGGGCGAGAAGCGCGGCTTGCATTCCGCGGGCAAACCAGTCCGGCATTTCGCCGTTCACTTTGCATAATTGTTCCATGGGCTTGCTGCGGTGTGGTACGCCTTGCGTTGTTCCGTATCCAATCGCGATGACGCAAACGAGCCTCTCGCCGGCGGAAACGACGCATTTGCTTTTCCATTTCGAGTAAGTTAGCGCAACCCAGCAGGTGTTAAGACCGAGCATTTGTGCGCGGAGTACGATACGCTCTCCGTAATATCCCAATTGATCGGAGAGTTCGGGCACCTTTCGACCGACCAACGCGATATAGTTCTTCACGCCGGTAAATTTTCCGTAGTGCGCCATAAACCCGCCGAAAGCATCCGGTTCATCCGTTATAAGCTGGATGTGATGCAGAACGCTCTCGGCGTTGCATGCGTCAATCTCCGCTTGGAGGGCGTCGAGGACATCCTTCTCGATGGGTGCGTCCGTATAACTTCGTACGGAGTGGCGGCTTTCCATTGCCTCGTAAAGATTCATGTGATCGGAACTCCTTTCGATATGTAATTGCGAATAAATAGTATATGATGAAAGCATAACACATCGGTGTGAAAAAGTGAATGCATCGGCTGGCTTTGCATTCTTATGGATTTTGCCGTTCAATAATTATGTGCGGCGTCCGACACGCTTACCGTTGCAGGTCGGTCTTGTTTGCAATGTGACCGCTGGAATTGCATACAATACCAAATGCTGCTGCGTGGCCGCATATTTCGCGCTTTTCCCGCTCGCAAGATTGACACCCCGAAAAGGGAGGGATATAATACTATTTGGTGAAATACGGGCAAACTATCCATGTTATGCTCGTACTACAATAACATTTCAGGAGGCAAACAAATGGCAAAAACCATGACCATCGACGGCAACACCGCTGCTGCACATGTCGCGTATGCATTCAGCGACGTTGCGGCCATCTACCCGATTACGCCGTCGTCCCCGATGGCGGAGGTAGCCGACGACTGGGCGGCAAACGGACGGATGAACCTGTTCGGACAGAAGGTGCATATTGCCGAGATGCAGTCCGAAGCGGGTGCGGCTGGCGCCGTACACGGTTCGCTGAAGGGCGGCGCGTTGACGACGACGTTTACGGCGTCGCAGGGCCTGCTGCTGATGATTCCTAACATGTACAAAATCTCCGGCGAGCTGATGCCGGCGGTGTTCCACGTCAGCGCCCGCGCGCTGGCCGCTCACGCGCTGTCCATCTTCGGCGACCATGCCGACGTGATGGCCTGCCGCCAGACCGGCTTTGCCATGCTCAGCTCCAACAGCGTGCAGGAGGCCATGGATCTGGCGCTGGTGGCGCATCTG
>CAYPLG010000184.1:0-2119 GCA_964411535.1 uncultured Oscillospiraceae bacterium
CGCATAGCGGGTGGGTTTCTGCGCCGCCTGCGGCGGCACTGACTGAAGTCCATACTGAGAACCGGTCTACGCCCGGTTCTTTGCATAAGCGGCGGTTTAGCCCGCATACATTAGCGGCGTAAAGCACTGGTCCTCCGGCATGCCGTCGATATACCATTGCCAGTCGTCGTCATGTCTCTCAATTGCAACGCGATACTTCGCGCCGCTTGCGTTTTCCAGTACAGCATAGCTTTCCTGATCGGTTTCCCGCAGCATCAGCTCCGTTCCCTTCGGGAGCGTGCTCTTTTGATTCGAACCGTCCAGTATCGTGACAGGCAGGCTGTCGCAGATAACCGTAAGCTTTCTTCCGTCCGGATTATCGTCAAAGGCCTGCACGCGGAACGGCGAAGCAAGCGTAAACGAGAAATCGTCCTGCATTTGGTATTCGCAAACGCCGCCGTATGTTCCGAATACGTCGATTGCGCGCTCAATTGTAAGAAGGCCGTTTGCATCCGCATCCAGCAACCTTCCGTAAATCTCGGCTTGCTGCATCTGTCCGCCCTGCATACGGTAAACAAGCGTCATGTAATCGTCGGAGGCCTCGTCGCCGGTCAGCAGCAGCGATTGGCTGGCGTCGCATTGCCACGCGCCGCCAACATATGCAGAAAGAAAAGACAACGCCATCTCTACATGATCCGTATACTGAACGGTATCGCTTGTAAACGTAATGTCCGTTACATATGCTTCCTCGTCTACCAAGATCGTTACCTGCTCAGGGATGCCGTCGCTGTCCACATCGAGCTGTATTGGCTGCGTCGGGTCAACCTTCTGCATAAAAGGCTTTTCCTCCGTGTTCAGCTTTGCGCCAATGCCGTTAAGCAGTGCGGTAAACAGCGTTTCCGCCTCTATGCGCGCGTACGGATAAGCGGCCGGCGTATACCCGGCGGACGATAGAAGATCCTCCGCGCCGTCCTCCGTAAGTTGTATCGCCGTACGATACATATCGTTGAGCTGGGAAGCATACTGCGACGCCGTCTCCCCCGGCAGCGTATCATAGACTGTCTTTACTGTGGCAGAAATGCCTTCCGCGTCTCCGGCATTTTGCGCGTTCCAGTCCATCAGCTGTCCGGCAAGCCGTGCGGCGCGCAGGGAGCATCCGGCAGAACCGGGCTGGTACTCCGACGCAACCTGCGACAGTAGTATTGCAAGCTTTGTATAGTCTGCGGCGGGCGCAGCTTCGCCGTCCGGTTGCGCGGACGCCTCTGCCGAAATAACAACAGGCGCGTCCGGCGTGGTCGCCGTTTCCGGTACGCAGCCCAAAGCCAGCGCGGCCAGCAGCCCCGCAAGCAGCAAGGTCAATGCTTTTTTCATTTCTGTTTCCTCCAGTTTTCCTCGTCAATAGCAACACCGTGTATTCTTTATGATGGTTGCATACGACGATCTGTTTGCCGGATGTCATTATAACAGCATGCAACGCAAATGCAACCGATTGGGCGCTTTCTTTGCTTCAAATTTACAATAATTCCTTTCAATGACAAACAGGGCGGCGCTTTTGCTTGCGCCGTCCTGCCGTTTGGGTCGTACGTTTTGTCGTGCTTAACGATACTTACATCTCGTTAAGCTTTTTGTAGTAGTCGATCTTGTCCGCAGCTTCCTTCTCCGCACGCTCAAACAGATCCTCCGCAATTGCCGGGAACTGCTTCTTCAGCGTTGCGTAGCGAACTTCACCCATGATGAACTCGTTGAAGCTCGACGTCGGCTCCTTGCTGTCAAGCGTGAAAGGATTCTTTCCTTCGGTCGTCAGATCCGGATTGTACCGGTACAGCGGCCAATAACCGGCCTCAACCGCCTTCTTGGCCTCCAACTGCGAATGGCTCATGTTGATGCCATGGTTAATGCAGGGAGCATACGCGATAATCAGCGACGGGCCGTGATAGGCTTCCGCCTCCTTGACGGCCTTCATCAGCTGGTTCGGGTTCGCGCCCATGCAAACCTTCGCCACGTAGACATAGCCATAGCTCATTGCCATCATGCCAAGGTCCTTCTTCTTCGTACGCTTGCCTGCCGCAGCGAATTTTGCAACGGAACCGGTCGGGGTCGCTTTGCTGGACTGTCCGCCGGTGTTGGAATACACCTCGGT
>CAYPLG010000185.1:0-2106 GCA_964411535.1 uncultured Oscillospiraceae bacterium
GGCGACCTGGCCGATGTTGGAGGCTTTGGAAGCCTGTCCGCCGGTGTTGGAATACACTTCGGTATCCACGACAAGCACGTTGACGTCCTCGTCCATAGCAAGCACATGATCCAGTCCGCCGTAACCGATGTCATAGGCCCAACCGTCGCCGCCAAAGATCCAAATGGACTGCTTGGTCAGGAGGTCTGCGTTTGCAATCACCGCACGAGCGAGCGTGCACGCTTCACATGCGCAAACCTTGCCGTTCTTAATCCAGTCCGCTTCCCACTCCGTTCCGGTCAGGTCGACGTCAATGCCGTCCTTGCAGGCAGCGATCAGCTTTTCGCCAGCCTTGCGCGAGCCTTCCGCGTCGTCCATGTTCGCAAGCCATTCTTCGCCCGCTTCCTTGATGGCCGCTTCGCAGTATTCAACCGCGATTAGCGCGCGTACGTCGTCGGCAAGCTTGGTGCGACGCTGCTTTGTTGCAAGGTTGATGCCGAAGCCAAACTCCGCATTGTCCTCGAACAGGGAGTTCGACCATGCCGGGCCCTGGCCCTTTTCGTTCTTTGTATACGGGCAGGTCGGCGCGCTGCCGCCATAGATGGAGGAACAGCCCGTCGCGTTGGCAATAACCATCCGATCGCCAAAGAGCTGGGTCAACAGCTTGACGTACGGCGTCTCGCCGCAACCGGCGCAAGCGCCGGAGAACTCGAACAGCGGCTGGAGGAACTGGCTGCCCTTAACGGTGCCGGTATTCAGCGGTACATCTTTCTTCGAAAGCTTCGTTGCATAATCCCAGTTCTCAATGTCAGCCTCGGCCTTTGCAAGCGGAACCATCTTGAGCGCCTTTTCCTTTGCGGGGCAAACGTCGACGCAGTTGCCGCAGCCGGTGCAGTCAAGCGGCGTCACCTGCATACGGAAACCGTATCCCTCAAAGCCCTTGCCGACAGCCTTCTTGGTTACGAAGCCGCCGGGCGCTTTCTTTTGCTCTTCCTCGTCAGCGAGGAACGGGCGGATCGCCGCATGCGGGCAAACCAGCGACCGCGATGCCGCGCTTTTCATACTTGGTGGTGCCGGTCGGCACAGTACCGTCCGCGCTCATCGCGGAAACGGGCAGCTTGTCGCCCTCCTGCGCAAGAATCGGATGGATATAATCGACAAAGTACGGATCGTCCGTCGTCTTCATTGGCGTCGCGCCCTCGGTCGTGGTTGCCCACGATGCAGGATACTGCACCTCGGTGCATGCGTTTGCGCCGGCGTCGATCGCGTCCCAGTTCTTCTTGACAACCTCGTCGCCCTTCTTGCCGTAGGACTTCTTCGCGGCGGCCTTCATGTACTCGATGGCCTCCTCGGCGGGGATTACGTTCGCAAGCTTGAAGAACGCGGACTGCATGATCGTATTGATGCGGCCGCCCATGCCAACTTCGCGAGCAAGCTTGATCGCATCGATGTTGTAGAATTTGAGCTTCTGCTTCGCAATCGCGTTTTTCATCGACGCGGGCAGCTCCTTCTCCATCTCGGCGAGCGTCCACGGAGAATTGAGCAGGAACACGCCGCCTTCGCGAATGCCGTCGGCCACGTTGTAGCGCGTCACATAGGACGGATTATGGCAGGCGACAAAATCGGCGAGATCGATGAGGTACGGGCTCTGAATGGGCTGCTTGCCAAAGCGCAGATGCGAAACCGTCAGACCGCCGGACTTCTTGGAGTCATACGCAAAATACCCCTGCGCATACAGGCTCGTATGGTCGCCGATAATCTTAATGCTGTTCTTGTTTGCGCCGACGGTGCCGTCGCTGCCGAGACCGTAGAATTTGCACGCGATGGTACCGGCGGGTGCGGCGTTGATCTGCTTCGTAATCGGAAGCGAGGTAAACGTCACATCGTCAACGATGCCAACCGTAAAGTGGTTCTTCGGCTGCTTGGCCGCAAGGTTTTCGTACACGGCGTTGACCATCGTGGGCGTAAATTCCTTGCTGCCAAGGCCGTAACGTCCGCCGATAACCTCGACGTCCTTCTTTCCGTTTTCCATAAGCGCGTTAAGAACGTCCTGATACAGCGGCTCGCCGATGGAGCCGGGCTCCTTCGTGCGGTCGAGAACGGCGATGCGTTTCACCGTCTTCGGCA
>CAYPLG010000186.1:0-2096 GCA_964411535.1 uncultured Oscillospiraceae bacterium
ATGCGTTTTCTCCTCCACCATGTAAAGCCCTGCCATATAGATAAGCCTTGAACCGGGCTGGGAGAAAGCGTACTTCTGCTTCTTGCCTGTATCTTTGTCCTTCTTACCCCACTCATAATACCCGGAGGCGGGAATGATGCAGCGCCGGTTCTTCGCGCTGTCGGCAAAGGCTGCTTTTTCCTGTGCAGTCTCACTGCGGGCATTGATCATCAGGAGCTTCCCGTCAGGCCGGGGAAATCCCCATTTCATGGGGAACAAGCGTTGCTGCTTGTTTCGATTGTTGGCAAGCACCAGCGCCGTGTCCGCGGGCCGTATCTCGCCGTACCGCTTCGCTTCCATGCCCGATGCAGCTATGGGGATGGCCAGCAGCGCTTCAATGTCGTCCTCGGGATCGATATAATACCGTCCGCACATAGATTTTCACCTCCGCTCCAAAAACCAACGCCCGATCACATTGCCATTGATGTTCGTGCTTCGCTCAAAGAACAGATACCGCTGCAGGCCGTTCACATAGATGGTGTAGCGGTCGCCCTGCCCGCCTGCTTTGGCGGCATATGCGGGGCGCACGGCACCCACACGGTCAATGTCGAAGCTGCGTCCGTCCTCCCATGTGATGCGCCGGGGCAGCATTTGGCCGTTTTCGTCCGTTTCGGATAACACCTTCACATATACCTTTGCATCTTTTCTATTCGTTTCCATAATTCACTTCAAAAAGTCCGATTTTCCATAATCGCTGATACGGAAGTCATATCCGCGCCGCTGCATATCGTGCATCTTGATAAGCACAAGGTTCATATCCATGCCGGTGAGCGTCGCTATTTCTCCGATGCTGCGTCCTTCACGGGCGTATTCGTAAACCACATCATCCGGCATGAGGATGGAGGCCGCGAACACGTTTGCCTCAAGCTCCGTATCATCATGCATGTTGTATAGCTCAAACTCCTTGAACAGACACACGTTTTGCCGATGCAGTATGTGATGCCCGATCTCGTGGAATTTAACCGTGCGCTGCATCCGCTCGCCGCAGCGCGTGTTGATGAACACAAAGTACCGCCGCCAGTCGGCCATATACATGCCTTTAAGCTTCGTAAAATAGTCGATCTGCATGGGAACAATACCAAGATAGTCCATATAGTCGCACGGGTCGCGGCTTCCTACGCGCTGTGATATGGCGCTTGCCTCCTTATGGATGTAGTTTTTCATTACTTAATCCCTCACGTTTTCCGAGTGTAGCAATAAACCGTCTGTTTGGCGGTAACGGATCATGGCTTCTGCTTTTTGTATTTCTTAGGCGTGTAGGTTTCCTTGTTCAGCTCTCGTGCTTTCCAATAGGCTTCCGTCATCGCGCGCATAACGGCGTCCCTGTCTTCATCGTCAAGCTGACCTCCCGCGAACATGGCCGTCACTTCACCAGTTAGCCTTCGAATCCTTGCCTTATCACGGGAGCTGCCGCCTTTTTCATCAACAGTTGTCAAACATTCATCCTGCATGGTGATAAGCGAATCCACAGTAACCTCGAATATTTCGGCAAGCCGGACGAGGATGGCGTTGGACGGATAATTCGTTCCCTGTTCATAGTATTGATACGCCCGAAGCGTAATGCCAAGCTCCTGTGCAACAGCCGATTGCGTCAGCTTTTTCCCTTTTCTCAGCTCCTTGACTTTATCCTTGAACTCCATTTTGACCTCCCTCAAGTTTCAATTCTTCGTATTGACAGCCTCTATTTCATTCGCTATAATCAAGCCACACAATACGAATGATTGCTTCGCAATTCGTATGATACTGAATGAATACCAAAATGTCAAGTGGGAGGCGCTGGAAATGGGACAAATTATTCCGCACAGTGATCTAAACGCTTTTTATGCCTCCGCGGAGATGATGCTCCATCCAGAACTCAAGGGCCACCCCGTCGTCGTATGCGGCAGCGTGGAGGATAGGCATGGCATCGTGCTCACCAAGAGCCAGCAAGCAAAAGAGGCCGGTGTAAAAACCGGCATGGCGATCTGGCAGGCAAAGCAGCTGTGTCCGAAGCTGCTTGTAATGCAGCCCCACTATGACCAGTATCTGAAGTATTCGGAAGCGGCTCATGAGATATA
>CAYPLG010000187.1:0-2094 GCA_964411535.1 uncultured Oscillospiraceae bacterium
TTTCCGGCAGCGGCAAGAGCAGTCTGGCTTTTGATACCATTTATGCGGAGGGGCAGCGCCGTTATGTGGAGAGCCTGTCCTCGTACGCAAGG
Source organism: uncultured Oscillospiraceae bacterium (assembly GCA_964411535.1). Lineage (GTDB taxonomy): Bacteria > Bacillota > Clostridia > Christensenellales > CAG-138 > CAYPLG01. Next base: position 93 of record CAYPLG010000187.1, read on the forward strand.
CAGTTTTTGGGGCAGATGGAAAAACCCGATATTGACAGCATCGAGGGGCTTTCCCCGGCGATCAGCATCGACCAGAAGAGCACGAGCCATAACCCGCGCTCCACGGTGGGCACGGTGACGGAGATACACGATTACCTTCGTCTGCTGTTTGCGCGCTGCGGCGTGCCGCATTGCCCGCAGTGCGGAAAGGTCATCGAGCGGCAGACCATCGACCAGGTGGTCGACCGCGTCATGCGCCTGCCGGAGGGCACGCGCATCCTTGTCGTCGCGCCCTGCGTGCGCGCGCGCAAGGGCGAGCATGTCAAGCTGCTGGAGGAACTCCGGCGCGAGGGGTATGTCCGCGTCCGCGTCGACGGCGCCATCAGCGACATTGCGGACGTGCCGCCGCTGGACAAGAAGTTTAAGCACACGATTGAAGCGGTAATCGACCGCCTTGTGATCAAAGCGGACATTGTGGGACGGCTGACGGATTCGCTGGAGACGGCGTTTCGGCTTGGCAAAAACCTTGCGGTCGTGGTCGTGGTGGACGGCGAGGAGATGCTCTTTTCGCAGAATTATGCCTGCCCGGACTGTGGTATCAGCATTGAGGAGCTGACCCCGCGTATGTTCAGCTTTAACAACCCCTTTGGCGCGTGCCCGACCTGCAGCGGACTTGGCATACAGCTCAAGCTCGATCCCGATTTGGTGATTCCGAACCGGCAGCTTTCGCTTGCGCAGGGCGCGGTGGATAGCGGGGGCTGGAACAGCGGCAGCAAGGGTACCATCGCGAATATGTATTTCCTCGCACTGACGGAGCATTATGGCGTTTCCATGGATACGCCGTTTTGCGAGCTGCCGGACGAGGTACAGAACGCGATTCTGTACGGAACGGGCGAAACGAAGCTGCATATCAGCTATACCAAGGAGTACGGCAGCGGATCGTTTGATTCGGCCTTTGAGGGCGTGATGCATAATCTGGAACGGCGCTACCGGGAGTCGACGAGCGAATACAGCCGCGCGGAGATCGAGTCGTACATGATGCAGATCCCGTGTCCGGACTGCAAAGGAAAGCGCCTAAAGCCCGCAAGCCTCGCGGTTACCGTCGGCGAAAGGAACATTGCGGAGCTTTCCGATATGCCCGTGCGCACAATCCGCACGTTTATGCAATCGCTTTCGATGACGCCCACGCAGGAGATGATCGCGGCGCAGATCCGGAAGGAAATTGACGCAAGGCTGGGGTTTCTGGTAAACGTCGGGCTCGATTACCTGACGCTTTCCCGCGCGGCCATGACGCTTAGCGGCGGGGAATTGCAGCGCATCCGGCTTGCTACGCAGATCGGCAGCGGGCTGATGGGCGTTTTGTACATTCTGGACGAGCCGAGCATCGGTTTGCACCAGCGCGACAACGCGCGGCTGCTGCAAACGCTCAAAAACATGCGCGACCTCGGCAACACGCTGATCGTTGTCGAGCATGACGAGGAAACCATTCGCAGCGCGGATTATGTTATTGACGTCGGCCCCGGCGCAGGGGAGCACGGCGGGGAAATCGTTGCCATCGGCACGCCGGAGGAGGTCGCTGCCTGTGACCGCTCCATCACGGGGCAGTATCTTTCCGGTAAACAGAGCATTCCGGTGCCTGCGCAGCGGCGCAAGGGCAACGGGAAGTTTTTGACCGTACGCGGTGCGCGCGCCAACAACCTGAAGAATATTGACGTTACGATTCCGCTGGGCATGTTCGTTTGCGTAACGGGCGTTTCCGGCAGCGGAAAGAGCAGCCTTGTCAACGAGCTTGTGAAAAAGACGCTGCTGCGCGACCTGAACCGCGCCAAGACCCGACCCGGCGACTGCGACGGAATTGACGGCGCAGGCGCGCTCGACAAGGTTATCGACATTGACCAGAGCCCCATCGGGCGGACACCCCGCAGCAATCCGGCAACCTACACCGGCCTGTTCAACGACATCCGGGATCTGTTTGCCTCCACCGCCGACGCGAAAATGCGCGGCTACGGCCCCGGCCGGTTCA
>CAYPLG010000188.1:0-2082 GCA_964411535.1 uncultured Oscillospiraceae bacterium
CTTCCCGCATCACCGTATGCGATACGGCGGGAACGATGCTGCCGGACGAGTTTTCCGACTTTGTCGGCATGCTGCTCGCCCGCGTTCCGGCGCTCAAAACGATCCCGCTCGGCGTGCAGTGCAGCGATAACCTGTCGCTTGCCGCAGCCTGCGCCATGGCGGCGGTTCGGGCGGGCGCGAGCTACGTCAAAGCCGCCGTGCCGGAAACGGCGCTTCTCAAGCTCTCCTCCGTTTCCGAAATTCTGCGCACGCGCGGCATGGACCTGCACCTTTCACTCAGCCTTGCCGCAACGGAACTCTCCCGCATCGAGAAGCAGATTGACTGGATCCTGCACGCGCGGCGTTACGCGCCGTCGCCTTATGAAGGCGGCTCCAAGCGGCAGGCAGACGCGAGTCTGCGCCTAAGCGGCGACAGCACGCTGCACGAGATTACGGAGGCGGTCATTCGCCTCGGATACGACCTTTCCCCCGACGACAACGCCAAGGTATTCGAAGCCTTCCAGCCGATTGCGCTGAAGAAGGACGTCGGCGAGAAGGAGCTCGACGCCATCGTGGCGAGCGTCGCCCTTCAGGTTCCGCCCGCGTACACGCTCGAAAGCTACGTCATCCACAGCGGCAACGTCATTACCGCGCTTGCGCACATCAAGCTTGTCCGCGACGGAAATATCGTACAGGGAATCGGCCTCGGCGACGGGCCCATTGACGCATCGTTCCTCGCCATTGAGCAGATCGTAGGCCACCATTATGAGCTGGACGATTTCCAGATTCAGGCTGTTACCGAGGGGCGCGAGGCCATGGGCAGCGCGCTCGTGCGGCTGCGTGCAGGCGGCAGGCTGTATGCGGGAAAGGGCATTTCCACCGACATTATCGGCGCAAGCATTCACGCGTATATCAACGCGCTCAACAAGATCGTCTATGAGGAGGCGCGGCAATGAAGCTCTCCTTCTCCACAAACGGCTGGTGCGAACAGCCATTCGATGCTTTCGTTGCGGCAGCCAAGGCATTCGGCTACGCGGGCATTGAGCTGCACGACGTGCTGCATACCGGCTGGACGGACGACGGTGCGCCGTTCCACCCGCGAATGGCGGGACGCACCTCGCATATGCTCTTTACGGAGGGTCTTCGCTTAACCTGTCTCGACGCGGTCTGCGATCTTTCAGACGCATCCGCCGCCGGGCAGAACGCCACGGAGCTATCCGACTGCATACAATTGGCGCATAGCTTCTCCGTGCCCTATGTGCGCGTACGCGCGCTTGACGGCTCCGAAGAGGGCGTCGAAACGGCGGCAGCCTGCGTCAAAAAGGCGCTTCCGCTCGCCATCGAAAAGCGTGTAACGCTGCTTGTCGAAACCACGCAGGCATTCTCCGATACGGCCAAGCTCCGCGATTTTTTGATGCGCTTCTCCGACGATCATTTGGCTGCGCTGTGGGATCTGCACCACCCGTACTTTGACCATGGCGAGGATCCGGAAACAACGATCCGCAACCTCGGCGCATACGTGCGGCATGTGCACGTTAAGGATTCCCTCCCGGAGGAAGGCGGGCGCGCCTACTGTCTCATCGGCGAGGGTGAGCTGCCGATTGCCGACATGATTGTCGCGCTCTCCTCCGTCAACTACGGCGGCTTTGTTTCGCTCGAATGGAACCCGGCCTGGATGCCGGAACTCGACGATATGGAGATCGTGCTCACGCACTTCGAAAACTTTATGCGCCGTTTCGACACGCCTTCGCGCTCCCATCCGCACCTGTACAAGAATCGTACGGGCACGGGCCGCTTCGTCTGGAAAAAAGACAGCTTAATCGACCAGACCTTCCCCGCGGTGCTCGACCGCATGGCAGATACGTTCCCCGACCAGTATGCCTTCAAGTACACCACGCTCGACTATACCCGCACCTATGCAGAGTTTCGGGAAGACGTCGACCGCTGCTGCCGTGCGCTAATCTCGCTGGGCGTCGGCCCCGGCAGTCATGTGGCGTTATGGATGACGAATCTCCCGCAGTGGTATATCGCGTTCTGGGCGACGGTAAAGCTCGGCGCGGTGCTTGTGACCATGAACACCGCGTACAAAATCCACGAAGCGGA
>CAYPLG010000189.1:0-2072 GCA_964411535.1 uncultured Oscillospiraceae bacterium
TATAATGCATTACGTTTCGGTGTAGACGAGGGCATTGTTGCCATGCGCACGGGCGCACGGATATGCGATGTGTTCCATTGTATGGTATCGTCGGTGGTAAATGCCGGGATTCCACATTATCACCGCCATCACACCGGCCACGGGATCGGGCTGGAGGCATATGATCTGCCCACGGTAAACGCAGTGAATACCATGCCCGTAGAGAATGATATGACATTTTGTCTGGAGACGCCGTATTATGAGCTTGGATGGGGCGGACTGCAAATCGAGCACACCGTTGCAATATGCGACGGACACGCCGGGAGGCTCGACAAGACGAGCGGAGATCTGATCCTGCTGTAAAACGCCGGGATTCACCCCGCCAGAAGACAAAGGAAAAAGAAGGCGCGAGCCTTCTTTTCATATTCGAAAACGTTTCGCTAAGCAGGATGTTGAAAAGAGCTTAATTAGGTAGGGCCTGCTCTGCAACCTCAGGAAAAATCAAGGTCTGGGAATCATGCGGCTGTAAAGCGGCAATCATCTTTGCCCAAAAAGGACGAAAACAGGCAACTGAAAAATAGGCGCAAAAGGCTCCGCAGCCGTTTGCACAGATTCATGCATAGCAAAGCTACCGCTATCACCGTGCGGCTGGTGTCTTCCAGTCTGGCAGCAATGCGGTCTAGGCCATAGGTGGTCTTTCCTGTGCCGAATACGCCTTCCACAGCGTTGCGATCACAGATATCCGTGTATTCTTGCTTCTTCGCTTCCTTGCTTTGTCCGCTGTCTTTTGGCGGTCTGCCCAGCGCAGGCCCGGTCAGGTGGATTCCATGCTCCTTGCAAAATCCGAGATTCTCGCGGTTTCTATAGATCTTGTCTGCCAGAACCCTGCTGGGATAATAACCATAAAAGGCATGATATCTTTCCACGGAGGTAATGAAGTCATCCCCCTCGTTGAATGCGTCAAAACTCAGCCGTTCGATCCGGGCGTAGCCATCCACCAGACTGATATGCACCTTCGCGCCAAATTCGGTTTTTGCTTTGGCTTTACCGCGCACGATTGGCCTTACCCATGGTTGACTGAAGCTGACAACCCGATCCGGAACGCTGTGGGTATTGGTTTCGTACATGATCCGCTGCTGCTCGTATATCGTGGTAATGATGTTGAGCCTGTCGCTCTGTCTTTGTGTCAGATGGACATCGCTGTCCACCAGATCGGCAACAAAGCCAATGTCACGACGAATGTACTGCAGCTGCTCACGGATGCCCCTTCGCATCAATTTCTGACTTCGCTTTTTGCTCTTGGATACCCGCAAATACGACCTTCTGGCTTGTTTTCTACGCATACGCGGCTTTTTGCGCCGGTTGGCCTTACACAGGTCATCCACGGTTTGTTCCGCTTTTTCCCGGGCTTCATTCAATAACTGGATATCCTGCGGATACGCAATGTCCGACGGGCAGCAGGTTGCATCCAGTAAAAGAGAGCCATGGTTGTCTGGCGGCGTTCCGTTGTCATCGTCATCTCCGCCCTTTTTCCCTGGGATGGTCATTTCCATGATAGCCGCTATGTCCGCCTCGCTGAAGCGCTTGCGGAACTCTACCATGGTTGAGGTTCCGAACGGGCAGCGATTTGTGTATTCTTTTTCTCCGATGAAATACTGCAAATATGGGTTTTCCGCGATGTGCTTCACGGTCCATGCGTCACTGCATTTGAGCCTTTGCTTGACGAGCAGCGCGCCCAGCGCACAACGTGCCGGATGAGCTGGGTGCCCGTTATTCACGAAGTGTTTCGCGTACTGTTCTTCGACCTTATCCCATGACACCAGATGCGCCAGCTTCACCCAGTCATTCTCCGGATCCAGTGTCCCATATGGAAATACAAAGTCTGAAATCTCAAACTGCATATGCTCTCGATACATGTGTCTGCACCCCATACTGCTCGCTTTTTCGCTGATTTTACGGCTTTTCCATGTATTTATTATACTACTGTTGCTCGAAAAAGTCTTGTACTATCTGGGTTTTCGGCTTGCGGAGCAGCCCCTAATTATTTCTTTTCCTTATTGAAACACAAATTATTGTTTTTTATTACGCATCTC
>CAYPLG010000190.1:0-2058 GCA_964411535.1 uncultured Oscillospiraceae bacterium
AGGCGACGTTGAGCGTCAGGTTGCTGCCCGCAATCTGTCCGTCAAAGTCAAAGTTGATGTCCGTCACGCCTTCATACCCCGGCGGCGTCGGGCCGTCGCTGATAAACACGTCGGAAATCAAAATGATACGGTCCTTGCCCTTGATCTTGACGACAAGCCGCTGCATATACGGGTCGACATGAATCCCGCGGGAGTCGCAAATGAGTTCCGCATAAATATCGTCGTGATAATTGACCGTTTCGTCCACGCAGACGCCGCGGCATTCCGGATACTTCGGCAGGTCGCCCGTCGCGTTGGTATGGTGCGTGCCGATGCGCAGGTTACCGATTGCCTCGATCTGCGCAGGGGAAGCGGCGCTGTGCGCCACGGCGAATATCATGTCCGGCCGCGCGCGCTTGACGTCGTCAACAAAGCGAAGGATGCCCTCGCGCTCCGGCGCGACGCACCAGACCTTCGCAAAGTCGCCCGCCGCGTCGATCACCGGCTGATACATCGCGGGATCGATTTCGCCCTTCCACGGATTCTGGTCCTGATTGCAGCCGAAGCCGGGGTTGAGATACGGCCCCTCCATATAGAGGCCGCGAACGTTCGGCGCGGCCTGCGACTCCGCCGCGGTGCGGATACGCATGATCCCGTCGATAAACTCCTGCTTCGTCAGGCCAAAGTACAGCGCCGGCAGCACGCTCGTCGTTCCGTGGGAAAGATGGTGCTTTGCCGCCTTCTCCGGCTCTTCATAGAACCATGCGCCATTGCCGGCGTGCGTGTGGATATCGATCAGGCCCGGACCGGCGAATGCGCCCTTTGCATCGAGCACCTCCGCACCGTCCGGCGCCTGCATGACACGCATCTCGCCAAAGTCGGCGATCCTGCCGTTCTCTATCAGGATCATGCCGTCAGGAATCATATGATCCCGCAGGATGATATGCGTATTGGTAATTGCTAACACGTTTTTTAGTACCCCATCAATTCGTCGCATTCGAAGGGCGCCGCCAGATCGAGGCTGACGTACACCTGCGTCTTCATCAGCTGTAGCATAGAGCTCGGCACAAGCGGCGTCACCGGCCCGTGCAGCACGAGGCGGCTCGTCATCCGCTGCCAGGAGGAATAGCTGCCGCAGGTTTGCAGGGCGTGCACCTCGATGCGCTCACGGGAGTTCAGCACGTCCACCGGGCCGATTGTTGCGGCGCAGGGCGGCACGTCGGCAACATAACCGGACATGCCGAACACGCCGTGCAGGGAATTCTGCGCAACCGTCAGCGGATGCAGCTTCACAACGCGGGCTTCCTGCTGCAAATACTCTTCCATTGTCGGTTTGATGAACTCGTCGACCGGGTCGATAAACGCCATATGGCCGGTCCAGCCTGGGCTCGAAGAGCACAGATCCGCGCCGCCCTCGCCGCACTCGGTAATCATCTTCGAGTACACGGCGATGTTCTGGTTCGTCGGGTAATGCACGTTTGCAAGCGGCATGCGCAGCTTTTCATCGATGGCAAACACAAGGTATTTGAGCATCGAATGCGCAAAGCCCGCCTGATAGGTCTCCGGCGCGATGTTGCCGTCCTGATCGGCCCATTCGTCCATCGCAAAAAGGTGGACGTTGCGGCAGTCAACCTTGTGATAGTTGATCAGCTCCGCAAGGGGCAGATACGTATCCGGCTCCGGATTGCCGAGGATCAGCGTGCATTTCTTGTTCTTTTCGTCGGACTCCTTAATCAGCGTGAACAGGCGCGCGATCAGTACGGGATGCGGATTGAGCATAACCTTGATTCTGAAATCGGGATTCGGATGCTTCTCCAGCTCCTTGCCGCTCATTTTGCGAAGGCGCTCACACACCTCCCTGTCCTTAAATGGCACAAACTCGGCGGGTTGAAAATCCCAATTGGTTGCGGGATCGGTTTTGATAGTCATGTGTTTTGCCTCCTGTTATATTTGTCGAATGTGCGGAACCATTTTCCGTTTACCGCGATCAGCGCTTCATGTACAGGTCGAATTGCGGCATGTACGCCTTTTCCTCCGGCAGATACTCATTCAACCATCCCCCAAATTCAGTGGTGAAAT
>CAYPLG010000191.1:0-2042 GCA_964411535.1 uncultured Oscillospiraceae bacterium
GAAAGCAAGATTGCCGTTACGCTCGACCAGTTCTATGGCAAGTTCAAAAAGGTGCGCGAGCAATATGCGCTAGACACGCTGATTTTAACCAGCGTTGCGGATGCGCTCACCCCCGTTATGGCAGTTGGCTACAAGCTTACCGAAGGGCGCAAGAATGAAAAGGTCCCGAAGGACGCGCCTGTTCTCTGGTGGAAGCCGTTCCTTTCCGGCGGTAAGACGTTTACCGGCAAGTATGTGGTTCCCCGCAAGGCGGAAGATCCCGCCGTCATCCTTTTTTCCGGCGGAACGACGGGCGTAACGAAGGGAATCCTGCTTAGCAACCTCAATTTTAACGCTTTGTCTACGCAGACCATCAACATGGCCAATTGCTTCACCCCCGGCATGAAGATGCTGGCCGCCATGCCTATGTTCCATGGCTTTGGCCTTGGGGTATGCATCCATTCCATGCTTGCAAACGGCGGTACGTGTATCCTCGTGCCGCGCGTATCTGTCGAAAGCTACGCCAAACTGCTCAAGAAGGAGCAGCCGAACCTCATCGCAGGCGTACCGACGCTCTACGAAGGTATTACGCGCAATCCCTTCATGGACGGCGTAAACCTTGCCTGCCTAAGGGGCGTATTCTCCGGCGGGGACTGTCTCTCCATCGAGCTAAAGAAAAAGTTCGACCGTTTCCTGAAGGATCATGGCGCGACCGTACAGGTTCGCGAAGGCTACGGCACGACGGAATGCGTCACCGCAAGCTGTCTTACGCCGTACGACATGTATCGCGAGGGCAGCATCGGCCTTCCGTATCCGGATACCTATTACAAAATCATCAAGGTCGGCGGCACGGAAGAAATGCCGTACGGCGAGGAGGGCGAAATCTGCCTCACCGGGCCTTCGATGATGATCGAATACATCAACCAGCCGCAGGAAACCGCGGACACGCTTAAGCCCCACCCGGACGGCCACGTCTGGCTGCATACCTGCGATCTCGGCACGATGGACGAGGATGGTTTCATCTACTTCCGCCAGCGCATCAAGCGCATGATCATCTCCTCCGGCTACAACATCTATCCCTCGCAGCTCGAAAATATCATCGACGCGCATGAAAAGGTGCTCATGAGCTGCGTCATCGGCGTACCGGATCCCTACCGGATGCAGAAGGTCAAGGCGTTCGTCGTCCCGGCGCAGGGCGTGATGCCGACCCCGGCACTGCGCGACGAGCTTATGGAGCATTGCCGGCTGCATATCGCCAAATACGCCATGCCGTACGACATCGAGTTCCGCACGGAGCTTCCCAAAACGCTTGTCGGCAAAGTCGCCTATACGGTGCTGGAAAAGCAGGAGCAGGAAAAGCAGGCCGCTGCGGTCTAACGGCCAAACAGGGTTAACAGGCAAAGCGAAAGGGGCTCGTCGAGCCCCTTTCTTGCTGCTGCTTTATTACAGTACCGATCGGTAAATCGCCGCAATATCCTCCGCATACAGCCGTTTATAGAATCCGACGCGCCGTTCGCCGCCGTCCTCATTCGTCACGGCGCGGCGCGCCATTTCGATAATTGCGGCCTCGTCCGCGCCAAAGTCGCTTACCTTCGACGGCTGGCCGATAGAAGCGAAGAATGCCTCCAGGGCGGAAATGCCGCGCAAAGCCGCCTCCCTTTCGGTTATGGCGCCGTCCACACCCATTACGCGCACGGCAAAATCGGCAAAGCGCTGTATGTTCACGTCTACGCAGTAACGCATCCACGCCGGAAAAACGACCGCCAGCCCCGCACCGTGCGCAATGTCATAGCGCGCGGAAAGCTCGTGTTCCAGCTTATGCGAGGCCCAATCCTGCTCGCGGCCGACGCCCAGCAGGTTGCAGTGCGCAAGCGCGCCCGCAAGGCTCACCTGGCACCATGCGTCATAGTCCGCCGGATCGTCGTAAACCCGTTTTCCGAACTCGATAATCGTGCGCATCGTGGTTTCGCCAAGGCCGTCGATAAGCTCCGTGTGCGCCGTGTTGCTGAAATACCGTTCCATTACGTGCGTAAGCATATCGGTGACGCCGTTGGCTATCTGGT
>CAYPLG010000192.1:0-2037 GCA_964411535.1 uncultured Oscillospiraceae bacterium
ACCTGTGACCCCTTGCTTGTAAGGCAAGTGCTCTCCCAGCTGAGCTATGCTCCCCTATTCCACAAACGCGAGTATAAGTATAACCGATTCGGTTTTCGGTGTCAACGCAAAATTGCAAGATTTATAAAACAAAATTGTCATCTCTTTCCTATTATTTTCCTTGTGGGAATGGGTATGCATCCGCCTCCATAACAGAAAAGCCCGCATCCAGCAGCATCTGCGCAAATACGCCCCGCCCGGTGACAAGCCTGCCGGAAAAGCTGCCGTCGTATACCTGCGACAGCCCGCAGGAGGGACTCCTCGGCTGCAAAATGACAAGCTCCGCGTTCGCACGCTCGATAGCTGCAAGCGCCAGCGCCGCGCCACGGCGAAACGCTGCGTCTACATCCTCTCCGTCTTCGCAGCGCACGCATCCGTCTACGATCTCCGCAGGCTTGCGCGGAACGGGCAAACCGCCCATCACCTCCGGACAAACCGGAATAACCGTTTTCCCCTGCGCAAAGGCCATCACACCGGCATGCGCATTGTTTCCGCCGCTATATTTGCAATTCTCCCCCAACAGGCACGCACTGACTGCAATTCTCATTTTTCCACCGTCGCTTTTCGCCATACTCTCGCCTTGGCAGCGCATAGTACGGTGATTACTATACAAATGATGACTTACTTACCGACGCAAAACCGCTCGAATATCCTCTCAATTACCTGCGCGTCCACATCGGCGCCCGTAATGCCGCCAAGGCAGTGCAGCGCCTGCCGAATATCCGTTGCAATGCAATCGAGTTCCCTTGCCTCCCGCGCCTCGCCAAGCGCCGCGCGCGCAAGCTCCAGCAGCCGGATATGCCGTTCATTCGTAATGCACATGCAATCCGCGTTTTCCGGCCCCGCTAACGCCAGTATCTCGTTACGCAATGCGGCAAGCCCCGCCCCGCTCCTCGCGGAAACGCATACGCCGCGTATTGCGCGAAAACCATCGTCAAGCGGCAGATCGCATTTGTTGATTACGATAACGCGTCGCTCGTCCGCCGTTTCCGCAAGAAGGGCTGTGTCTTCCTTCGTTATTTGCGTGCTCCCGTCCAGCACGATGCACAGCACGTCCGCCGTACGCATTGCGCTCCTTGCGCGCTCCACGCCTATTTTCTCCGCCTCGTCCACCGCCGCGCGCAGCCCAGCCGTATCGATCAACCGTACGGGCACACCGTTGAACGCGGTTCGCTCATCCAGTACGTCGCGAGTCGTCCCCGCAGACGCGGTCACAATCGCGCGTTCCTCCCCCAGCAGTGCGTTCAGAAGCGACGATTTCCCGACATTTGGCCTGCCGAGTATCGCTACGCGCAGCCCGTCGCGCAGAACCCGCCCGCGCAGCCCCTCGGCCACGAGCGTATCGATGCGCTCGCGCGCCTCCTGCAACGTCTCCGGCAGCTGCGCGTACGCGTCCGCCTCCGCCTCGTCCGGATAATCGATCGCCGCGTCAATTCCGGAAAGCGCGTCAAGCAGTAGCGCCTCCACGGCGTGTACTTCGCGGCTGACGCTCCCGTGCAGTTGCAGCATGGCGCTCTTAAGGCTCTGCTCTGCGCCCGCCGTAATGACGTCCATAACGGCCTCGGCGCGTGAAAGATCCATCTTTCCGTTCAAAAAGGCGCGCTTTGTGAATTCGCCGCCCTCAGCCGGGCGAAAGCCCAATCCGCCCAGCATGGAAAGCAGCCTGCGCACGGTCTGCATCCCCCCATGGCAGTTGATTTCGAACATATCCTCGCCCGTATAGGTATACGGCGCGGGAAAGTACACCGCCATACAATCGTCAATAAGCTCGCCGCCGTCCCTCGCGCGCGTATACAGCAGCTTATGCGGGTCCTGCGTTACGTCGCGGTCAAAGAGGGTTGCCGTGCGTTTCGCGTCCCCGCCGGACACGCGCAAAACGGCGATTGCCCCGCCGATAGCGGAGGAAGGCGCATAGATGGTATCGCTCATGGTATCCACTCCTACATAAGTCAAGACCACCCGTGAAAACGGGTGGCTTGTTTTTGGCTATAAGCCCTT
>CAYPLG010000193.1:0-2035 GCA_964411535.1 uncultured Oscillospiraceae bacterium
GCTATTTGCGACGATTTGCAATCGGAACGTGCAAGTTTGATCCCTATGCTGCGAGACTATCTTGCGGCAAAGGGGCTGGACGCAGAGCTTTCTGAGTTTGAAAGCGGCGAGGCGTTATATGAAGCGTTTGCTCCCGGCGCGTTCAGCCTTATCTTTTTAGATGTATACATGGATGGCATGACCGGCGTGGAAACGGCCAAGCGGCTCAAAGATATTGATCCCGATTGCGCAATCATATTCACCACCACCAGCCGTGAGCACGGCGCGGACGCCTTTGATGTGGAAGCGTTTTATTACCTTGTAAAGCCCTACAGCAAGGAAAAGCTCTTTACCGTGCTGAACAAATGGTATGCTCTTTTATGCGAGGTCAAGACCCTTTGGCTCAAATGCGGCAGGGCATCGCGGGAGGTCTTTATCCGTGACATTCTCTATATTGAGGTGCTGGGCAGAAGCAGCAGTGTGCATACCGCAACGGAGATATTCGAAACATCAACGCCCCTTTCCGCAATCAAAGCCCTGCTGCCCGCAAACGAGTTTTGCCGTCCGATCCGCTATTGTCTTGCGTCGCTAAGGCATATCCGTGGCATGAGCCAGGACGCCTTGACGCTTGTAAACGGCGAAAAGCTCCCTATTTCCCGCAAGGAGCAAGAAACGGTAAAAAATCAACTTGCGGCCTACCGGCTGCGGGCGCTTAGGGGGAGGTAGCGCGATGGAATATGGGTTATGGGGCGTGTTGTTCGCTTCCTTACAGACCGCCGTGTTTGGCACGATCCGCTATTGGCTGTTTAAGAAGAATCTACGGCTTCCGGCAAAGCTGTGCTACGCGCTGCTGTTTGTCATGTCCTTTAGCGGCGGCGGGCTGTGGCTTGCGGGTGTTTTCCCCGCCCTGCCCTTTACCTCGCTGCGCGCCCTGTTGGGCGTCCTCATGTTCCTCATATCCTGCGTTCTTATCAAAGAGCCGTTTGCCAAGCACGCCTTTGCCTATGCCTTTGTCGCCGCGTATAATGCCTTGCTCGAGATATTGGGCACCTTTGCGCAGGCCAAATTCGCGCCGGCCAACCCGCCCGGCGTCTATATTCTGACCTGTGGCCTGTTTATCGCCGTAAGCTTCGTTCCCTTTGCAAAGAGCCTGCGCCGCATGGTAGACCGCCTTGTGGCAATGGACAACGACCGCGTATGGGGAACGCTGTGCATCATCTGCTTCTCGTTCCTGTTTATGAACCTGATCTCCACCTTCCCCGCCAAGCCGGAGCTGAAATATATCATCAGCCGCGTGTTGATGATGCTGGGCATGGCCGCCATCTACGGCGCGACCACCCGCGTGATGGACAAGATGCAGCAGGCCGCCGACGCCCGCGCCGACCTCGCCGTCACATCCCGCCGTGTGGCCATGCAGCAGAGCTACTATGACCGTATGATTACCCAAATGGATGAGGTGCGCCGGATGCGGCACGACCTTAGGCATCACCGCTCGGCGCTTGCCGCGCTGATTCAAAGCGGCGACACAGCCGCGCTTTCCAAATATCTCGGCAATACCGCCATTATAGAGGACGCGCCGCCCGTCACCGGCAATCTCGCTGCCGACAGCGTACTGCTCTATTACATGGACGCGGCCAAGGCGCTGGGCATAGAGATGGAAACCACCCTTTCCATCGGACGGGAAACGCCCCTCTCCGATTCCGACCTCTGCGTGATCCTCGGCAACCTCCTTGAAAACGCCGTGGACGCGCAAAGGTATCTGCCGCAGGAAAAGCGCCTGATCCGCGTGACCGCCAAGGCCGATCAAACGAGCTTCACCCTCGCCGTGGACAATCGCTTCGACGGAACGCTATGCACCGATCACGGCGCGTACCTCTCCCGCAAGGAGGGCGCGGGTCACGGGATTGGCATCGGCTCCGTGCGGGCGGTGTGCGAAAGGTACGGCGGCGTGCTGCAGATCGAGGTGGACGGCGATATGTTCATGGCGGGGGTTGTTATATGAGCATTTGTCAAGCCCTTTTGCGCGCAAATTGGCCTTGATTCAACATTTCATGCA
>CAYPLG010000194.1:0-2022 GCA_964411535.1 uncultured Oscillospiraceae bacterium
CTGAGGGGTTGTGCCATTATATTGCTTTGCCTGGCTCTCGGCCTGTGTTTTCGGCTCCGTTTCCGACATGTTGCTGCCCCTGATATAAATCTGCACGGCTTCGCCGCTCATCTTGTAGATCTGAACGCCGCCGTCTATGTCCATCGATTCCCAGCCTTTTGCCACGATGATTGAGAACTTGTCAGCCTCATACAGCGCTCCTTCAATTGCGTCGGCGGCCGCGGCTGACTGCGTAGCGGAATCGGAGGGCGCCGCTTCCGTTTTCGGAGGTTCGGTTTGCCCGGCGGACTTGCCCGCACATCCGGAGAACACAATGAGCAATGACAATGCGATGCTGGCAAAAATAAAATACTTTTTCATTTCATACTCCTCAATTTTGCTGGCGGGGTTATGCCGCCGCGGCTTTCTTGTTCTTTATTCCCCCCACAATATAGAGCACAGGCAGCACAAATCCCAGCAGGCCGGCAATCTGCAGAAATCCGCTGCTTATCGAGTGCAACACCATATTCAAAAGCTGAACGGCGCAAAGCACGATGCCGGCAACCACAAAAAACTGCCCTTGCGCGGGGATTGCGTATCGCTTGACCCCCAGGCTCCCGAATACGATCTCAAGTATGCCGATGATAACGGAGATGATCATTGCGGCAGTCATTGTTCCGCCGGACTGTATTTCCAAATAGGATAGCAGGGCGGATCCGGCTGCTCCGAAGATGGACGTGATTACGGAAAAAGCGCCCGCGATGATGAGGAGAATACTGACAACCTTAAGCAATCCCTTTCCCGGTGCGTTCATAGGCAAGCCTCCTTATGCTATTGATAAGCATAATTTAGCAAAATTGACCGGCTGCCGTAATTCTCATCTGATAGCAGTTTCATATAACAATTGTTTAATGATGCGTTAATTAAGGGGCAACAAAAAACCGTACAAGGCAGTGCGTTACTGCAACGAACGGCATGTATATTATATAACGCCCAATACTAAATCTGTGCTGAATCGATTAGTCCGCAGCGCAGCGCATAGGTCACCAGCTGGGCGCGGCTTTTGAAGCCGGTTGCCGTATACATGCGGGATATGTAAAGGCGCACGGTTCCATATGCCAAGAAGAGCTCGGCGGCAATTTCCCTGGAGGTTTTCCCTTGGGCAAGCAGCCGAAGGATACGGATATCCATATCGGAAAACTTAACGGAGTTCAGTGCGTCGCAGCGGACGCTCGGGAAGACACGGTATGGCTTTTTGGCGTTGCGGATGAAGTCCACCAATTCGTCCAGCGATAGATTCTTCCATACGAACAGGTCGGCCCCGGCCTCATCCGCCGCCCGCACCAAACGGTCATCTTCCACACCGGTCATAATCAGCACCTTAATGTGCGGAAAAACTTGCTTCAATTGCGCGGTATAATCAATGCCATTGCCATCCTTTGTGAATACATCCATGATGACGACATCCGGATCATACCTCCCGCAAAGCTGCATTGCGTCGCTGGCTTTGTCCGATATGCCGGCGATCTCGATATCCGGATTTTTCTCCAGCGCCTTGGCCAGCGTGCTGCTGAGCAGATTCTGATCTTCAATCAACACAACTTTCATTACGCAAGGACCTCCTCTTGCTTCATTATGCGTTTCGGGAAGATGACCGCCAATTCAAACGCAGCGCCCTTTCTATATTGAACCGATCCGCCTGCATGATCAATGCGCGTTTTGATATCATGCAGGCCTCGCCCCTCCGCAATATCCGGCTTGTCGTCCAGACAATCGTTCAGGATAACCACGCCGGCCTTCTCGCTGTCCTCGTAAAAGCGCACGGCAATATGCCGGGCATACGTGTGGCGCACAGCGTTTGCCAGCGCCTCCCGAAAGACGGCGCACAGAGCCTCCTGCTCGCGTTCGGTAAAATCCGCCCGCCCGTCGATTCGGATTTGCACGCCAAGCCGCCCATACATCTCGGCAAGCCGTCGCAGGACTTCGGGCAAATTGCATATCGTTTGCGCAGGCTCCGCCATGATGGGTTCCCTGAGTGCCGCT
>CAYPLG010000195.1:0-1962 GCA_964411535.1 uncultured Oscillospiraceae bacterium
AAGCGCGCGGGGAAACCTTCCGTTACGACAAGCATTGCCTGCACCTTTCGGATGCGCAAATACAGGCAAAGCTCGACGCCGGTACGCCCTATGTCATCCGGCAGAACGTGCCGCTCACCGGGCAAACCTCGTTTACGGACATGATTTTCGGCACAATCACCGTCGACAACGACACGCTCGACGACAACGTGCTCATCAAGGCGGACGGCATGCCGACGTACAACTTTGCCAACGTCATCGACGACCATACCATGGCCATTTCGCATGTTATGCGCGGCATGGAGTACCTAAGCAGCACGCCGAAGTACAACCAGCTATACGAAGCGTTCGGGTGGGAGATTCCAAAGTACATCCACATGACGCCGATTATGAAGGACGCGCAGCATAAGCTTAGCAAGCGGAACGGCGACGCGTCATACGAGGATCTGCTGCAAAAGGGATATCTGAAGGAAGCGATACTAAACTACATTGCCCTGCTCGGATGGAACCCCGGCGACGAACGGGAAAAGTTCACCCTCCCCGAACTGGTGGAGGCGTTTTCCGTCGAGGGCATGAGCAAATCCCCCGCGATATTTGACATCGCGAAGCTGACGTGGCTCAACTTTGAATATGTCCGCGCGCTCTCCTCCGAGGAATTCACCGCGCACGCCATGCCCTATTACGAAGAAGCGGGCGTATCAAATATGGACGCCGCCGTGCTCTGCCGCATCTTGCAGCCGCGCACCGAGGTATTTACGCAGATACCGGACATGGTCGACTTTCTGACCGCGCTGCCCGATTATCCGGTGGAGCTGTTCACGAACAAGAAATCAAAGACCGACGCCGCGGTATCCGCGCATGTGCTTGATCTTGCGATTCCGATCATGGAGGCGCTGCCGGACTGGACCGAGACTGCGCTGCACGACGCGCTGATGGGTCTGGCCGAGCGGGAAGGCATGAAGAACGGCACCGTTCTCTGGCCGGTACGCATCGCGCTCGCGGGAAAGAGCGTTACGCCGGGCGGCGCATTCGAAATCTCCGTACTGCTCGGCCGCGAGGAAAGCCTGCGGCGGCTGAAACTGGGAAGAGCAAAGCTGTAAAAGTGAGGTACTTATGAAGCTAGGCGTTATCGGACTGCCCAACGTGGGAAAGAGCACTTTATTCAACGCAATTACGCAGGCGGGCGCGCAGGCGGCAAACTATCCGTTTTGCACAATTGAGCCGAATGTCGGCGTGGTGAGCGTGCCGGACGAACGGCTGGACGTGCTCAAAAGCATGTATAACCCCAAAAAGTACACGCCTACGACCATCGAGTTTGTGGATATCGCGGGCCTTGTGCGCGGGGCCAGCAAGGGCGAGGGCCTTGGCAACAAATTCCTTTCGCATATTCGCGAAGTGGACGCGGTCGTGCATGTTGTGCGCTGCTTTGACGACGGAAACGTCGTGCATGTCGACGGCTCCGTCGACCCCCTGCGCGACATTGAAACCATCGGGCTGGAGCTGATCTTCGCCGATATGGAAACCGTTGAAAAGCGGCTGGAGCGCGCGCGCAAGCAGCAGAAGAGCGGCGACAAAAAGCTGCTTTCGGAAATAGCTCTTATCGAGAAAATCGCAGCCTGGCTGGAATCCGGAAAACCCGTCCGCAGCATGGCGCTTAACGACGACGAGCAGACGCTTGTAAAAGGCATGTTCCTGCTAACGACCAAGCCCGTCATCTACGTAGCCAACATCGGGGAGGATGACGTTGGCAGCGAGCCGAACGGATACGTTCGCGCGCTGTACGACGCCGCAAAGAGCGAGGGTGCGGAAGCCATCACGGTCTGCGCCAAGCTGGAGGAGGAAATCGCGGAGCTTGCGCCGGATGAAAAGCAGGCGTTCCTTGCCGAAATGGGCGTTGCGGAAAGCGGGCTTGACCAGCTCATCAAAGCATGCTACAAGCTGCTCGGACTCATCAGCTTTTTGACCGCGGGCCCCAAGGAGGTG
>CAYPLG010000196.1:0-1898 GCA_964411535.1 uncultured Oscillospiraceae bacterium
ATTACGCCAACGTTCTCGGTGTGCCACGAGCATGGCTACATTGCCGGCGAGCATTTCACTTGTCCGGAATGCGGGCGCGATGCGGAGGTTTGGTCGCGCGTAGTCGGGTATTTGCGTCCTGTACAGAACTATAACCCCGGCAAGAAGGAAGAGTACATGATGCGCAAGAAGTTTGTTGTCTAACCATGCTGATTGCCGGATTACAGAAAACTTCCTTTGTGGATTTCCCAGGAAAACCCGCAGCGGTTGTATTTACGCCATACTGCAACTTCAACTGCGTCTATTGTCACAACGATCATATTTTAGGCGCGGACGCCCAGTTGATTGCAGAGGAAACGGTTTTCGAATACTTAAAAAAGCGGGCAGGTCTGCTACAGGCGGTTGTCGTCAGCGGCGGGGAGCCGACCTTACAGCAAAACCTTTCCTCTTTTATTGCGGAAGTGCGGGAGTTGGGGTATGCCGTTAAGCTCGATACGAACGGAAGCAAGCCGGAAGTATTGCGCGCTTTGCTGAAAGATAACCTGCTTGACTATATTGCGATGGATATCAAAGCGCCGCTTTCCAAGTATGCGCAGATCGCGCGGGCGGATGTGGACACGGAGGCCGTTTTGCGTAGTATTGCGATTATCCGAAACAGCAGCATTCTGCATGAGTTTCGTATGACGTTTGCGCCACAGCTTACCGTTTCCGATGCGGTTGCCGGTGCGAAGCTCGTCAAAGGCTGTGAGCGATTTTATTTGCAGCAGTACCGCGTTCGCTACAAGACTGACCCTGCGCCGCATCCGCCATCGGAGTTGCATACGGCGCAAGCTCGTATACAGGAAGCGGGCTGTGCGTGCAGCTTGCGCGGAATGTAAAGAAAGCTTCTTTTATACGCGAATTTCAGCATCCTTTTTGAAATATATAATAAATATACAAAATATAATGCATATGCGGGTTGACATATGCATTATTGCGTTTTATACTCACAAAGAATTTAGGGGGATACGGATGAATTACACTTTTAGTTTCAACTTTCTGGGAACCTACGGAAAATTCTTCGTCGATGGCGTTGTCATGACGTTGGAGCTTTCGGTTATTTCCGTGTTTCTCGGATCGTTTTTCGGCACGCTGATGGGACTGCTGCGCGTTTCGGCGAACAAGGCACTCCGGACGGTTTCTGCCGTTTATGTAGAATTTGTACGCGGGACGCCGCTGTTGGTGCAGCTGTATCTTTTTCGCTACGGACTGATCATCCTGTTTCCGGCGCTAAGCAAGATGAGCGTATTCGTTCCCTGCGTCGTAGCGATGGCGTTTAATTCGACCGGTTATGTAGCGGAGATTATGCGCGCAGGCATTTCTGCGGTCGACGTTGGGCAAATGGAAGCCGGGCGCAGCCTGGGGCTTACCCGTGGGCAGACGATGCGCCGCATCATTTTACCGCAGGCTTTCCGGAATATCCTGCCTGCGCTTGGCAACGAGTTTGTCACGATTATTAAGGAAAGCTCGATTTGCTCGGTTGTCGGCGTATTCGACCTTATGTATATGGCGGATCTTGTGCGTGCGGGAACCTCGCGTCCGTTTGAGCCTCTGATTGTTGCCGCATTGCTCTACCTTTGCATGACGTTCCCGCTGAGCAAGCTGATGGGCCTGTTCGAAAAGCGTATGAAGCGAGGTGAGGACTGATGGATGCGCCTATGATTCAAACGGTGAAGCTGGGAAAGAAATTTAAGAAGCTCAGGTTAGACCAAAACAAAGGTTATAAACCCTTGGCTGAAGAAATGGGAGTTGCAAGAAATACATACTATGCCATTGAAGAAGGAAGGTTGGATTTCCAATTTTCATCGCTGTATCAGATTCTACTTTATTATAAGCGTCATCACAATTTAACACTGGAAGAAATATTCAAAGACCTTTGA
>CAYPLG010000197.1:0-1861 GCA_964411535.1 uncultured Oscillospiraceae bacterium
GCGTAAACCCCATATTCTCTGCAGTCGGGCCTACAAGCGCTGCAACACGTTCCGTCGTTTTCAATACGAAAACCTCCGCTTTCAAAATGAAAGAGTGGGTTTCCCCACTCTCCGCACAAAAGTTCATAAATCCAACAGGGGTACTATATCACACATAGCATGCGATTGCAACCCCCGATTTACGGTCTTTTTCGATCCCTCGCAAGAAACAGGGCGCGCCCTTGCGTAAACGCATAATAGAATAAAGCATAATAGGAAAGCGCTGTTGCAAGGCAAAGGATCATCATATCCCAAGGCGCTTCCTCTACGGAAATGAACGAAACCAGCGAAAGCATTACGCCGATTGCAAATAGGCCGGTAGCAAGCTTCCCAGGCCAACGCGCATACACAATCGTTTGCTTTCCGGCGAGCAAAAGGCCGCCGATAAGCATCAACAGTTCCTTTACCAGCATCAGTAAGAACAGTACAAGATAAATGGGATCGCGTTTGCCTGTATAGATGCAAATCAGTGCGGCAATTGTCATGATTTTGTCAGCAAGCGGATCCAGCAACTTGCCCAGATCGGATATCCAGTTGTTCTTTCGGGCAAGCTGACCATCCAAAATGTCCGAAAAAAAAGCAAATATAAACACACAAAGGGCAGGAACATACTTCCCTGCCCTAAACAGCCACACAAACACGCCGACCAGCGCAAGCCGGAGAAGCGACAGAATGTTGGGTATGTGGCGCATCAGCAGCTTAAATCCTCCACATACAGCGTGCGTACAGCGGCATCATCCGCTCCCGCACTCGCCTTTTTCTCCGCTTCCTCGCGCGCGGCAAAGAATTTCATCGCAACCTGCGGGAACAGTGCATAGCTAAGAACGTCCTCGTCCTGCCGGACATGGTCCTTGATTTCCTCGCGGAACTTATCCAACTCCGGCGTAAGCAGGTCAGCCGGACGGCAGGTGATAACCTTCTGGTCGCCAATTGCCTTCTTGCGGACTTCCTCGTTTACCTCGCCGGGCAGCTTTCCATACTCGCCGGCAAGCAGGGCCTTGCTTTCCTTCGTAAACATCTTGTACCGTTCGCCGGAAAGCACGTTCAGCACCGCCTGCGAACCAACGATCTGGCTCGTCGGCGTAACCAGCGGCGGGTACCCAAAGTCCTTGCGAACACGCGGAATCTCCGCAAGCACATCGTAATACTTATCCTCCGCATGCGCCTCTTTCAGCTGCGAAATGAGGTTGCTTAGCATGCCGCCCGGAACCTGATACAGCAGCGTATTTATATCAACGCGCAGGGACTTGACGGAGATCGTTCCCGCCTGCATCATCTTCTCCGCAACAGGGCGGAAGAACTTCGCCGCATCGGAAAGCTTAACGAGGTCAAGGCCGGTATCGCGTTCCGTATCCTTCAACGTCGCAACAAGCGGCTCTGTTGCGGGCTGCGAAGTGCCGTTGCCAAAGGGGGACAGCGCGCAGTCGACGATATCCACGCCCGCCTGCGCCGCCATCAGGTACGTCATATCGCCCGTACCGGTGGTGTTATGCGTATGCAGATGAATCGGCACATCCACTTCGGACTTTAACCGTTTTACAAGCGAATACGCGGCATACGGCAGCAGCAGGTTTGCCATATCCTTGATGCAAATGGAGTTTGCGCCCATCTGGACAAGCTCCTTGGCAAGCTTTACAAAGTAGTCCTCGTTATGTACGGGAGAAATTGTATAGCTGATGGCCGGTTCGCACCAGCCGCCGTATTTGTTCGTAAACTTGATGGCGGATTCCAGGTTGCGCGGATCGTTGAGCGCGTCGAAAATCCGGATCACGTCGATGCCGTTCTCAATGGCCTTTTTGCAGAACTGCTCGACCATGTCGTC
>CAYPLG010000198.1:0-1757 GCA_964411535.1 uncultured Oscillospiraceae bacterium
CCGTCATTTTGCACAAGGGCATCAGCTTCAGGCACTGCTTGCAGCTCAAGCATGCTCAGACCGGCGCGATCCTCACGCCGCCGCACGACGTGCTGGGGCAGTCCGCCCTGGAGCATCTGCCGCATGGCGCGCACAGCGAGCTGATGTTGGAGATGATCCGCTATTCCTTTGCGGTGTTCCGCGACCATCCCGTTAATCAGGCGCGGCGGGCAAAAGGGCTGAATACGGTGGACTGCGTGTGGTTTTGGGGCGAGGGCCGCAAGCCGCGGCTGACCTCCTTCCCGGAGAAATACGGCGTGCGGGGCGGCGTGGTGAGCGCAGTCTACGGCGCAAAGATCATGAAGGATCTGGATCTGATCCCCGCAGGCTATAAAATCCTCGTCACCGCCACCGTGCAGGAGGAGGATTGCGACGGACTGTGCTGGCAGTATATCCATAATGAAGATGGAATCACGCCGGAATTTGTCGTTTCCACCGAACCCACCGACGGCGGTATCTATCGCGGCCATCGCGGCCGTATGGAGATCCGCGTGGACGTCAAGGGCATCAGCTGCCACGGCAGCGCGCCGGAACGCGGCGAGAATGCCATCTATAAGATGGCCGACATTTTAAAGGAAGTCGAAGCGCTCAACGAGAACGACTGCGCCGACACGACAGAGATCAAGGGCCTCGTCAAGATGCTCGACCCGAAGTATAATCCGGAGCATTATGAGGACGCGCGCTTTTTGGGCCGCGGCACCGTAACCACCTCGCAGATTTTCTACACATCGCCCTCGCGCTGCGCGGTGGCGGATAGCTGCGCAATCTCCCTCGACCGCCGTATGACCGCCGGCGAAACCTGGGATTCCTGCTTAAAGGAAATTGAGGAACTGCCCTCCGCGAAAAAGCATGGCGCGAAGGTGTCGATGTACATGTACGACCGTCCGGCATGGACCGGACTTACCTATGAGACGGAGTGCTACTTCCCGACGTGGATCAACAAGGAATCCTCCTCCCACGTGCAGGCGATTACGGATGCGTACAAGGCGCTCTACGGCGACAAGCGCATCGGTCATCCGGATGCGATGCATCTAAGGAACCGTCCGCTCGTCGACAAGTGGACATTCTCGACCAACGGCGTATCCATCCAGGGCCGTTACGGCATTCCGTGCGTGGGCTTTGGCCCCGGTGCGGAGTCGCAGGCGCACGCGCCGAACGAGATTATCTGGAAGCAGGACCTTGCAACCTGCGCAGCCGTCTACGCGCTGACGCCGCACTTTTACAAGGGCAAGGGCAGCGAGGACGTTACGCAGTTCCGTGCGGGCAAAACCAATAACGACATTAAATAAGCGTCTTAGGAGGACAGCATGAGCAACGTTAAGAAGTATACCGATATTTTGGAGAAGCTGAACTTTTCCGACATGTATGAAGGCGACTTTTTCCTGACCTGGGAGAAGACCCGCGACGAGCTGGACGCGGTGTTTACGGTCGCCGATGCGCTCCGTCATTTGAGAGAGAACAACGTCTCCACCAAGATTTTCGACAGCGGCCTCGGCATCAGCCTCTTCCGCGATAACTCGACCCGCACGCGTTTCTCCTTTGCATCGGCATGCAACCTGCTGGGTCTTGAGGTGCAGGATCTCGACGAAGGCAAGAGCCAGATTGCGCACGGCGAAACCGTTCGCGAAACAGCCAATATGATTAGCTTTATGGCCGACGCGATCGGTATTCGCGACGATATGTACATCGGCAAGGGCAATACCTACATGCACAGCGTT
>CAYPLG010000199.1:0-1697 GCA_964411535.1 uncultured Oscillospiraceae bacterium
AAGCAGGTAGATAATACGGGAAAAGGGACCCTTGACACGCGTAATAAACCATGCGCACATCGAGCAGCAAATGAGTATCAGCGCTACGGAGGTAATCGTAATCAGCAGGCTGTAGCCGAAGCTTTTCAAAAATCCCTGCGCATGGATTGCCGCGGCATAATTGGTAAGCCCTGCGAAGGTTTCCACGGTCGGCAGGGAAAAGGCGGTGGAGGTTGTGATGGTCTGCTCCTGCTTGAACGAGTTGATGACGATCATGACGACGGGATAAATCCAGCCAAGCGAGAGAATCGTGAAAATGACCGTCCAAACGGTACCGGTAAAACGTGCGCGCTTTTGCATTACTGCTGCACCTCCTTGGAACGGGTCAACCGGAGTTGCAGTAACGCAAGTACGACAACGAGCAGGAAGAACACCATCGCCTTGGCTTGTCCAATGCCCTTCCATTGCGCGCCTGCACGCGCGTAGAAGCTGTTATAGATATTGAGCGCAAGCATTTCGGAGGCGTGCGCGGGCTCGCCGCCGGTGAGCGAAAGGTTCTGGTCAAAGAGCTTAAAGGAATTTGTCAGCGTCAGGAACGAGCAGATTGTAATGGAGGGCATAACCATGGGGATCTTGATTTTGAGCATGATATCCTGCGGACTCGCGCCGTCGATGCGCGCAGCTTCTATGAGCGCTTCCGGCACATTTTGCAGTCCTGCGATATAGATGATCATCATGTAGCCGATCTGCTGCCAGCACATGAGTATGATTAAGCCCCAAAATCCGTATGTTGCATTGAGCGTCAATAGCGGCTTTTCCATAAGCGACAGCGCGCAGTTTAGCAGAATCTGCCAGATATAGCCGAGTACAATGCCGCCGATAAGGTTCGGCATAAAGAATACCGTGCGGAAGGCGTTCGTGCCGCGTATACCGCGGGTAAGAAGCAGCGCAATGCCAAAAGCCAGAATATTGATCAGTAAGGTGGAAACGACGGTAAAAGCGGCCGTGAAAAGGAATGCATTGGTAAACGTATCGTCGATCCAGATTTTCACATAATTCGAAAATCCGACCCATTCCGCATTTTTCACGGACGTAAACTTGCAAAAGGAAAGGTAGATGCCCTCTCCGAACGGAATGATAAATCCGATAATAAAAGCGAGAAGCGTTGGCAGAACAAATACGGGCCAGTATTTGCGGATTGCCTTTTCCATGCGGATACCCCCTTCGTGATTCGGTGACTGGCGTGCGTCCATCTTGAAATGGCGGCTGTGTTACAGAAGGGGCGAGCGGCGAACCGCTCACCCCTTCCTTGCGTCTCCATCCGCGATTGTATCATACAATTGCGGAATTTGTCTTTATTATTGGAACTTTTGTCGCTTAGTGCGCAAGCGCGTACTCGGTTGCCCAGCCGTCCACAAACGCGGTCACAACGCCGTCCCAGTCGCCCGTACCGGCGGCATACGCGGTCAGCGCGGAGCCAAGACCGTTCTTCCATTCTTCGGAGGGCATCGTGGTGAAGCACCATTTCACAGAGGTTTGACCGGCTGCGATGGAATCGTTGGAGGCCTGGATAAGGGGATTGCTGGCAACGTATGCCGGATCGTCAAATCCCTTGAACGGGCAAACGAAGCCCATCTGGTTGGCCATGCAGTCACGGCCTGCTTCGGAGGTAACCATCCAGTTGAGGAAGGCCAGCGTTGCGGCGATATCCTCCTCGG
>CAYPLG010000200.1:0-1691 GCA_964411535.1 uncultured Oscillospiraceae bacterium
GGGTGGTTTATTATGCGCCCGCTTCGCGGTCGCACAGACTGAAGTCCATAACAAAACAATGGGTTCCCGCCGACAGATAAGGCAACGGGAACCCATTTGCGTTATGCAGGAAACTCGCCTAGACCTTTTGAACGCCCAGCGTCACGGCCTCGCCGTTAATATCCCATTCCTTTACGTAGCCCGTCGGCGCGCCCTTGACAAGCCTGTCGCCAAGCGTATCGGCAAGCACGCTGCCGCCAAAGCGGTCGAGCAGCGATGCAATGCGCTCGTTCGCCTTGTACGAAAGCACGATATGGTCGGCAACCTCGAAGCCCGCCTCCTTGCGCATCGTCTGCACCTTGCTGATAATCTCGCGCACAAAGCCCTCGTCGATGAGCGCGTCCGTCAGATTGGTGTCGAGCACGACGGTAAGGCCGTTGTCGCTTGCGCTGACCATGCCCGCCTTCTGCTCCGCACTGACGAGAACGTCCGCCTGCTCCAGCACGACATGCGCGCCGTCAACGTCGAACTCGTACGCATTCCCTGCGGCATGCGCGGACACAACGGAGTCGCCGATTCCCTCGCCGGCAAGATACGCGTTGATCTTCGGCAGCACCTTTCCGTAGCGCGGCCCCAGCGTCTTGAGCTGCGGCTTGACGCGGTAGCTGATAAACCCGGACGCATCATCCACGAACGTAACCGCCTTCACGTTAAGTTCGTCCGCTATGATCGCGCTGTATTCCGCCGGCAGCGGCGTACCCTGTACATAGAGCGTTGCAAGCGGCTGGCGAATCTTGCGGTTGGCCTGGTTGCGCGCAGCGCGGCCGAGCGCAACAACGTCGAGAACGCGCGCCATGTTGGTTTCCAGCGACTGATCGATGCGGCCTGTATCCGCAACCGGGAAATTGCATAAATGAATGCTCTCCGGCGCATGATCGTCCACGGTGCGAACGATATTCTGATAGATTTCCTCCGTCATAAACGGAAGGAACGGCGCGCACAAAAGCGCAAGGTCGTGCAGGCACGTATAGAGCGTCATATACGCGGCTGCCTTATCCTCCGTCATGGTCGGGCCCCAGTAGCGGTCGCGGCAGCGGCGCACATACCAATTCGACAGCTCGTCGCCGAACTGCGAAATCGCGCGGCCCGCCTCCGTGATGCGGTAATCGTTCAGGTATGCGTCCACCTGCCCGATCAGGGTGTTTAGCCGAGACAGCGCCCAGCGGTCCATCTCGGTAAGCTTACAGTCGGAAAGCGCGTACTGCGTCGGGTCAAAGCCGTCAATATCGGCATAGAGCACATAAAACGCGTACGTATTCCAGAACGTGCCGATAAACTTTCTTTGCACCTCGCTGACGGCCTCCGGCGAAAACCGGCTCGGCAGCCACGGCATGGACACGGTGTAAAAGTACCAGCGCACGGCGTCCGCGCCCTGTACGTTCAAAACCTCCCACGGGTCGACGACGTTGCCGATATGCTTCGACATCTTGCGGCCTTCCATATCCTGCACATGGCCCATGACGATGCAGTTTTCAAACGGAGACTGATCGAACAGGCAGGTGCTAATCGCAAGCAGGCTGTAAAACCAGCCGCGCGTCTGGTCGATGGCTTCGCTGATAAAGTCCGCCGGGAAGCGGCGCTCAAACGTCTCCTTATTCTCAAATGGATAGTGCCACTGCGCAAACGGCATGGCGCCGCTGTCAAACCAGCAG
>CAYPLG010000201.1:0-1644 GCA_964411535.1 uncultured Oscillospiraceae bacterium
TTATATAATTATTCCATTAAACATATCAAGACTTTTTTACAAAGTTTCAAAGTCGCCTTTTCCAGCATTAGCGCGAAAAACCGGGCAAGCGCCCGGTTCATCTGTCTGTTTATGATAGCGCCCGCTTTCATTCCTGCTTCGGCGCGCTGTCTGACGCGTTCTGCGGCCGCTTGTCGCTGCGCCTGCGCCGCCGGTTATGCGGCTTTTGCGTCTGCTGCGGCTGTTCCTTTTCCGGCTGCGATTCCGGCGCTCTCTTGTCCGCCCTTGGCGCCTGCGTCTGCGTCGGACGGTTCGCATCGTTCTGCCCACCCGCCTGTGCGCTTGCGTGCTCCTGTCCGCCGCGGCCCTGTCCGCCGCGCCTGCGACGCCGGTTGGCGCTCGTACGCTGCTCCTGCTGTTCCGCCTGCTGTTCGCCGGAAGCCGGCCGTTGCTCCGCCGGTTGCTGCCGCTTCTGCTGCGGGACGGGTGCAGTAACACCGGCTTGCATGCGCGCCTCCGTTGCAGCGCGCGCCTGCTCTTCACGATAGCGCACAGCGGACTCCGGCATGGGCTCACCGGGTTTGCCCAGCAACGTGTAATGATACTCCCGCATATCGATTGTGCCGTCCGGCAACGTCACCCGAACACGGGTTTTCTCCGTAATGGCGTTGTTTTCCACTGCGATGCCGATTCCGTCCGGGCTAAGCACCTCGCGTCCGGTGCGCGGCATCTTCTTCTTCATTTCCTCGTAACCGGCCTGCTCGTACTGCAAGCAGCACATCAGCCTGCCGCACAGCCCGGATATCTTCGTCGGGCTCAACGAAAGATTCTGTTCCTTTGCCATCTTAATGGAAACCGGACGGAAGTCGTCGAGGAACGTCTTGCAGCACACCGGCCTTCCACAGGAGCCCAGTCCGCCCAGCATCTTGGCCTCGTCGCGCACGCCGATCTGGCGAAGCTCGATCCGCGTCCGAAACTGTGCTGCCAAGTCCTTGACCAGTTCCCGAAAATCCACGCGCTCGTCCGCCGTAAAGTAGAACACGACCTTGCTGCCGTTATAGGAATACTCCACGTCGACAAGCTTCATGTCAAGTCCATGCTCCGCAATCTTTCTTGCGCACACGGCAAACGCGTCGTCTTCCTTCCCCGTATTCTGCTCCCGCATGCTATGGTCCTGTTCGCTTGCAATGCGCAAAACAGGCTTGAGCGGCGCGACAATCACGGTGTCCTCCACCTCGGTAATTCCCTGTACAACGTCGCCGAACTCCTGCCCGCGCGCCGTTTCCACAATTACGCCGTCTCCTACCGCAACCGGAAACGACGCCGGATCAAAATAATAGATGCGTCCGCTCGATTTGAACCGAACGCCGATAACCTTCGTCATATTTTCTCCTTTAAGCACATTTTCGCAAGCGCAGCATCGAGGGTTAACGCCGGGCTTGCCCGGTAATACAAACGTTGCTGCGATGTCGATAACGTTTCTATGATACCCTGAATTTCCTTTTCTGTAAAGCTTGCCGCTATTCGATTGCACAGCGCGGCGGCATCCGGATTGCGCGCTTGCGCGCC
The DNA here is from genome assembly GCA_964411535.1 of uncultured Oscillospiraceae bacterium. GTDB lineage: Bacteria > Bacillota > Clostridia > Christensenellales > CAG-138 > CAYPLG01. Next base: position 1,549 of record CAYPLG010000201.1, read on the forward strand.
ATGCGGAACAAGCAGCGCGTCACGCAGCACATCCTGCCAAACGGCAAACAGCCGCGCCACCTTTTCCCCGTCCGGGCGCCGTTTTCGTCCCTCCTT
>CAYPLG010000202.1:0-1625 GCA_964411535.1 uncultured Oscillospiraceae bacterium
TCTTGCCGTCGTCGATATGCACAACGCCGTTGATCTCCGAAATAACGGCGATGCCCTTCGGCTTTCTTGCTTCGAAAAGCTCCTCAACGCGCGGAAGACCCTGCGTAATATCCTCTGCGGAAGCAACGCCGCCGGTATGGAACGTACGCATTGTAAGCTGCGTGCCCGGCTCGCCGATGGCCTGCGCGGCAATGATGCCGACCGCTTCGCCGATATTGACTTCCTGTCCGGTCGCCAGGTTCGAACCGTAGCACTTTGCGCAGATGCCATGATCCGCGCGGCAGGTAAATGCCGTACGGCAGACGACGCTTTCCACGCCGGCTTTCTCGATGGCTTCCGACTGCTCAAAGCTGATCATTTCGCCGGCCGGTACGATCATCTCGCCCGTCTCCGGATGCAGCACGGGTTCCACCGTATAGCGGCCGATCACGCGCGCCTTAAGCGGCTCGATCAGCTTCGTGCCTTCCTTAATGGCCGTGATGACCATGCCCTTCGGCGTTTCGCCGCGATGCGCAAAGCAGTCCTCCTCGCGGACGATAACCTCCTGCGAAACGTCGACAAGACGGCGGGTCAGGTAACCGGAGTCCGCCGTACGCAGCGCGGTGTCGGCAAGGCCCTTGCGCGCGCCATGCGACGAAATGAAGAACTCCAGAACGGAAAGGCCCTCGCGGAAGTTCGCGCGGATAGGCACCTCGATGATCTGGCCGGACGGGTCCGCCATCAGGCCGCGCATACCGGCAAGCTGGCGAATCTGCGCCGTGGAACCACGGGCGCCGGAATTGGCCATCATGTAAATCGGGTTCAAGGGATCGAGGGATTCCATCAGCGCTTTACTGACCTTCTCCGTCGTATCCTCCCAGACGTTGATGACGCGCTCACGCCGCTCGCCGTTGCTTAACAGGCCCTGCCGGAAAAGGTTGTCGATCGTGATAACCTTCTCCTCCGCCTCTCCGATAAGCGCCTTCTTCTCCGCAGGGACGACGATGTCCTGGAAGCCTACGGTGATGCCGCCGCGCGTGGAATAGGTGAAGCCGAGCTTCTTGATCCGGTCAAGCACTTCGCTCGTCGTCGTCGGGCCGTGCTTTCTGTAGCAGCGGTCAACGATATTGCCGAGGTCCTTCTTGACGACCAAGTGATCGACCTCCAGCTTGAAAATGTTCTCCTCCTTGGAGCGGTCCACATAACCCAGATCCTGCGGAATCGCGTTGTTGAACAGGATGCGGCCGACGGACGTCTCGATGACGGCGCGGCGCTTCTCGCCCTGCCACTCGCGCTCAATGCGGATCTTGACCTTTGCCTGCAACGCAACGTCGCCGGTCTGGTAAGCCATGACGGCCTCATCCTCCGAATGGAACGCCTTGCCGACGCCCTTGACGTCCTCCCGGACGAACGTGAGGTAATAGCAGCCGATAACCATGTCCTGTGTCGGGGAAACGACGGGCTTGCCATCCTGCGGCTTTAATATGTTGTTGCTCGCCAGCATCAGGAAGCGCGCCTCGGACTGCGCCTCCACGGAGAGCGGTACGTGCACGGCCATCTGGTCGCCGTCGAAGTCCGCGTTGTACGCGGTGCAAACGAGCGGGTGAATCCGAATCGCCTCGCCCTCGATCAGGGTGGGCTCGAAC
>CAYPLG010000203.1:0-1542 GCA_964411535.1 uncultured Oscillospiraceae bacterium
CGTTTGGGCGGGTTTGGCCATTGCGCCCGCTCTGGCGCTCGCCCTATCCGCCCTATTCGTGCGTGTCCGATACGGCACAGCGAATTTTCCGCTTCTGCTTGATTCGTCGCAAACGCAGGACGTTGCCTCCTTCGATCTCTCGCTGTCCGTGGAGAACGTCATGCGGCTGCGGGACGATGTGGAAGGCTGGCTTCGCTCGCATTGTGTATCGGAGCGAGCCACGCTCCGCATCATGCTGCTCATCGAGGAGGTTTGTCTGCTGATTGTACAACGCAATCCCGGCAAAGAGGTGCTTTCGGAATTAACCGTGACGGTAAGCGACAAGGAAGTGCGCTTGGTTTTGCGTGATGATGGCGTCATTTTCAATCTCTGCGACGCGGATATGCATATCGACTCGCTGCGAACCTACCTGGTGTCCAACCTCATGGAAAAGTTACCCAAACGGGCGTATCTGACCACCACAAGCTACAACCGCAATACGTTTGTTCTGCCTAAATAGCCAATATTTTGCGGAGCGGCGGGTGCGGTACTGGCGCTTACCCAGCCGGACGTCACCATGCAGACGCGCAAGGGTGTTGCCGTTCGTTATGCGCCCGTACAGAGCGCGGTATAGGAGGGCAAAAAAATGATAAATGTGTGGATTTATTGCCGTATTGCCAGTCCAAGCAGCGCTGCCATGCGCATGCAGGTTGCGGAGCTCCGGCGCTATGCGGAGAAACGCGGATATGCTGTGGCGGGCGTTACGCAGGAATATGGAAACGGATTGTCGATTGACCGCTTTGGGCTGCGGAATGTGGCAAGCGCAATTATACAAGGGAAGGCAACTGTTGTTTTGGCAAAGGACGCTTCCCGCATTGCGCGGAACAGCGGCGATTTGGCGCAGTTTGTACGCCTTTTGCACGAGCACGGCGTGTTGCTAGAATGTGTGCAGGACGGGAACGCCATTGGCACAATTTTGTTTTTCCACGAGTATCTGACCAAAACGAAAAGCGGGTGTTCTGCATCCTTTCAGAACACCCGCAATGGTCGGGGTGACTGGATTTTCCGCTCCATCCGCTGCTTGCTTGCGCTTCGCGCTGCGCGCGCGGACGCTTCTGTCGTTGCCCGGCCGCTAAAAACGCCGACACAGCGGCGTTTTCTTCACGCGGCTTCAAATCCATTCGATCAAAAACAAATACGAGAGGGTATCCATACCGGACACCCTCTCGTATTTGGTCGGGGTGACTGGATTTGAACCAGCGACCTTTTGGTCCCGAATTCGTCAAAAGACAGAAAACCCTGCTTGAAATTTGTTGCGGAAAACCAGCATCTTTCTCACAAATCGCCCTAACTGTGGGATATATTAGCCTCAGATTACAATACATACAATCCCATTGAGACTGTTCTATGCCGACTAATTTCGTTCCTCATGCAGTCAAAAATTAGTCAAAACATATGGCGTAGGCTTTACGAATAACCTCTTATTTAGCTGCGGAAAATGGTAAGGCTTAGTAAATACGGATTCATTTTCTAGAGACAAACCGATAATCATAAAAAAGTAAG
>CAYPLG010000204.1:0-1539 GCA_964411535.1 uncultured Oscillospiraceae bacterium
GAGGGCTTCTGGTACTATCTGTTTACGGGCGTGTTCGAGGCAGCGACCATTCACTATGCGGTAGCCAAGATATTCGGGCCGCTGCTTTTTGGACGGGGCTGGTGCGGCTATGCCTGTTGGACAGCTATGGTGCTGGACTTTCTGCCGTACAAAACGCCCACGGAGCCACGCAAAAACATCGGCTGGATACGCTATATCACCTTCGTGCTGTCGCTGATCTTTGTCGCCATGCTGTTTCTGTTCCATGTTGGCAATCTGGAGCGGATCATGTTCTGGGCCTTTCTCATTGGGAACGTTTTGTACTATGCGGTTGGCGTCGCACTGGCGTTCCTGCTCCAGGACAACCGCGCCTTTTGCAAGTACATCTGCCCGATCACAGTGTTTTTGAAACCCATGAGCTATTTCGCCCTGTTCCGCGTCGTGTGCGACAAAAGCAAGTGCATTTCCTGCGGCAAGTGCAAAAAAGTCTGCCCGATGGATGTGGACATGACGGACAATTCGAGAAAACGCAAGAACGGTACAGAGTGCATCCTGTGCATGGAGTGCGCGAAGGCTTGCCCGAAGAAGGCGTTGTAAGTCATATCGGCTCTTGGCTTGCTCCGAAATGCCCAAATTGTGCTAGCGAATACAGGAATCCCGCGCTTGACAATCCTATATTGTATATGATATTATGCGCCCTAATATATGCGAAGAAGGAATTACGCGCGATTCCATCCACAGCAAAGAGAATCGGCGGCTGGTGCGAGCCGGTGTGGAAAATCGGCGCGGTCTCATTCCGGAGCACCGCTTTCGAACGGCAACAGTAGAATGCGGCGGCTGGCCCCGTTATCATGGCCGGGGGTTTGATAGAACCCCGCAAAGGGACCGTGTTCCTGTTCTACACGGTAATCAAGGTGGTACCGCGGCAAAAAGTGTCGTCCTTGCAGCTGTTATTTTACGGCTTCGGGGACGTTTTTGTATGTATCAGCGAAAAGCTGTTTCGGAAAGGATGAACACGACTATGCAGACGATTCAGATTTGCGACGTTACGCTCCGCGAAGCGCAGAAAACCTCCGGCGTTTCCGCTAGTTTTAAGGAAAGCCTCGAAATTGCCAAAGCCCTCGACCGGCTTCGGCTGTATGCCATCGAGCTGCCCAGACTCGGAAGCGGCAAGGCGGATGCATTGCTCGTCAAGTCCATCGTCGCAGCGGTACGGCACAGCCGCATCGTGCTGCCCGCGGCGCTTTCCGCAGAAGGCGTACAGGCGGCCGTCCAGGCGCTTTCCGACAGCGCGCAGCCCTGCGTGCAAATCGCCCTTCCGCTTTCCACGGTGCAGATGGAGTACCAATGCCACAAAAAGCCGGACGCTGCGCTCGAACTGATCGATACGCTCGTACGTACCGCGGCGCAAGCCGGCGCGGAAGCGGAGTTTTCCGCAGAGGACGCCACCCGCGCCGAGCCGGACTTTCTCTGTCAGGCCCTGCGCACTGCGGTCAACGCGGGCGCTTCCCGCATCACCGTATGCGATACGGCGGGAACGATGCTGCCGGACGAGTTTTC
>CAYPLG010000205.1:0-1515 GCA_964411535.1 uncultured Oscillospiraceae bacterium
GCATGGCGCGGCGTATCGAGCGGCTTATCCCGGACGTGCGCGTCATAATTGCGCATGGGCAGATGGGGGAGCTGCAACTTGAAAACGCGATGCTGGATTTTCTTTCGCATAAGGCCGACGTGTTGCTTTGCTCCACGATTATCGAAAGCGGGCTTGATATTCCGAACGCGAATACGCTCGTTGTTATCGACGCGGACCGGATGGGGCTTGCGCAGCTGTATCAGCTTCGCGGGCGCGTTGGCCGCAGCAACCGGCTCGGCTACGCCTATTTTACGATACAGGGGGCGCGTGCGATCAACGAAATCGCCATGAAGCGGCTGATGGCCATTCGCGAATTTACGCAGTTCGGCGCGGGGTTCCAGCTTGCCATGCGCGATCTGGAAATCCGCGGTGCGGGCAGCCTGCTCGGTGCGGAGCAGCATGGGCATATCAGCGACATCGGCTATGAATACTATACAAAGCTTGTCCGGCAGGCCGTTGACGAGGTGCGCGGAAAGGCCGCGCCGCCGCCGGTCGAGACGAACGTGGATATCCCCATCGACGCGCATATTCCGCATGCGTACATTCGCTCCGAGGTGCAGCGGCTGAAGGTATACCGCCGCATTGCGGATATCGACTGCGCCGAAATGGAGCGCGACGTTACGGAGGAACTTATCGACCGCTATGGCGACCCGCCGGAGCCGGTGCTGAACCTGATGCGTACCATGCTGGTCAAGGCGTACGCTTCCCGCGCATTTTTGGAGAGCGTAACCGTGCGCGACGGGGAGGCGACGCTCAAGTTCGCTGCGGACGCGTCCATCGACGGCGGAAGGCTGCTTGCCGCCACGGCGCAGCTTGACGGGGCGCAGCTGATGGCAGCGGAGCCGCCGGGCATCCGCGTGCGGCAGAAAAACACGCCGGCACAGGCGCTTACCGAAAAGCTGCTGCCGTTTTTGCAAACCGTCGGGCGCTGCGTTCTGACGGAATAACCGGGCAAAAGAAAACTCCGTGCAGAGACGCTGCACGGAGTTTTTGTCAGGCCGCAAACTTATTTTTCAAACGGGAACCTGTACGGCAGGTTCTTTGCGTCGCGTACGGTAATCAGCTCCTTCTGCACGGCTTCGCCGACGGGCACGCCCTTGTCCTTCCGGTCGAGCCAGACCTGGTATTCCTTTTCGCCTGCGGTATAGATGCGTTCCTGCCCAGGCGCTTTTTCGGATGCGCGCAAATCGCGGAGGATCTCGCCGCAGATATGCTTGAACGTGTCCTGCCCCATGAAGGCCTCCGGATCGATTGCGAGGAAAAAGTGGCCGAGGTGATACGGCTTCTTGTTGCCGTTCTCGTCCTTTTCGGTGAGGGCTTTTAGGAAGTTGCCCGCCTGCAAGGCGGCGGAGAGCACCTCCACAACCGTCGCGTAGCCATAGCCCTTGTATCCGGCCAAATCCTCGCCGATGCCGCCGAGGGGGGCAAGCGCTGCCGTGCCCTTCGTCAGGTCGGTCAAAATTTCGTTGCTGTCCGTCATGGCGCTGCCGTCGC